>NZ_JAINZO010000002.1:0-357149 GCF_020179605.1 Geomonas agri
TTAAAATGAAACCGGAAAATCCGATTCTAGTTTGAAACAACTGACTTGTTACATTTTGAAACTCGCAAATGCTGTTTCGTCTACTATTTAGTTTTCAAAGACCAAGCCGCCGTGTTGCGACAGACTCAGCACCCTACCTGAACCGTTGCCGCCTGTCAACATTTTCTTTCAAAAATTTTTCGAGGCATTTTGCAGTGGCCTGATCCAGAGATCGTGCCCGAAAGACTGTCAGAACACCACGAGGTGCTCCTGTGGCCCTTCTTCCTGCCGGTTCAATATTCGGTTGCAAAGAGCGTCGTTGCTGCGGAGTCGACGTTTATAACAAAGCGCATCCCCACCGTCAACGATTTAATGAATAAAATTCTTTAACCTCATCCAATTCCCCACAACGACAACCGGAACAGCCCGAGGACAACAAAGCACCGAGAAGATGAGCTAGAAGGAGAGAACACGCAATTCAGTTTGGAAGAGGGAGCGATGCGGGAAGTATCAAGTTGTCAACGGTGGCTGGGGGACGAGGTTAAATGATAGCCGGCCCATACCAGACTGTCAAACTTAAAAAAGCGTAACATCAAGTGCCAGCGTCAAAAACTCAGACTCCTGGCCAGTTGCTGTTACGCTTTTCGTTGTTTGTTTAACGGAGAACTGGAGGCCTAGCTCTTGGTGTAGAGTACGGCAACGGCCCGGGCACGAACCTCTCCGACCGACACATAGCCATGGGGCTCGGAGGATTCATAGTAAATGCTGTCGCCGGGATAGAGCCGCATGACCTCGTCGGCGTAGTGGAACTCCAGCTCACCGTCGAGCAGATAGAGAAACTCGACTCCTTCGTGGCTGTAGAAGAGGCTGGTATCCCATTCGCGCTGCTCGAACTCGATCAGGAAAGGCTCCACCTTCTTCTGGCGCATGCCGGGTGCCAGGGGCTTATACATATACCCCTGCTGCACGGCGTCCTTGCCGGGACGGCGCTGGCTGCCCAGCGGGGACTGGTCGCCGCGGGTCAGCATGAACTTCTGCCGGTCCCCCGCCTCCTCGAAGAAGTAGTGAATACCTACTTTGAGTCCCTTGGCGATCTTCAGCAGGGTGGCGATGGGCGGCGTGACCTGGTCGTTCTCGATCTGCGACAGGAGCGGCTTGGACAGACCGGTCATATCAGCCAGGGCCTGGAGGGTGAGCCGTTGTTCCTGGCGCAGTCCACGCACCTTCTCACCCAGCTTCATCTCTCTTATTTCCTGCTTGATCTTTTCTTGCACGCGACACCCCCGTCTCTGCATATATATGCAAATACCCATCTGCCGTCAAGGGGTATTTACAGAACGGTGAGAGAGTTGCTGAATCTGCCGAAAGGGTTGACATCAATCTGGTTTTTGGCTACGCTTTTTGCTTCCCGCTAAGCCTTTCATTTAAAGGAGCGACAAATGAAAAGCGTCCGACTACTCGTTGTCTTCCTGATCCTTTCCACAATCCTGTCTTCGTGCAAAAAGAAAGAAGGCGCTCTCCTGTATGAATCGGACAGAAAAGAATCTGTACCAGCTCCGGTCCAGGAAGTTCCCAAAGACATACTGAACACCCAGCAGGCATTCACCTCCCTGGTGAAAAAAGTCACTCCTTCAGTAGTAAACATATCCACTGTCGGCAAGAAAAAACTTGTCCGTCCGTTCTTCGAAGGCTCCCCCTTCTTCGAGGATTTTTTTGGAGATTCAGGCCGCCCGCAATACCGCAGGGAGAGCAGCCTCGGCTCCGGCTTCATCCTGAACAAGGAAGGATACATCGTCACCAACGACCACGTGGTTAGGGACGCGGAGACGATCCAGGTCAAGCTCTCCAACGAGAGCGTTTATCCCGGCAAGGTGATCGGCTCGGACCCCAAGACGGACATCGCCGTCATCAAGATTAACGCCAAAGAACCGCTGCCGGCGGCAGTGCTGGGGGACTCCAGCAAACTGCAGGTCGGACAGTGGGCCGTCGCCATCGGCAACCCCTTCGGCCTGGACCGCACCGTAACCGTCGGTGTCATCTCCGCCACCGGCAGGTCCAACATGGGGATCGAGACCTACGAGGACTTCATCCAGACCGACGCGTCCATCAACCCCGGTAACTCCGGTGGACCGCTACTCAACATCTACGGTGAGGTGATCGGTATCAATACTGCGATCGTGGCCGCCGGGCAGGGGATCGGATTCGCCATACCGGTAAACATGGCCAAGCAGGTCGTCACCCAACTGATCACCAAGGGGAACGTAAGCCGGGGTTGGCTCGGTGTCTCGATCCAGTCGGTCACCGACGAGATGGCCAAATCCTTCGGGCTTCCCAAGGCCGGCGGTGCCCTGGTCAACGACGTGGTCCCCGGCGGCCCGGCAGCCAAGGCCGGCATCCTGCAGGGGGATATCATCACCGCGTTCAACGGCGAGAGCGTCAAGGACGTACGGCAACTGCAGCGCCTAGTGGGTGAGACCCCCATCGGCAGGAAGGTCGACATCTCCCTGTACCGCGACGGCAAAGAGGTGAAGGTCTCGGTCACCACTGCCCCGGCGGACAGCGCACCCGCGCAGTCTCAGATGCAAAGGCCGGAGCGCGACGCCGGGCTGCTGGGCCTGTCCGTCGAGGAGGTCGGTCCGGAAATGCGCCGGCGCGGCATCACTGGCGTCGTGGTAAGCGACCTCGAGCCGGGGGGCATCGCCGAGGAAAGCGGCATCCAGCGCGGCGACGTCATCGTGTCGGTGAACCAGAAGAAGGTACGTAACCTCGCGGAGTACCAAAAGGCGATGAAGGACGCCAACAACCGGGGCGCGGTGGCGCTCCTGGTGAGGCGCGGAAACGCCAACATCTATTTCGCCTTAAAATTAAGATAGAATCTTGATGCAAAACTGCGTATAGTGTGCCCTGATTATTTGACCGCCAGGAGATTTTCGATGAGTCTCATAGAAAACCAGGATCAGGCGAGAAGGCTGGCCAGGGCAATCGTATCGGACGTAGCCCTTTACAACCGCGAGAAGGTCGAACAGGGGATCAAGGAAGACAACATCTTCGAGCTCTTGAACGAGCAACTGACAGAGGGACGGGAGCACTTCCAGTCGCGGGTGAGCAAGGAACTCGCGGAATCCAATATCTTCGATATCGCCGTGGTCGACGTACTGATCAAGCGGGCGGGAAAGATCGAATCGAACATCTGGTAGCAGTACAACTTCAACACTGACAGGTCCCGGGCGCGCTTCCATTCAGAAACGCGCCCGCGCTTTTTTTACGGGAGTCCCTCTCCCAGGAGAAACCAACATAGATGGAACCGATTGAACTTACCTTCCCCTGCGGCGCTGACCCCGAGCGGCTGGACAGCTTCATCGCCCGCAGCGTCCCCGAAATCACCCGTTCCGCGGCCCTCCGGCTGATCGAAACCGGCCAGGCCATGGTGAACGGCCAGCCGCAAAAGCCGTCCCTCAAGCTCAAGGGAGGCGAAGCGGTGACGGTGACCATTCCCCCGCCGGCACCAGCCCAACCGCAACCGGAGGAGATCCCGCTCGAGGTCCTGTATGAAGACAGCGACATCGTCGTGGTCAACAAGGGCGCGGGCATGGTGGTGCACCCCGGCGCGGGCAACGCCGAGGGAACCCTGGTCAACGCGCTCCTCGCCCACTGCAAAGACCTGTCGGGCATCGGCGGGGAGCTCAGGCCGGGCATCGTGCACCGCATTGACAAAGACACTTCTGGGACGCTGGTGATCGCCAAGAGTGACCGGGCCCACAACGGGCTTGCCGAGCAGTTCAAGGTGCACTCCATCAAGCGGATCTACCTCGCGCTGGTGTACGGCAATCCCAAGGAGGACCGGGGACGCATCGAGAGCGTGATCGGGCGGCACCCGGTGGAGCGCAAGAAGATGTCGGGCAAGGCGCGGCACGGCAAGAACGCTATCACCCACTGGCGCGTCGAGGCCCGCTACCCTGGCATCTCGCTGGTACGCCTCAAGCTGGAGACCGGGCGCACGCACCAGATCAGGGTGCACCTCTCCGAGTCTGGGCACCCGCTGCTGGCGGACGAGGTCTACGGCGGCGGCAGTCGGCTGGCCCAATTGAAGGACCCGGTCCTCAAGCAGATGATCAGGGCGATGGGGCGCCAGGCGCTGCACGCCAAGACCCTCGGATTCATCCACCCGGTCAGCGGCGAATACCTGGAGTTCGACACGGAACTGCCGCCGGACATGGCGGGCATCATCGCCTACCTGGAAGAGAAAAACAGGGACTAGGGGCTAGAGAAATAATTAATACATAGAAAGAGGTGTCATACATGGAAATGCAGAAAGCAGGAAAGATCCAGTACCTGAAACCGCGACTCGCCGCAGGCGCTGTCGCAGGCTTCACCACGCGCCACGAAGGGGTGTCGCGTCCCCCGTACAACTCGCTCAACCTGGGGAGCAACACGCTGGACTCCTCGCACAACGTGGAGGGGAACCGCAGCCTGCTCGCCCGCAGCCTGGGGGCGACGCTGGACCGCTTCCTCACCGTGAGCCAGGTGCACGGCACCGACCTCCTGGTGATCGACGCGCCCAACCCTGAACTGTCCCACTTCCTGAAGCTCGAGTGCGACGGCATCGTCACCAACCAGCCCGGTATCATGATCGCTGTCTGCGTCGCCGACTGCGTGCCCGTCCTGCTGCACGACCCGGTGCAGAAGGTGGTGGCCGCACTGCACGCAGGGTGGCAGGGAACCGCGGGCAACATCGCCGCCAAGGGCGTTGAAGCGCTGGTGAACCTCTTCGGCTGCGCCAAGAAGGACATCCGTGCTGCCATCGGCCCCCACATCGGCGCCTGCTGCTACGAGGTGGACGCCCCGGTGCGCGACGCCTTCAAACAGGCGGGCATGGCCTGGGACCTGTGCGCCACGGCGCAGGCGGAAGGCAAATGGATGCTCGACCTGGGCAAAGCCAACCGCCAACTGCTCCTGGACGCAGGCCTTGCCGCCGACCAGATCCAGGTGAGCGAGCACTGCGTCAGCTGCAACCAGGAGCTGTTCTTCTCCTACCGCCGCGACGAAGGTGACACCGGCAGGCAGGTGGGCTTCATCATGCTGGAAGGTGAGCAATAAGCTGTAGCACTCCGGCTAAGCTTCTGATATAAGACGGCGGAGAGTTAGAACCTTTTACAGGAGGCGTCAACAGATGAGGATCTTGTTAAGACTTGCCCTGCTCATGGTGGTAACCGGCGCGCTGTTCGGCTGTGCCCACAACTACTACAACATCCCCCAGGATACCTTGGAGAAGAAGGTGCGCACCATCGGTGTGGCGCCGTTCTTCGTGGATGCCGACAGCGACATCAGGCACCCGGAAAAAGCGGCCATCCTCTCCATCGTGCGCGGCTACAACCTCAGGAACGAGAAAGAACTGGTGGCGAGAATCAGGAGCACCGGCATATTCTACGCAGTGCGCCCGGTGACTGCCGACCCGGACCGGCTCTTCAGCAGTCTGGTCTGGAACCGCGAGAAGCGCGACGACGCCCGCATCGTCTACAACAAGTACTTCTTCAAAAAGGATGACCTGAAACAGCTGATGACCGAGAACGGCCTGGACGCGGTCCTCTTCGTGACCGTGAGCGGCCTCACCAAACCGGGCAAGGTCTATTCCAGCAACTTCCTTTCTTACCTGGAGACGGACTACAACTACCTCTCCATGTCCGCGGTGATGCTGGACCGCGAGGGAAGCACCATCTGGGAGTATCCCAACTTCCGTCGTGAGGTCCCGTCCTACCCGGTGTTCTTCTCGCTGCAGTACCCCGACTTTGACGAAGCCGCGGCGAACCTGACCGAGAAGGTCGACGTGAAGTTCAAGACGGTGGCGGGGGTTAACGCCGCCTTCGCCAAGAGCGAGCCCTCCTCCGTTTCCAACGGCCCCGAGGTCTCCACCCTCTACGTTAAGCAGTTCGACGAGATGCTCGCCCTGATGCAGACCTACAAGCCGCTCTTCGGTGGGAAAGAGAAGGAAAAAGAAATGCAGCCGGCTCCGGCCAGCGCTCCGGTCTACTACACCCCGCCTGCGGCTCCGGCAGCTCCTGCCCCCGCGGCACCGGCACCGGCCCCGGCCGCCCCGCCGGCGCCCCAGGCTGCGGCACCGGCGGCACCGGCTCCCCAGCCGGCCGCGGCGCCGGCATCCGCGCCGGCAACGGCGGGTCCGGCCCCGATCACCTCGGTGGACATCGTCCCGGAACAGCCTGCCGCGAAGTAGTAGCGGCCCCCCTCCTCTCGCAACGGGAGGGGAACCAACGCAGCTTCCGCGAGAGCCACAAACAACAAAGGCGGCGCCGAGACCAGTTCTCGGCGCCGCCTTTGTATTTCACGTGCACGGCCTTAATTACAACTCCTCGAAGTCCTCGGGATCCTCCGGAGTTTCCTCTTCGCCGTCGGCCTCGTCCTCGTCGTCATAGTCCTCCTCGACCACGCGCTTCAGAAATTCCTTGTTGCTTTCGATGAGCCTCCGGATCTCACCGGCCAGTTCGTCGAGATCTTCGTGTTCCACAGGTTACGCCTCCCCTCCCTTGCGCAGCAGGGCCTTGCGGTACAACTCCAGATACTTGTGTACCGAGTTCTGCCAGGAATAGTCACTGCTCATGCCGCGGCGCATCAGCTTCTTCCAGAACGCCTTGTCCTGGTAGGCGGTCAACGCCCGATTGATAGCCTCCCAAAGCGCCTCGGCGCTGTACTCATCGAACAAGAAGCCGTTGGGCGTCTTGTCGTTGTCCCGGGGGTCGAAAACGCTGTCGGCGAGCCCGCCGGTCCTGCGCACGACGGGGACTGTGCCGTAGCGCATGGCGATCAGCTGTCCCAACCCACACGGCTCGAAGAAGGACGGCATCAGGAACATGTCGCTGCCAGCGTAGATCTTGGGCGCGAGAGAATGGTCGAAGCCGCTGGTGAAGGCGATGTTGCGGGCACCGGCAGCTTTGATGTCATTGAAAGCCTTGAGGTAACGGTCCTCGCCGTTGCCCAGGAGTACCAGCTGCATGGGGGCCTTGGCGATCATCGGCAACAGCTCCGCGATCAGGTCGAAGCCCTTCTGGGCCACCATGCGCGAGACCATGCCGAAGACGGGGATATCGGGGGCGCTGGCAAGCCCCATGAGTCGCTGCAGCCCGATCTTGTCCACCATCTTTCCGGACAGGGAGGCGTGGCTGTAATTCTTCATGATCTCCCGGTCCATGGCGGGATTCCATTCCTCGTAGTCGAGGCCGTTCAATATGCCGACCAGGTCGTCCTTCCTGGTCTGCAGCACCCCGTGCAGGCCACACCCCATCTCCGGCGTGCGGATCTCACGGCAGTAGGCCTCGGAGACAGTGGTCACCAGGTCGGCGGTGAGGATGCCTCCCTTCAGGAGGTTGACCTTGCCGTAAAATTCCAGCCCGTCGATGGTGAAGCACTCCTTGGAGAGCCCCATGGTGGCAAGCTCCTCCTTGGGGAAGAGCCCCTGGTAGGCGAGGTTATGAATGGTGAAGATGACCCCGGTCCTGGTGAAGAAGGGATCATTCTTGCGCTCGTGCTTCAGGTAATGCGGGATCAGCGCCGTCTGCCAGTCGTGGCAGTGGATGATGTCCGGCCGGAAGTCCATCTTCTTCAGCAGTTCCAACACGCAGCGGCAGAAGAAGGAGAAGCGCTGGGCGTTGTCGGGATAGTCGCCGCTGGGGGTGCCGTAGAGCTCCTCGCGGGCGAAGTATTCCTTGTTCTCGATGAGGTAAACCGGGATCTCCCCGAGGGAAGCCTGGCGCAGAAAGCCTTTCTTTTCGACGCCGTCCACCATGACCGAGGCGCTCTTGCGTCCTTTGCGGACCGCCATGCCGCCCCGCTCGACCACGGAGTAAAAGGGCATCATGATTCTCACGTCATGACCAAGCGTCTTGAGAGTCTTCGGGAGCGCGCTGGCAACGTCCGCCAGACCTCCGGTCTTGGCGAAGGGAGTAACCTCCGACGCAACAAACAAAATCTTCATGTAAAACCTCTAACACCCTGGAATTATAGGCATAGTCTAGATTAAGACTGCCCGCGGGTAAAGTTTTTTTGTAAAAGAAAAATTTAAGATGCGTTGGATTCCGGCGGAGAGACGTCCGTGAGCGTCCCCTGCTCCAGCCCGAGGCATGGCCCCGCGTACGCCAGGGCAAGCGGCGCCTCGGTGGGCCAGCGACCGAGCAGGTTCACTCCGCGAGAATGGGTTAGGTAGCAGCTGAGACGATCCCCCGCGTTGACCCGCAGCGCCGGGAGCGGGACACGCAGCTGAGCGCTGCGGCCAACCCAGTAGCGCGCCACCCCGCCGGAAGGTTGCCACCTTCCCTCCTGCAATAGCTGCAGCTCCCCTTCACCGTCGCCCGGCTGCATCTCGACACGGTACTCCCCCCCACCCATGAGGTGCAACGACAGGCGGTCCCCCGGCTGCAACAGCTTTTCCAGCGGCTGGGAGCCATCGATCCTGAAATAGAAATAGTCCAGGTCGTAACCGTAAAAGAAGGACTGCAGCCCGGGCTCCGCCGCATGCATCGCCGCCCCCTGCCGGGTCAGGTCGTACAACCCCGCGGCGAGCCACTCGAAGTAATCTTCGCCCGCGCCCCCCAATGCGGGGGTGATCAGCCGCGCCGGTCCCCGGACGAAGCCGGCGGGGCGCTGCTTCTTGATCGGCTCGTGCAGTTCCCCCGGGACCTCCAGCGCCAGCAGCCGGTAGACGTTGATCAGGTGGCTGCGAAACAGCAGATCGAACCTGCCAGAGTGTGGGGAGAAGTGGTCGTCGCCGTACCACCAGAACCAGTCGCTCCCCTGCGCGGCGTAGAGGGCCTTACAGGCGCGCCGGGCAGCCTCGTCACTGCTGTCCCCGCCCGCGAGGAGCTGGGCCACTTCGGTGCTGTTGTGAACCGCGGCCTGGCGCGCCTTGGCCAGGTACTCCCATCCGAGGTTTTCCTCGGGGTGCCCGATCCAGATACCGTAGTCGGCGTTGATCCAGGAGCCGGGATGCACGTGGCGCAGCACCCGGCGCTCCGGCACCCGCTCCAAGACCTCCGAGAAGGTGGCGGGTTCCACACCCGGCATCTGTGCCAGCGCGGCGTAGAGCCTGGACAGGAAAGGGAGCCCGTTGTCGTGGTAATGTTCCCAGGCATTCTCGCCGTCCAGGATCACCGAAATCACCCGGGGGGCGCGGCACTGCTGCCGGACCGCCTTCACCCGCCCGACGAAGTCCGCCACGGCCCGCTCCGCCTCCCACTGCGAATAGGTGAAGCCGATCTGGTCCGAGAGCACCTGGTCCCGGAAGAAGAGGGCGATCTCCTCGCCACCCTGCTGAAACAGGTAGGGGTGGTAGAGCTCTTCACGCTCCTCGTCAAGCCCGCCCGGCAGGGTCTGGGACAGCACCCTCTCGTCGGAGGCCGTCCAGCGAAGCCCCTCCCGGGCCATGATGCCGAGGGCCTCGTCGCTCACGGACCCCTCGGCGGGCCACATGCCGCGCGGCCGGAAACCGAACAGCTTCTCGAAGCTCTCGATGCCGTGCGCGACCTGCCCGCGCGCGTCCTCCGGGTACCGAATGTCGATCTTGGGAAGGCTCGCGCCGGGAAGCGCCACCTGCGCGATGCGCGAATCGCACAAAAGCGGCAGGATCGGGTGGAAATAGGGGGTCACCGAAAGCTCGACCTTCCCTTCCTGGTGCAGTCGGCGGTACAGCGGGATGATCTCGGAGATCAGCTCGCGCTGGGTGTCGAAGAGCAGTGCCTTGTCGCCGGCGTCGAACCCCCTCCCCTTGCGGATCAGTTCCCCGAAGAGCGGGAAGCGCCGCCTGGCCGCCTCACCCGTCCAGGCGAGGTAGAACCAGACCTGCAGGTCGAGGAGATCCCGCTCGGTGAAAAGCGGTGCCTGGGAGGCTGCGGTACCCGGGATCCCGTCACCCCCCATCCGGTACAGTTCCAGGTAGCGCGGGTAGGGCTCGATCATGCGCTGCTTGTTGGCGGAGAAGAAGTTCTCCAGCAGGAAGAGCCGCTCCGACGGGTCCAGCTCCGCCGGGGCCTTGCGCGCAAGGCTCAGGTACGGGTCCACCGCCTCCCCCGAGGCGTAGTCGAGAATCTGCTCCAACAGCGAGGGGACCAGGTTGAAGACCACCTTGGCGCCGGGGCTCTCCGCGACGATGGCAGGCATGTCGTAGTAGTCCTTCACCGCATGGAGGTAGACCCAGGGGAGCAGGTACTCCCCCCGGACCGGATCCTTGTAGAAGGGCTGGTGCATGTGCCAAAGCAGCGTGAGGTACAGTGGTTCGCTCATCCTATCCCCTTGATGATGCAGCGCAGGCCGCAGCGCCTCTTACTGGGCGAGCTCCTTTTTCCAGCGTTCCACCTTCTGCATGTATTCCTCGAGGAGCCTCTGCGCGGCCCTGGCATCCTTGGCCTCGGCCACCACGTGGATCACGGGCTGGTACTGGTCGGGCAGCACCAGCACCCAGTCGTTGCCGAAAGAGACCTTGATGCCGTCGATGAAGGAGGCCTCCTTGTCCAGGCTGTCCTCGCTCATCTTGCGCATGATGCCCCCCTTCTTCTCCCAGACGCAGGGAACCTTCCCCTGCAGGAAGGAGCTCTTGGGGACCTCCTTCAAGACACGCGACAGCGGCACCCCGGTGGCGCTGGAGAGTTCGATGGTCTTGGCGATGGTGAACATGCCGTCGAAGGCGGCCTGGAACTTCGGGAAGGCGAAGCGCCCAGTCATGGAGCCGGCCATGACCACCTCAGGCGAGATGGCCGCCTCGATCATGGCGCGGTCCATGCTCTTGGTGCGGCGCACCGATGAACCATTCTCCTGGGCGATCTCCTCGATCACCGAGGGGGCCGATACCGGGACCGCGAAGGCACCCCGCGCGCCGCTTTTCAGCATCAGCGTGGTCATGAGGGCGAGGTACTCCTCCGGCTGGTAGATCCTGCCGGTCTCGTCCACCAACACCACCTCCTCGACGGTCGGGTCGAGCCAGAAGCCGGCGCGGGCCTCCAGCGTCATCACGATCTTGGCCAGCTGCTGCAGGGAGTTGGGCTTCTCGTCCACCGTCTTGGAGCCGCGCTGCTCGTCCAGGTAGGTGTTGAGGCCGATCACCTCGCACCCGAGATCGTTGAGGATCTGGGGGAGGATCTGCCCGGCCGGGGAGTGGTTGAAGTCGATGACCACCTTGGCCTTGGAGCCCCTGATCAGCTGCTGGTCCAGCCCGCGGAAGAACCCTTCACGGTAGAAGTCCATCACCTGGGGCAGCTCGGTGATCCCCCCAGGCTCCATGTGGTGCGCGCGCCGGAAGTTCTCCTTGTAGAAGATGCGCTCGATGTTCTTGCCCATGGCGGAGGAGAAATCGAGTCCGTCGGCGTCGAGGAAGACGATCTCGGTGGTGGCCGGGTCCTCAAGCGACTGGCGGAAGTGCACCCCGCCCACCTCGCCGAACGTGCGCAGCTTGTAGCGCAGGACCGGGAGCGACACCATCCTGATGTCGCGCACGTTGACCCCGGCGGAGAGAATCCCGCCCAGGAAGCTCCGCTTCAACATGCGCGAGGAAAGGGTCGTGTCGCGCCCGACCAGGACGTGACTCCCCTTGGGGAGCGACGTGCCGTAGGCGCAGCCCAGTTTGGCGACGAACTCAGGGGTGAGCTCGATGTTGGTGAGCCCCTTGATCATCTCCCCCTCGAACAGGGACTTTTTCCAGCGCTCGCCCCAGATCAGGTTGCCGGTAACGGTGGAGCCCGCCTCGATCAGCTTACGGGGCCAGATCTTCACGTCCCGCTTGATGTAGCTCTCCTCGCCGATGGCGGTGTCGTCGGCAACGACGCCCCCTTCCTCCATCACGGTCGCCGGGCCGACGCTCACGTTGTTGCAAATGACGCAGTCGTTGATCTTGGCGCTCTTCTTGATATAGACGTTGTCCCAGACCACGGCCCGGGTCAGCTTCGCTCCCGGCTCGATGATGCAGTTGCGGCCGATGACGGAATCCTTGATCTCGGCGCCCCCCTGGATCTGAGAGTTGTCTCCCACCACGACCGTCCCTTCCACCACGGTCCCCTCGCCCAGCCTCACGTCCACCCCGACCCGGAGGTCGACGCCGGCCATCTCGCGGCGCGGCTCGTCCACCTTGACCCCCACCTTACCCTTAAGGATGTCGTGGTGCGCCTCGCGGTAGGAATCGGTGTTGCCGATGTCCCTCCAGTACCCCTTGACCGGGAAGCCGAACAGCGCCGACTTCTTCTTCAATAGGAGCGGGAAGAGGTCCTGGGAGAAGTCGAAGTTCTCCCCCTCGGGGATGAACTTGAAGATCTCCGGCTCGAGGACGTAGATGCCGGTGTTGATGGTGTCGGAGATCACCTCGCCCCACCCCGGCTTCTCCAGGAACTGGGTGATGCGCTTCTCCTTGTCCGTGATCACCACGCCGAACTGCAGGGGATCTTTGACCGAAGTGAGAGTGATGGTGGCCAGCGCCTTGTTGCTCTCGTGGAAGTCGATCACTTTCTGCAGGTTGAAGTCGGTGAGAAGGTCGCCGCTGATGATCAGGAAGCGCTCGTCGAGGTACTTCTCGGCGCACTTGACCGCCCCCGCGGTCCCCATGTCCTCCAGCGGGGTCACGTAGGTGATCCTGACGCCCAGGTCGGCGCCGTCGCGGAAGAAGTTCTTGATCACGCTGGGCTGGTGGTACAGGAGCATGACCAGGTCGGTGATGCCGTGCTTCTTGAGCAGTTCCACGATGTGCAGCATGATGGGACGGTTCATGAGCGGAACCATCGGCTTGGGGATGTTGCAGGTGAGCGGTTGCATGCGGGTACCAAAGCCACCCGCCATAATCACGGCCTTCATAGGTGCAGCCTCCGAGGATCAGATTGAGATCAAGATCAAGGTTGAGATAACGATTGAGACTAAGACAAGGGATTCAGGGGCTCCTGAGACCGGGACACGAAACGCGACCTCCAATCGTGGCTAGGCCAAATCTATATCTTAATCTTTGTCTGCGGTTCTAGACGTACGCCCCGCGCTGACGCTTGGCGAGGACCCGGGCGATCTCGTCCTTTAACTCCTGCAGGTCGCTCGACTTCACCACGTAGCCATCGGCGAGCCAGGCCGAGAAGTCGTCCTTGTAGCAGGAGAAGGCGGTGCACAGGATCACCGGGATAGTATGACGCTCCTTGACGATGCGCTGCAGCAGCTCGATGCCACTCTCGTTCTTCAGCTTTATGTCGATCACGGCCAGGTCGAAGCTCTCCGACTCCAGCTTCTCCACCGCTTCCAGAGCGCTCCCCGCCGTCACCACCTGGTACCCCTCGTCGCTCAGCTCCTGGGAGTACAGCAGCCTGATGTTCGCCTCGTCGTCTACTACCAACAGTTTCGCCATCTCAGATATTCTCCTTTCTGGTCAAAAGCCTGATGCTATACGTGTTGCCACCCCCGGGACGGCTGAATATGGTTAAGGAATTTCCCTGCCGCTCCAGGATGGACTTGCACAGGGACAGGCCCACCCCCTCGCCAAGTTCCTGGGTCTGGAAGAAGGGGGCGATAAGCGCCTCCTGCGCAGTCTGGGTGAGCGGCTTGCCGTCGTCGCTGATGCGCAGCAGCACCCCGTCCCCGTCCAGTACGCTCTCGATACGCAGTTCCCCGCCCGGGTCCATGGCAGCCAGCGCCTGGGTGGTGATGGTCTTCAGGCAGTAGCTGATCTGCTTGTAGTCGATGCGCACCATGGGAAGCTCCGGGGCGAGTTCCAGGCGACAATGCACCCCGGCCTGTTCCAGCGTCCCCTCCAGTTCCCCCATCGCCTTGCCCACCAGTTCGTTCAGGTCCCAGAAGTCGGTGACCGGGAACAGGGACTCGGAGTAGTCGAGCACCTCGCTCAGCACGTCCTCGAGCTGCCGGGTCTCGCGCACGATCGACTCCAGGTAGCCGCGCTTGTCATCCCCGTCCGGGGTCCCTTTCAACAGGGTCCGGGCGAAGCCGCCGATCACCATGAGCGGATTCCTGATGGAGTGGGCGATGCTGGAGGTGATCTTGCCCACCAGCGCCATCTTCTCCATCTTTACGATCAGCTCCTGCTGTTCGCGCAGCTTCACGTTGGCGGCCTTCTGCTTGGCCACCTCCTCCTGGAGCCGCTCGTACAGGGAGGCGCGCTCCAGGGCAAAGGCAACCGGGAAGGCGAAGGTCTCCAGCGACTGCATGTCCTGCAGGGTGATCGGCTTGTGGGTGATGCAGTTGTCGGCGATGATGACGCCTATGCGGCGGTTCCTGGAGATAAGCGGCATGACCAGAAAGGTATCAACCCCGAGGATGCGGGCCAGCCCCCGGTCCAGGTCCGGGTTGTTGAGCGCGTTTTCCACCAGGATCGGCTTCTTGCCGGTGAGCGCCCGGTTGAAAATGTGCCCTTGGTCGGACAGGGGAACCGTAAGCTGGTTCAGGATGTCATGGAACTTGACCTTCTCGGAGGTGAGCTTCGTCTTTTGGAAATCACGAGCCAGCTGCCTCAGGGTGAAGTTGCTGCGACTGATATCCTCCCAGGTGCGCCAGGCCTCCTCGTAGTCTTTGGGGCCGACCCCCAGGTAGCCGCGGATGTGGCGCCGGTCCTTGTCGGTCATGAGCAGGAAGGCACGGTTCATGCCGAACCCCTTGCCGGCGGTGATGGCGGTCATGGCGATGGAGAGTACTTCGTCCAGGTCCAGCGAGGTCTGCAGCACGAGGCCCACCTCGCGCAAAAACTTGATCTCGCGGGTCTTGCTGTTCAAGAAGCTCAGCATGGCCCCCATCTGGGTCTTCTGTTCCTGGAACTCGGTCAATATGTACGGGAGTACGTCCGAAAGCGGGTAACCCGACCCCTTCATCCGGGCCAGGTCGTTCTTGAAGCGGGGACACTCTACGCACTTCTCCACGATCCTGCGGCGCTGGAAAACCAGAAGGTCTTCTTCCCCCTCGCCTATGTACGGGCAATTCTCGGGCTCGATCTGCTCCCTACTCCAACAGCATTCCCAATCCAAGCTCCCTCCGGGTCCAGCACAGTAAATGACAGGACGAAACGTGCCAAAGTATAGCAGCCACTTCTGCCATAGCAAGTGCAAATCGACATTTTACGTGAAAATATTAATTAATAATTTAGTTTCAATCGGTTGCGCGACAGGATAGGACCAGCGAAGGTGCAGGCGGTGCAAGGCTTGGCGTGATGCGGGGCCCAAAGGGGCAGGAAAAAGGGAAAGTAGCCGGGGGAAAAACGATGTAAAGTGACATTAACGCAAAGGGCCCCGCGGTTCTAACCGAGGGGCCCGTCATGCAATCTATCTCTGTATCTTTGCTATCCGTGCCGGTTCTACTTGCCGGCGATCATCTTCAACTTTTCCATCTGCATGATGGTGATCTTGTTGCCCTCCAGTTCGATGACCCCCTCGTCCTTCATCTTCTTGAAGGTCCGGGACAAGGTCTCGCTGACCGTGCCCAGGCGCGAGGCGAGTTCCCCTTTGCGCATGTCCAGTTCCAGATAGGTCTTGCCCTGGTAACTGGTGCTCTTGCGCGCGGCCAGGTCCAGGAGGTAGGAGGCGAGCCGGGAGGGAGCATCGGCGAAGGAGAGTTCCTCAATCTGCCGGGCGAAGCGGCGCAGCAGCAGCGACAGCGAGGCGATCAGGTTCATGGAGAAGCGCGGGTTGCGTTCCAAAAGCCCCATGAAGGCGCCGCGCGGGAAAAAGAGCACCTCTCCCCGCTCCACCCCGCGCGCCTCGGCGGGGTACTTGCCGTCCCCGAAGAAGGCCGCCTCGGCGAAGGTCTCCACCGGGTGCACCATGTGCAGCACCTTCTCACGCCCGTCAGGAGAGATCTTGCACAGCTTGAGTGCCCCCGAGGCGAGCAGGTAGAACCCTTCCGCCTTCTCCCCCTCGCTAAAGAGCGTCTCCCCCTTGGCGAACGGTCGGCGCACCGCGATCTCGGCCAACTCGACCAGGTACTCCTCTTCCAGGCCCGAAAACAGCAGGGCTTTCCTGATGATGTCCTTGTTTTCCATGCCACCTTTTTACCCAAAATGAAAACCGAGGTCAAGGAGTAGTTGGACCGTGTCCCTCCTTTACTTCCCCGGCCATCTCATGTAAGATCGGCAGTTCATGAAAAGGACCCTGTACCGCTACATTTTCAACGAGATACCGCCCCCTTTCCTGGTAGGCATGGTGACCTTCACCTTCGTCCTTTTGATGGGGCGTTTCCTGAAGCTGGCCGAGATGGTGGTCGAGAAGGGGGTTCCCTTCGGCGACGTGGTGCGCATGGTAAGCTACCTGCTCCCGTCGTTCTGGCTCTTCACCATCCCCATGGCCTTATTGCTCTCCATACTGCTCGCCTTCGGACGCCTCTCCGGCGACAGCGAAGTAACCGCCATGAAGAGCTGCGGCATCAGCCTGTACGGGCTGTTCCCTCCGCCGCTGCTCTTCTCGGCGCTGGCGACGCTGGCCTGCCTCTGGGTCACGGTGTACGCAGTCCCCTGGGGCAACAGCTCCTTCAAGAAGCTGATGCTGGACATCGCTCAGAGCAGCGCCGGCGTCTCCATCAAGGAGAAGGTGTTCAACAACGCCTTTCCGGACATGGTGATCTACGCCGACACCCTCACCCCGAAGGGTGAGAGCATGACCGGTGTCATCGTCCACGACGAGCGCGACCCCAAGACCCCCACCACCATCTTCGCGGCCAGCGGCACGCTCTTCTCCGACCCGCGCAGCCACTCCATGGAATTCCAGCTCAAGAACGGCTCTATTCACCGCAACGAGGCGGGCGCCGGCTACCGGATGGTCCAATTCCAGGAATACATCCTGAGGGTCGCCTTGGCCGACTCCACGCCCAAGGGGCCGAAGAAGGCGAGCGAAATGACCATCGACGAACTGCTGCACGCTCCTGCCGGCACGCCCAGCAACGACCTGCTGGCGCGCCGTCTGGAACTGCACAGCAGGCTCGCACTCCCCTTCTCCTGCATCGTGTTCGCCTTCGTGGGGGTGCCTCTGGGCATCCAGAACCGGCGCTCGGGCAAGGCGTCCGGTTTCTCGCTCAGCATCGCCGTGATCCTCTGCTACTACATCGTCCTCTCCGGCTTCGACACCCTCGGCGAAAAGGCGATCCTGCCGCCGGTCCTCGCGGGTTGGGGCCCGAACCTGCTGTTCCTGCTGGGGGGGGGGTACCTGTTCATGAAGACTGCGGCGGAGGAACCGCTGCCACTGACCCCACTGTACCAGCGCGTGAAGGAAGCGGTGCTGACGCGCACCCGCAAGGGGGCCAAGGCATGAGGATCCTGACCCGCTACGTAGCCAAGGCGTATCTGAGGATGCTGGGGCTTTGCCTTGGTTCCTTCGTTACCATCTACATGGTAGTCGACTTCATGGAGAAGATTGGCCGTTTCACCCGCACGGGCGCCTCGTGGCAGCACCTGGCCCTGTTCTTCATCACCAAGATCCCGGAGATGATCAACGATTCCGCGCCGCTGGCGGTGCTCATGGCGACCCTGCTGACCTTAGGCGCCTTGTCGCTCAGCTCCGAGCTCACCGCCATGCGCAGCTGCGGCGTGAGCCTGGTCCGCATCAGTGCCCCCATCCTTGCCATCGCCCTCCTGATGAGCCTGGTGGTCCTGATGCTGGGGGAGTTCGTCATCCCGAAAACCTACGCTCAGCGCCTCTACATCCAGGAGGTGCTGATCCAGAAAAAGGCACCATCCATGTACTTCCGGCAGCACAACATCTGGTACCGCGAGGGGGAAACCGTGCTACGGGCGAGCCTGTTCGAGCCAAGCCAGAACCAGCTCAAGGGAGTGACGCTCTGGGAGGTGCAGCCGAAAACAGGGTTGCCGCTCAGGCGGGTGGACGCAGCCCTAGGGGAACTCGGGGGGGGCGGCTGGACCTTCAACGAGGTGACCGTGCGGGACTTCCGCGACGGCGAAGTCACCGGGACCAAGAAGTACCCGCAACTGGCGCTCCCCCTGAAACTGAAGCCGGCGGACCTGAAGGTGCTAGGAAAATACTCCGACAGCATGACCCTCAGGCAGCTCAACCGCTACTGCAAGAAGATCCAGGCCGGGGGGTATGACGCCACCCGCTATATCACCCAGTTCCACAGCAGGATTTCGCTCCCCTTCGGCTGCGCCGTGATGGCTTTCCTAGGCATCCCCTTCGCGCTACGCGGCGGGAGGTCGAGCGGCATCGCCTTCGGCGTGGGGCTTTCCATCGGAGTGGGTTTTCTCTACGTAATCACCAACTCGGTGATCATTTCGGTGGGACAGGTCGGCCTGCTCCCCCCCATAGTTGCCGCCTGGGCCACCAACTTCATCTTCCTGGCTGCAGGGGGATGGCTCGCTCTTACCATTGACAACTGACCGACGCGGGCCGAAAATGGGCAGGCCAGCAGTCACTGCTATTACATCGAGGTTTACGGAGGAGAACCATGATCCGCAACTTGACCTTAATAGTGCTGCTTCTGCTCATTTGCGCCGTAGCGGCACCGGCACAGCAGGCGTCCCCGCCCACGGCTGACGCTGGCCGTCAGGCGCAACTGAGCGTGCTCAGCATCCTCCCGGCCCAAGGGGAGCCAGGAACCACAGTCACCCTCAACGGCACCGGGTTCACCTCCACCACCACCGTGATGCTAGGCAGCAAGGAACTCCCGGCCCAGATCGTCGGGGGGCGCGTCATGACCTTCGAGCTCCCGGAGCTGCCGCCGGGCGCATACGCTCTCACCCTCAAGCGCGAAGACGGCGCCGCTACCCGCCCCTTCAACTTCGTGCTGCAGGCGCAGAAGCCGGTGGCCTCCTCGCTCACCCCCGACACCATCACCATCTGCGCCACCGGCAGGGAGCGCGAGGTGCTGGTAAACGGCGCCAACTTCCGCAACGGCTCCCGGGTCATCTTGGACGGCGCCGTGGTTGCCACCCGTTTCATCTCCCCGGTCACGCTAGCCTTCACCGCCCCGACGCTCCAGGCAGGGATGCACCAGGTACAGGTGAGAACTCTGTCCGAGGCAACCTCCAGCGCCCTTGCGCTCTTTATCGACGCCAAGCCCGAGATTGCCAACGTATCGGTAGGCAGGGAATTCGTGAACTACTACGAGTTGATCGTGACCGGGAGGAACTTCCGCCAGAATTCGGTGCTGGTCGTGGACGGCAAGAGGCTCGCAACGGGGAAACAGCTGGTGGGTGAGCGGGAGCAGCTCGTGTACGGCGGGTGCAACCAGTTGACCTACCTAAGGTTCCCCTACGACCCAACTCCGAAGGAGATCACCCTGCAGGTGGTGAACCAAAGCGGCGAGGAGAGCGCCCTCTTCACCATCAGCGCCCCCTGACCGGTCAATCGACCGGCTCTTCCAAGACCACCAGGTAGCCGTCGGGATCGAAGCACCACAGCTCGTAGGTCCCGTATGGCTTGCGCTCTAGGGGATAGAGAATCTCGAGGTCCTCTTCCAACAGCTCCTGGTAGATATCCTCTATTCCCTCCACCACGAGATGCAGCGTCATCCCAACCCCGCGCGGGAACCCTTCCAGGCGCGCCTGCAAGATGGGGTGCAGTTGCGCCACCGCCTGGTCCTCCACGAAGATGAACCTGACCTCGTCCGTCTCCAGAAGCAGGTGCTCCGGCGCGCCCAGCGCCGTAATCGGGCGCTGCAGCGGCAGCCTCAGGATGCCGGCGTAGAAGGCCTCGGAGGTCATGAGGTCCGAGACGCACAGCTGTATGGTCAGGGCCGCCGTCACTCCCCGAACCAGGCGCTGGTGTACCTGCTGATCAAGACCATGGAGTTGGTGAAGATGAGGATGCCGACCACCACCATGAAGGCCCCGGTGATGACCTCAAAGAGCCGTATGTGCCGCTTGAAGCGGCGGAAGAAGACCAGGAACTGGTGCAGCGCCAGCGACGCGATGAAGAACGGGATGGCGAGCCCCATGGAGTAGGACAACAGCAGCCAGACGCCGCGCCCTTCAGTGGCCGCGACGGCCAGGATGGTGGCCAGGATCGGCCCGATGCAGGGGGTCCAGCCAGCGGCGAACACCACCCCCACGACAAAGCTCCCCAGGTAGCCGGCGGGCTTTCTATGCAGGGTCAGCTTCCTTTCGCCCAGGAGCATGGTGATGTCGAACAGCCCCGAGACGTGGATACCAAAGATGATGATCAGTATCCCGCCCACGCGCCGGATCGCCGTCTTGTGCTCGTGCAGGAAATCCCCCACCAGGGTTGCCGACGCACCTAAAAGCACGAAGACGCAGGTGAAGCCCGCGATGAAGAGCAGGGAGTGGATAATGGTCTGCTGCCGGACCTTGTGGCTTGGGTGCTCGGCGTTCAGGTCCGCGAAAGAGAGGCCCGTGATGTAGGTGATGTAGGACGGGATGAGCGGCAGCACGCAAGGGGAGAGAAACGACAGCAGCCCCGCTACGAAAGCGCCGATCATGCTGATGTTGTTCGTTTCCATACTTTCCTCCTGGCGTTTAGCGGTTGCGCCCCCAACGGTCGGGGGCTACGTGCGGCGTTACTTGCCGGCCATCAGTTCATTCAGGGCCTGGATCACCTCGGGGTGGCTCCAGTCCAGCCCCCCCACCACCTTCTTCCTGATCACCCCCTTGGGATCGACCACGAAGGTCTCGGGGACGCCGGTGGTGCCGTAGCGCCGGGCGATCTGGCCGTCGGTGTCGAGCAGTGCGGGGAGCGTGATGCCGCCGCGCTTGAAGAAGTCCTCGACGGCGCCTTTACCACCCTCGTCGATGGAGATGGCGAGCATCTGGAAGTTTTTACCCTGCATGGCCTGGTTCAGCTTGACCATGGACGGGATCTCCTCCCGGCACGGGGGGCACCAGGTGGCCCAGAAGTTGACCAGCACCAGCTTGCCCTTCAGGGTGGAGAGTTGCACCGGCTTGCCGGAGAGGTCCTTCAACGTGAAATCAGGGGCGGCGTTGCCCTCGACGGCAGGCAGTTCGGCCTGTTTTTTGGCGCATCCCGCGGCGGCCAGCGCGGCTAACAGCAGCACGGCAGCGATCAAGCGTTTCATCATTTCCTCCCCGGTTGCGTAATATTGTACTTTTCCATGCGGTAAATCAGCGTATGGCGCGGGATGCGCAGAAAGCGCGCCGCGGCGGTCTGGTTCCAGTCACAGCGGTTGAGCGCCTCCAAGACCACTTCCATCTCGAGCTGCTCCAGCGAATACCCCCCGGCGGGAAGCCTGAGCACGCTCCCCTCAGGAGGAGGCACCGCCGCTGAAATCTTCGCGGGGAGCTCGTCGATGCCGATCTGGTCCCCCTCGCGCATGATCAACAGGCGCTCCACGGTGTTCTCCAGCTCGCGCACGTTGCCCGGCCAGGCGTATTCCTGGAGCCGCTGCAGCGCCTCCTTGGTGAAGCTCACCCCCTCGGCGCCGAACTTGGTGCAGAAGTAGCGGATCAACAGCGGCACGTCCTCGACGCGCTCGCGCAGCGGCGGGAGTTGGATCGGGATCACCGAAAGCCGGTAGTAGAGGTCCTCGCGGAACTTCCCCTCCGCGATCCAGCGCTCCAGGTCGGCGTTGGTCGCCGCCACCACCCTGAGGTCGATCTTCTGCAGCGAGGTCCCGCCGACCGGCTCTACCACCCGTTCCTGCAGCACCCGCAACAGTTTGGGCTGCAGCTCCAGGGGAAGGTCACCCACCTCGTCCAGGAAGATGGTGCCACCGTCGGCCAACTGGAACTTCCCTTCCTTGTCGCGGATGGCGCCGGTGAAGGCTCCCTTGACGTGGCCGAACAGCTCGCTTTCCAAAAGGTCCCGGGGAATGGCGGCGCAGTTGACTGCCACGAAGGGGGCGCCCCGGCGCGAGCTCCCGGAATGAATAGCACGGGCCACCAGCTCCTTGCCGGTGCCGGATTCCCCGGTGATCAGGACGGTGGCCTCGGTATCGGCCACCTTGCGCACCACCGAGAAAACTCCTTCCATGGCGCGTGAGGTCCCCACGATACTCTTGAACTCGGTGCGGCCGGAGAGCTCCTCCTTGAGCAGGCGGTTCTCCTCGGAGAGCCCCTGCAGTTGCAGCCCCTTGAGCACGGTGACTTTCAGTTCTTCCCTGTTGAAGGGCTTGGTGAGGTAATGGAAGGCTCCCAGTTTCATGGCCTCGACGGCCGTATCGATGGCGCCGAAGGCGGTCAGGACGATGACCACGGTGGAGGGTGCGCGCTCCTTGACCGTGGAGAGGACCTCGAACCCGGTGATCCCGGGCATCTTGAGGTCCGTGATCACAAGTTGCGGGGACTTCTCCTCGAAGAGTTGCAGCCCGGCGGAGCCGTCAGCAGCAGTATAGACGTCATATCCTTCCTGCTGCAGGTTGTACTCAAGCACCCGCCGGAGTGAGCTGTCGTCGTCTATGATCAGGATCTTTGGGGGCATGGTTTCCCGGATGAGAACGAAAGGGGTCGTATAAGGAGACAGCTCAATTTTTAACCGATTTGAGTACCGAGGGCAACCCTTTTTATAATGAACTTAATCTCCCCGCACCACCCACGTGAAAGGGGATCAGCCGAGGCCGCGGAGGAAACGGCGTGCTGGGACAACAGGTCAAGGAGCCACAGCCGAAGTCACATGAGAAGACGAAATGGTGTAGGCAGAAAGGACGGGGCAGGTGCCTGGGGGGGGGAAATCGAGGAAAAAAGGGGACAGCGACGCCGCTCGGGGAGCGGCACCAGGATTCCGCCCGGTTCAGCACGGGCGGGGTAGCTACGCCACGGAACCGGGCAGAGCTAGGGGCGACGCCCCCGGTGTCTGCGCGGCCCACCGAAGTAGCTTTGGGTGAGTTCGCGGGTGCCGACCGCTAAAGGCAGCAGGCCTTCGTGCCGCTTCAGCGTCTCCGGCAGCGAGGGGCCGTCGGTTATGATGAAATCGTCCTCGCCCAGACAAGTCTTGGCGAAGAACCGCCCGGCGGCGCTGCAGAAGACGTTTATGCTAAAAACCTCTCCATTCACTTCCAATTCAGACGAGTGCAGCAGCATCTCTTCGTCCACATCTCCCCCCGAAGATAACATTTTAAATATGAAGACGGGGTTAGATTAGCAAGAATTGCACCAAGCAATGGACCGGCGGGGGCAGATAGCAGCGCCAAACGCGGAAAGGGGCCATTCAGCTTGAAAAAAACAAATGAGCATCGAGTAACCAATGTTCATTAAGGCAGGAAAGAAAAGACAAAAGCCTGTTTTTTTACGAGATTTCGACGTGAAAACCGCTAAATGGCGGCGAGGGGACTACTTGGACCGGGTCACCACGTAGTCGGCCAGTTCGGCGAGGGCCTCCTTGGCAGCCGAGGCCGGGAATTTTTCCAGGTGTTTCTTGCACAAGGCAACATGCTCGCCGGCCGAGGCGACGGTATGCTCGATGCCGCCGTAGCGTTGTACCAGGGCCAACACCTGGCCGAAGTCCTCGTCGGAAAGGAGGTCCTTCTCAACCACCGCGGCGATGAAATCGCGTTCCGCGTCGCTGCACAGCTTCAGGGTATGGATCAGAGGCAGCGTGATCTTCCCCTCTTCGAGGTCGTGGCCGATACTCTTGCCGAACTGCTCTTCGCTGGCAGTATAGTCCAGGGTGTCGTCCATGAGCTGGAAGGCGATGCCGAGGTCCATGCCGTAATCCGCGACCGCCTGCTTGAGTTCCGGGGTCGCGCCCCCCAGGATGGCGCCGACCTCGCAGGCGGCCGACAGCAGGATAGCAGTCTTGCTGCGCACCACCTCGATGTAGCGCTCCACGGTGATTTCCAGGTCACTGGTGCAGACCAGCTGCAACACCTCGCCTTCGGCGATCATGGTGGTGGCGTCAGCGAGAACCTTGAGGATGCCCAGGTCGCCGTCGGCCACCATGAGCGAGAAGGACTTGGAGAAGAGGAAGTCGCCTACGAGGACCGAGGCCTCGTTGCCCCAAAGGGTGTTGGCAGAAGCCAGGCCGCGGCGCAGGTTGGCGTTGTCGACCACATCGTCATGCAAGAGGGTCGCGGTATGAATGAACTCAACCACGCTGGCCAGGGGAACGCTGCGGCTCCCCTCGTAGCCACAGAGCTTGGCTGCCAGCAGCACCAGCGCCGGGCGAATCCTCTTGCCGCCGCTGGAAAGCACATACTCGCCCACCTTGCGAATCAGCGGGACATCAGACTGCAGGTCTTTCTTGAACTGCAGTTCCACGTTTTTCAGATCTTCGCCGATGAGGGCAAGCGCTGCATCCATAATAAGGCCTCGGTTCTGCGACTCGCACTAAGGCAGTCTTACGCTTAGAAAATATTAACGGCACGAAATCGCGCCGTTTTTTTACACCAGCAGGGCTGGAAATTTTAATTGGAAACGACGGAGCACTCTAGCAAATCCGTATTCATTATTCAAGGCATTTCGTCTGCGAAGATGAGGCGGCAGGGGGGGGAAACAGGGAGGTGGGGGTGCGAGAAACAGCGGAAAAAGGGCGGGACCTGGCGGCCCCGCCCCCGGGGTCAGGCTGCACGTTGCTCCTGGGGCGCCAGGCCGCAGAGCTTGAGTTCCTTTTCCAGCTTCGCCTTGGTCAGCCCCAGGGCGCGGCACATTCTTTCGCGGTTACAGTCGTAGCGCTCCATGGCCATGAGCAACAACGCCTTTCTGAGCGAGACGGAGAGCTTGTCCATGACGTGCTCCTTTGCAGTCGCGGAGATGAGGGTGAAAAACGGTTCCAGGCTTCTCTCGAACAACTGTGCGCTCTCGTCGACGTGTATCTTGCGATCCTTATTCATGGTTCTCACCCTCATCACGTTGGCTGCTATCTGATCCATCTCCTCGTTCACCAGTTGCCAGACATCCGGGTCGTAGGCCACAGAAAATACCACGGCTACCCGTTCGGCGTCGCGATGCTGTTGTCGATTGACCAGCACCACCTCCATCGCACCGAACCCGTCTTTCGCCGTACAAGCCCCTCTATGATTGGTCACCATGCCCCACCTCCCAGTTGCGGTACCGAACTGGCGCTGCCAACGCGCCCCCTGTTCTTTTTTTGATGGCACCTTCCTCTTTTCAACTGCCGTACCAACTGCGCAACACTGCCGCGGCAGAGGACAAGCCTGCGTTTTGGCACGCTTTTCATAACCGCCATGTCACGACCGGCATCTGCACGGCCCGACTTTTTGTTCACAACTTGCACAGTGCGCGCCCGACTGTGCACATCTGACCAGGAGGTATTCCAGTAGCCCTGACGGCGGCCCCCCGCTGATGCACAGCCACGGCCGACTCCTACTTGAATAAAAACTAATCTATGGTATCATGCCCCGACGCACATGAGGACGAAGCGGGCAAGGCCCTAATCAACGCAGGAGGCATCATGCAAAAGCTGCAGCTTTGGGAGCGTTACAAAAACCGGCTCTACCACCACGCCGAACTGGACCTGAGCGTCGACACCAGCCGGATGAATTTCCCTGACTCCTACCTTGACGATATGGAACCGCGCCTGCAGAAGGCGTTCGAGGAAATGGCCGAACTGGAAGCGGGAGCCATAGCGAACCCCGACGAACAGCGCATGGTTGGCCACTACTGGCTCAGGGCACCGGAACTCGCGCCGACAGCGGAGCTTACCGAGGAGATCGGGGCGACCCTCGCCTCGGTGAAGGCGTTTGCCTCGTCCGTGCATCAGGGCAACATTGCTGCTCCGGATGGATATCCGTTCGAAAACCTGCTCGTGGTCGGCATCGGCGGCTCAGCCCTCGGCCCGCAGTTCGTCGCCGATAGCCTGGGCTGCCCGCAGGACCGCATGAAAGTCTACTTCTTCGACAACACCGACCCCGACGGCATGGACAAGGTCCTCTCCGAAATTGGCTCCGGCCTGAAGCGGACGCTGACCGTGGTCATCTCCAAAAGCGGCGGCACCAAGGAAACCCGCAACGGTATGCTCGAGGCACGCCAGGCTTTCGAGAAGGCGGGGCTGCACTTTGCCGCCCACGCGGTCGCGGTGACCGGCAGCGACAGCGAACTGGACCGCACCGCCTCGCAGGAGGGATGGCTGGGGATCCTCCCGATGTGGGACTGGGTCGGCGGCCGCACCTCGGTGACCTCCGCAGTGGGGCTGCTCCCCGCTGCCCTGCAGGGGATCGACATCGACCGGCTCCTGGCGGGAGCGAGAATCTGCGACCAGGCAACCCGCAGCCGTATCACGAAAGAGAATCCCGCGGCACTGCTGGCCCTGTCCTGGTTCCACGCCACCGCCGGCAAGGGTAAGCGCGACATGGTGCTGCTCCCTTACAAGGACCGGCTGCTGCTGTTTTCCCGCTACCTGCAGCAGCTGATCATGGAGTCACTGGGCAAGGAACTGGACCGGGACGGCAAGAAGGTGCTGCAGGGGATCGCGGTCTACGGCAACAAGGGCTCCACGGATCAGCATGCCTACGTGCAGCAGCTGCGCGAAGGAGTTCCCAACTTCTTCGTCACCTTCATCGAAGTACTTAAGGACCGTGATGGGGCTTCCATGCTGGTCGAGCCGGGTGCCACCTCCGGGGACTACCTGTCCGGCTTTTTCCAGGGGACTAGGTCTGCGCTCTATGAAAAGAATCGCGAATCGGTTACTATCACCATCCGCGAAATCTCCCCCGCCAGCATCGGCGCGCTGATCGCCCTGTACGAGCGGGCGGTCGGGCTGTATGCCTCGCTCATCAACGTGAACGCGTACCACCAGCCAGGGGTCGAGGCGGGCAAGAAAGCCGCCGGGACGGTGCTCAAGCTGCAGGGGGAAATCCTCGAAATGTTGCGGCGTCAGCCCGAGCGCGACTTTACCTGCACGGACATGGCCATGACCCTGGCGCGCCCCGAAGAGGTGGAGACGGTATTCATCATCCTGCGGCACCTGGCAGCCAACCCGAGCCACGGGGTGAGCGTCACCCCCGGCGAGAAGGTCTGGGAGAACAGGTTTCGCGCCGCCAGGTAAAGGCGAAATCTTCAACGCAAAGGCGCAAAGGCGCCAAGCCGCAAAGCAGAGACAGTGAATGATTACTACGGTAGATGCAGGGGAACAGATGAAGACAGTAGACCTGAGAAGTGACACGGTAACTCGCCCGTCAGAGGCGATGCGCAGGGTGATG
This sequence comes from Geomonas agri, assembly GCF_020179605.1. NCBI lineage: Bacteria > Pseudomonadati > Thermodesulfobacteriota > Desulfuromonadia > Geobacterales > Geobacteraceae > Geomonas > Geomonas agri. The sequence goes on from NZ_JAINZO010000002.1 coordinate 27,010, forward strand.
GCGGCAGCCGAGGTGGGTGACGACGTTTACGGCGAGGACCCGACGGTTAACAGGCTGGAGGCGATGGCGGCGGAACTGCTGGGCAAGGAGAAAGCGATCTTCGTCCCCAGCGGGACCATGAGCAACCTGACCGCGCTCCTGTCCCACTGCGGGCGCGGCGACGAATACATCGCCGGGCAGGACGCGCACATCTACCGCTGGGAAGGGGGCGGCGGCGCCATCTTCGGCGGCATCCAGCCCCAACCCCTCGACTTCGATGAAGACGGCACGCTGAACCTGAACAAGGTGCGCCGCGCCGTGAAACCGGCGGACCACCACCACGCGATGACCAGGCTGCTGTGCCTGGAGAACACGCAAGGCGGGCGGGTACTCCCCCTCCCCTACCTCGAGGAAGCGGCAGCCGTGGCCAGGGAACTGGGCCTCGCCCTGCACCTGGACGGCGCCCGCGTCTTCAACGCCGCCGTCTACCTCAAGGTGCCGGTGCGCGAGATCGCCCGGCATTTCGACTCGGTTTCCGTCTGTCTCTCCAAGGGGCTGGGCGCACCGGTCGGCTCTGTCCTGTGCGGCAGCACCGATCTCATCAACCGCGCGCACCGCTGGCGCAAGGTCGCCGGCGGCGGCATGAGGCAGGCCGGCCTGCTGGCGGCGGCGGGAATGTACGCCCTGCAGCACAACGTGGAGCGACTCGCCGAGGACCATGAGAACGCCGAAATCCTCTCCAGCGGTCTTGGCCACATCGACGAACTCCTGGTGAGCCAGGCCCGCACCAACATCCTCTTCGTCACCCCGCCGGCCGGCACCGCCCCCGCACTGCGCGAGGCTCTAGCCGCCGAGGGGATCCTGATCGGTGGCGGCGACGAGATCCGTCTCGTCACCCATCTCGACGTGGACGGCGCCGGTGTCGAGCGGACCGTGGCCGCCTTCAAGCGCTTCTTCGCGAAACGGGACAAGTGACATGGCCGAGATAACCTGGAATGATTTCGAGCAGGTGGAGATCAGGGTGGGAACCGTGCTGGAGGTGGAGGAGTTTCCGGAGGCGAGAAAGCCAGCCTACAAGCTAGTGGTTGATTTCGGCGAGGCCGGGGTGAGAAGGTCGAGTGCGCAGATAACCAAGCACTACACCCGGGAAGAACTGGTGGGGAGGCAGGTGATCGGGGTGTGCAATTTCCCGAGGAAGCAGATCGGGCGATTCTTCTCGGAGGTGCTCATCACCGGGTTCGCCGACGAGAACGGCGACATCGTCCTCGCCGCCCCGGAACGTAAGGTTCCCAACGGCAGCAGGCTTTGCTGATCCTCCCGCATCCTTCCCCCATCCCCTCTCCCTCCGGGAGAGGGTGGCCGAAGGCCGGGTGAGGGCGATGGCATGGGTAATTCTGAAACTATGGGGCGCGAGCTCGCAGGCAACAGGCGCCCTCACCCCGACCCTCTCCCGGAGGGAGAGGGAGGATGAGAACCTACCCCTTAATCCTCAGCGCCTCCGCGTAGACCGCGCTTTTGTGCAGGCCCGTTTCCTGGGTCACCCGCTTCACGGCATCCTTGAGCGACATCTCGCCGGAGCCCAGGTACTTCTGCAGCAACTCTTCCATACCCGGCCCGTCGTCCATCTCCGGCTCCTGCGCCGGGCTCACCAGTATGGCCACCTCGCCCCGGACCTCCCGCCCGCGTACCTCTTCCACCAGCACGGAGAGCCGCCCGCGCAGAAACTCCTCGTACATCTTCGTCAACTCGCGCGCAACCACCACCTCGCGGTCCCCGAGCGTCTCCAGCATGTCCTCCAGCGTCGCCAGCAGGCGCTTGGGTGACTCGTAGAAGATCAGCACGGCCCGCTCGTTAGTAAGCGTCTGCAGCCGCTCCCGCCTCTTCCCCTGCTTGTTGGGGAGGAAGCCGGCGAAGCTGAAATAGTCGGTGGGGAGGCCGGAGGCGGAGAGTGCGGTGACCGCGGCACAGGCGCCCGGAATGGGGACCACGGATATGCCACCAGCCACCGCGTCGCGAACGAGCTGATAGCCGGGGTCCGAGATACAGGGAGTGCCCGCGTCGGTGATGAGGGCGACACTTTGCCCCTCGCGCAGACGGTCGAGGATCTGGTCTCCCTTGAGTTCCTTGTTGTGGTCGAAGTAGGAGGTAAGCGGCTTGGAGATGCCGAAGTGGGTGAGGAGCTTGCGCGAGTGGCGCGTGTCCTCGGCGGCGATCAGGTCCACCTCCTTCAGGATGCGCAGGGCGCGCAGGGTGATGTCCTCGAGGTTTCCGATCGGGGTGGCGACTATGTAGAGAGTTCCGGGCATAAAGGCAGCAGCCGTTCTACGTTCTAGGTTCTAACGTTCTAGGTTACAGCCGTGGACTTTAACGTAGAACGTAAAAACGCGGAACGTAGAACCGGTTTTATTTCCCCCAATCCCGCGCGTAGCGGAAGTCACGGTCGATGGTACGGTTGGAGACCTTGGCGATGATGGGCAGACGGCGTTTGAAGTGGGAGCCCTGCACCTTGCGGGCGACATTGTCGATGAAGGCGGGGTCGAAACCGGCGGCGATTAACTCCTCCCGGCTCATACGCTGATCCACCATCCGGTACAAGAGCTCGTCCGCCTCGCGGTAGGTGAAACCAAGTTCCTGCTCGTCGGTCTGCCCGGCCCAGAGATCGGCGGAGGGCTTCTTCTCGATCACCTCGCTCGGCACCCCCATTGCTTCGGACAGCGCCCAGACCTGGCTCTTGTAGATGTCGCCGATCGGGTTCAACGCGCTCGCCATGTCGCCGTGCAGCGTGCCGTAGCCCAGGAGCAGCTCGGTCTTGTTGCTGGTGCCGAGCACGAGACCGCCGACGGCGGCGGAGTGGTCGTACAGGATCGTCATGCGCTCGCGGGCCATCTTGTTGCCGCGCCTCATGTTGTCTGCATCCGGGGTGATGGTGAAGTAGGCGTCAATCATCGGGGTGATCTCGATGACCTTGAAGTTGATCCCCAGGCTCTCGGCTACCAACCGTGCATGCGCCTCGCTCTCGGGGTTGCTGGTGCGGTACGGCATGCAGTAGGCATGAACGTTCTCCGGCCCCAGCGCCTCCGCCGCGATGTAGGCGACCAGCGCGGAGTCGATGCCTCCGGACAGGCCCAGCACGCCCTTGCGGACCCCGACCTTATAGACCTCGTCACGCACAAACCCGACCAGGATCTGGCGCAACAGCTTCGTATTAACAGTCAACCCACCCATTAGCAGTCCTTCTCCCTGTCGATGCGTTTCAACTCTTTCACGGTGATGGCAAGGTTCTCGTCCCGCATCATCGGGGAGAAGATCCGCTCACGCCTGAGCGCGCCGCCGTCCACCTTGGCCAGCACGAAATCCTCCTCGAGGATGGCGCCGCGGTCAGTCATCTCGCCGGAGGGGGAGATTGCCTCGGAGCCACCCCAGAAGTTGATGCCGTCCTCGTAGCCGACACGATTGCAGTAGAAGACCCGGCAGTTGAGGAACATCGCCGTCGTGGTGGTAAGTTTCTGCCATGCCGCCGCGGAGCCGAGCCCTTCCGATTCGGTGATGCCGCGGCCCGGGCTGGAAGAGAGGCAGAGCAGGGTCATGGCGCCGTCCATCGCGAGGATGTAAGGAGCGGAGAGGTGCCACATGTCTTCGCAGATGAGCATGCCGATGCGGCCGAAGCGGGTGTCGAAGGCGCGGAAGCGCTCGCCGCGGGCCATGTAGCGCTGCTCGTCGAAGAGACCGTAGGTGGGCAGGTAGACCTTGCGGTGCACATGGCGGATCTCGCCGCCCTCGAGGTAGACCGCTGAATTGAAGAAACGGAAGTCGGACGAGACCTCGACGAAGCCGATGGCGATGGAGATCCGCTCGGAAAGTTTCTTCAGCCTCTCTATCTGTGGGGAGTCCAGGCGCAACGCGACTTCGGGCACCAAGTCCTTGAGGAAATAACCAGTGAGGGCCAACTCGGGAAAAACGACCAGGTCGGCGCCGGCGGCGATACCCTTCTCGATGGCGGCCTCGGCCAGCGCCATGTTGTCGTCCAGGCAGCCCAGCTTAGGCTTTATCTGGGCCAGGGCAACGGTAAAATCCATGAGCTTCTCCGCATTTTTTTTCTCATTACTAGCACAGCGAAAGAGCCTTTGTAAACCTCAATGCTTCATGAGACTTGCCACTTCATCCCCCTCCCCGCCCCTCACCCTCAAGGGGAGGGAGCAAACGCGCGGGCGCATCCACTCTTCCGGGCGAGGGGCTGACGTTAGCTAAAGCAGGATGACCAGGGCGACGCCGCCGGCGATGACGGAGAGGTTGCAGACCGCTGAGACGCCGTGCAGCTTGGAGAACTGGCGGCGCATGGGATCTTCCTTCGGAGTGGTCTCGAAAGACGGGATCTGCTTCTTGATCTCGGCTGCCTTGGGCTCGATGTAGAACGCCTGGACGGAAGCGAGCGTCAGCATAACCGCGATGATGACGGCCGCCGGTACCGTCCCCTTCCCTGCCATGACGATACGGCAGATGATGGCGACGAGGCCGCAGGCAACACCCCAGCGGAAGTACCCTGGAAAGAACAGCCCGACGATGCGTGCCGCGACGTCGCGGCTTTCGGAGCGGAACAGGATGGGAGTGAGCACGAAGGTGAAGAGAGCGGCTCCTCCCAGCCAAAGGGAGATGGCGAGACGGTAGATTGCTGCGACGACCTGCATTACGTTTCCTCCTTGAGTGGTCCAGTTAAAGCAGGGCGAATGATTATTCGCCCCTACTGTCTTCGCCTATATCAGTAGGCGAGGTCGAAAGCATTCCTGATGTGCTCTATGTCAGGCAGATCGTGGTCGTGCAGCATGATGGCGACCACGTCGAAGCGGGCCTCGGCGTCGTAAAGCTTCTTCCTGGACAGCCAGACCAGCGCCGCCTTGGAAATCTGGCGCTGCTTGAACGGCGTCACCGCGAGTTGCGGCGGCCCATAGTTGTCGTTCTTGCGGCACTTCACCTCGACAAAGACGATAGTGCGCCCGTCGCGCGCCACGATGTCGATCTCGCCGCAGGGACAGCGGAAGTTGCACTCGACTATCTTGAAGCCCTGCCCTTTCAGATAGGTGGCAGCGATCGATTCGCCGGTACCGCCGACAGAGCCGTTGCTGTTGCTGAATGGCATAGCCGCCCTCGCAGAGATAGTGCCGTCCGGTGAACAAGACAACAGTGTAACAGCAAGTCCAGTGAGCGGATAGCTGAGAATGGGAAAATAGTGGCGTTAGAAGGAGAAAAGGCCGCTGGATGCGTCGGTTACGGCAGCCGGATCAACGGAGCAGTGCTCCTTGACGCCGCTGAAGCTTCTGCGATGGATCGGGCAGGGGCCGAGCTCGGCGATGGCGGCCAGATGCGAGGCGGCGCCATACCCCTTGTGGCTGGCGAAGCCGTAGCCGGGGAACTGCACGTCGTACTGCACCATCATCCGGTCACGGGTGACCTTGGCAATGATGGAAGCAGCCGCAATGGAAAGACTCAGCGAGTCACCCTTCTTCACGGTGCGCTGCGGGATGTTCATGGGGACGCTGGAGATGCCGTCGATGAGGAGGAAATCGGGGGTGATGCTCAGGCCGCGCACGGCGTCGCTCATCGCGGAGAGAGTGGCCTGAAGGATGTTAATGCGGTCGACGAGGGCGTGGTCGCCGATGCCGACCCCCACCGCCAGGGCTTCCCGGTAGATCACGTCGAAGAGCTCTTCCCGTTTCTCCTCGGTGAGCTGCTTTGAGTCGTTCACCTCGGGGAGGATTATCCCCGTTGGGAGGATGACCGCCGCCGCCACCACCGGCCCCGCCAACGGGCCGCGCCCGGCTTCGTCCACACCGGCAATGCGGGTGTAGCCGCGCCGCAAGGCCTGCCCCTCCAGGGCAAGCATGTCGATAGGAGCATCCGGGTTGTCGGGGAAAAGACCGGCCATGATAAAAACCTGAAACCTTTGGCCACGGAGAAAATCTGAGAACTTCGCAGACTTTTACTTCAATCAAATTTTCTCAGATTCCGTGACTAACGGTTTTCCGCTTTGGTTTCAACAAAAAAAGCCCCGGTCGCCGGACCGGGGCTTTTTGGAACTGCGTGCCGATTTACTGACCGGCGACGTACTTCCTTTCCTTGATCCTGGAAGCCTTGCCGCGCAGTTTGCGCAGGTAGTACAGCTTCGCACGACGAACCTGGCCGCGGGTCACAACTTCGATCGCCTCGATGGACGGCGAGTGCAGCGGGAATACCCTCTCAACGCCAACGCCGTTGGAGATCTTCCTCACGGTGAAGGACTCACGGATACCGCCGTTCTGACGGCCGAGGCAAACGCCCTGGAAAGCCTGGATACGGCTCTTGTCACCCTCGACGATCTTTACCTGCACCTTGATGGTGTCGCCCGGAACGAAAACCGGGATGTTCTTCTTCATCTGTGCCATTTCAATCATGTCAATCTTGTTCATTTGGTACTTCCTCCCTTATCTGGAACCTCTAGTCATAAGACTTAATACTGACAGTGAACCTGCGTTACTCGACTACCAACCTATGCGTCCGGCGCCTAGCGCCCGAAAAGCCTGTCCAGCATGATCGATGCCGCGGATCGTACCGAGAGGTGGTTGTAATCCCCCGCCCCCTTGATCGGTTCCAGCACCAGATCGCTTTTGTTGAACACCTGCTCGATGAGTCCCCAACCGGTCCCCAAAAGGAGCAGATAAGGCTGCTCGGGGTCCGCGTCGATGAGATCCTTCAGTTCGGAGAAGGTCACGCTGTTGGGCCTGCCGGAGGCTCCGGTCACGACCACCTTGGGCCTGCGTCCGGTGCGGCTCTCGATGTCGGCGATGGTCGATTCCAGCGACTCTTCGCACTGCAGGGTTTCCAGTGCCATCTTCCGCTTGGGGTTGTATGTAGAGCCCCAACCGGTGAGCCAGTGCTCCCGCACCTTCTCAACGAGCTTTATCTGCTCCTCAACCGGAGTCACGATGTAGTAGCGGGCCAGACCGAAGGTCCGGGTCAACCGCGCCATGTCGTGAATGTCCAGGTTGGTAACCGAGGTTGCCACCACGTCCTTGTGCTTGTCGTACACCGGGAAGTGGATCAGCGCCATGCTGAAGTTAGCTGCCGAGGTCATGCCTGCCCCTTACTCACATGGGGGTCCAGCCCCAGCTCTTTCAGAAGTTTCTTGTCCTGCTTGCTCCACTCAACCCCGTCGAGGAGCTCGGGACGGGAGGCGAGCGTTCTCCTGATCTGCTCCTTCCTGCGCCACTTGGCGATCTCGGCATGGTTGCCGGAAAGGAGGATGTCGGGAACCTTCTCGCCCCTGAATTCGGGGGGCCTGGTGTACTGCGGGTACTCCAAAAGCCCGTCTGCAAATGAATCGTACTGGGCCGACTCCTCGTGCCCCAGAACCCCCGGCACCAGCCGGGACACCGCGTCGACGATCACCATCGCGGCGATCTCTCCGCCGGTCAAGACGAAGTCGCCCAGGGAGATCTCGTCATCCACGAACAGGGTACGCACCCTCTCGTCGACCCCTTCGTAGCGGCCACAGATGATGATGAGCCCTTCCTCGCGGGAAAGCTCCTGCGCCACCTGGTGGGTGAAGGGTCGCCCCCCCGGTGTAGTGAGGATCACCTTCGAGCCCGGCCGCTTTTGCTTGACGGCCTCGATGGCGCCGGCCAACGGCTCGACCTTCATCACCATCCCGGCGCCCCCACCGTAAGGCGAGTCGTCAGCGGTGGCGTGCTTGTCGAAAGCCCAGTCGCGGATGTTGTGCAGGCCGACATCGATCAGCCCCTTGTCGCTCGCGCGCTTCAGGATGCTCTCGGTCATCGGACCCTCGAACATGGCCGGGAACAGGGTCAGGATGTCGAATTTCATAGATCGAGCAGCCCCTCGGGAAGAGAGACCGTCATGCGACCTGCTGCCAGGTCAACAGACAATACGACGTCATCGAGCGCGGGAATGAGCACCTCGCGCCCGTGGTACTTGACCACGTAGACGTCGTTGCTGCCGGTTTCAATGATGTCGACCAGCTCACCCAGCTCTTCCCCCTCCGACGTGACAACCTGGAGCCCCAGGAGGTCGGACCAGTAGAACTCGTCGTCAGGGAGTTCCGGGAGCGCCACCCGGTCGGCGTAGATCTCGCTGCCGACCAGGTGCAGCACCTGGTTGATGTTGTCAAACGGCTTCAGGGTCAGGATGACCCTTTTGCCGTTAGGCTTGGCGGAAACCACGGAGAATTCCTCCATGGCTCCTTTCGGAGACTTGATGAAAACGCACTTTAACTGCGAGATACTCGAGGCATCCCCCGCGAAGGGAATGACCCGCAACTGTCCCCTGATCCCGTGTGTACCCTGGATCTTGCCAATCAATACTTTGTTACTACCGGACATCTATCACTCTACGATTTTAAGGATGGCTTTCTTGTTATCCTTTGTTGAGACAGCGTTGAGCAAAGTACGGATCGCTTTTGCCGTGCGACCCTCCTTGCCGATGATACGCCCCATGTCCTCTTTTGCGACGGTCAGCTTGATTACGTTGGTCTCTTCTTCCAACTCCTCGGTTGCTCTCACCTGGGTGGGATCGTCTACGAGTGCCCTGGCGATGGTCTCAACAAGCTCTTTCATGTCGCTATCCTCTGTAGTGTGGAATGCCGGCTGGCCGGTACTAAGAGATATTAAGCGGCAGGGGCGACGAACTTCTCCCAGATGCCGGTCTTCTTAAGGATCTGCTTGACCGTGTCGGTCGGCTGAGCGCCTTTGCCGAGCCACTCCAGAGTCTTCCCTTCTTCCAGGTTGTACACCGCCGGGTTTTTGTTCGGGTCGTAGGTACCGACGTTCTCGATGAAGCGCCCGTCCCTGCGGCTACGGCAGTCAGCAACCACTACCTGGTAAAAGGGTTTCTTCTTAGCGCCTGCACGTGCAAGTCTGATCTTTATTGCCATTTCTTCCTCCTGGTATTCTCGGATCCTTGAGATCCGCCATTGCGTGTATTGTGTTTACGATTCTGGTAACTGTATCTGAGTTGCTGCAATAGTCAAAGGCAACTTTAAAAGGGGAGCATCCCTTTACCCATGCCTTTCATCCCTTTCATAAGACCTTTGGGTCCCATCTTCTGTAACTGCTTGACGACCTTCTGAGCTTCCGTGAAACGCTTCAAAAGTTGGTTCACTTCCTGAATGCTGGTGCCGCTACCCTTGGCGATCCTCAAACGGCGACTGCCGTTGATGATGGTGTGGTTGGCGCGCTCCTTGGGGGTCATGGAATCGATGATCGCCTCGATCCGCTTCAACTCCTTCTCGGAAGGCTGAGCGCCCTGCATCTGCTTCATCGCCTTGCCCATGCCGGGGATCAGGTTCATGATCGATTCCAGCGAGCCCATCTTCTTGATCTGCTGCAGCTGGTTGCGGAAGTCCTCGAGGTCGAACTGCCCGCTCTTCTTCATCTTCTGCTGCAGACGCTCGGCTTCCTTCTCGTCGAAGGTGGCCTGCGCCTTCTCGATCAGGGTAAGCACGTCGCCCATGCCGAGAATGCGGGAGACCAGTCGGTCGGCGTGGAACACGTCCAGCGCGTCCAGCTTCTCGCCCAAGCCAACAAATTTAACAGGTTTTCCGGTGACAGCCTTGATGGAAAGCGCCGCGCCGCCTTTTGCGTCGCCGTCGAGCTTGGTCAGGATGACGCCGGTGATGCCGAGACGGTCGTTGAAGCCCTGCGCCACGTTGACCGCTTCCTGGCCGGTCATGGCGTCGGCCACGAACAGGATCTCGCGCGGAGCCAGCTCGTCGCGGATCCCTTCCAGCTCTTCCATCAGGTAGTCATCGATCTGGTGACGGCCGGCAGTATCGAAGATGACCACGTCGAAGCCGTTCAGTGTCGCGTAACGGTGCGCCTCGCGGCAGATGTCCAAAGGCTTCTGGGTCGCCAGCGAGCCGAACACCTCGATGTCGAGTTGGCGGCCGAGCACCTTTAGCTGTTCGATCGCGGCCGGGCGGTACACGTCGGCCGGGACGAGGAGCGGTTTCTTCCGCTGCGCCTTCAGGTACTTGGCCAGCTTGCCGCACGAAGTCGTCTTACCGGCACCCTGCAGACCGACCAGCATGATCGCTACCGGCGGCTTGGCCGCCAGGTCGAGCGAGTTGTCCTCGCTGCCGCCCATGAGGAGCACCAGCTCGTCGTGAACGATCTTGATCACCTGCTGCCCGGGGGCGAGGCTTTGCAGCACCTCGGTGCCGACGGCACGGCTGCGTACCTTTTCGACAAAATCCTTGACGACCTTGAAATTAACGTCGGCTTCCAGCAGCGCAAGACGGACCTCGCGCAGCGCGTCCTTGACGTTGTCCTCGGTCATCACCCCCTGACCGCGGAGCTTCTTGAAGACCAGGTCGAGTTTATCGGAAAGAGTCGCGAACATCTACAAACCTATAAGTCATCGAAATGACGAGTTTATTTTGCAGAAAAAATTGCACGGGCCGGCAAAAGCGCACAGGTATCCCGCGGCAAGAGAGTCACTTTAGTGGATATAGTCGCAAATTGTCAAGCGAAATTATCGGTGACAACCTCAGTTACAGCCGCACCACCGAGCGTGCCGCGAGCATCGTTTCGGCAATGGTGAACATGTTGGTCACCCCGCCCGCCGCGAGCGTCTCCTTCTTCTTGTAGAAGTCGAGACAGATACCGCAGGAGAGGACCTCGACGCCGCGGTTGCCCAGTTCGTTGAGCGTCTCGACCACCTCGGAGCCTTCGGCGGCAAGCAGTACCCCGGAATTGATGAAGAAGATCCGGTCCGGCAACTCGTTCAGGTCCAACAGGGTCATGATGAAGTTCTTCATCAGAAGGCGCCCCAACTCGTCCGCGCCGTCCCCCATCCGGTCGGAGCCGATCAGCATCACGGTGGGGCCTGCGGCAGCGGCGGGTGCGGGGACCGCTTCCCGCGCAGCGCTGACGCCCGGGCCGGTGATGGTGAAGGCGAAGCCGTCTTCGAGCTGTTCCTCCAATACCTGGTAGCCGCGCCCCTGCGCGAAGCGCTTCACGTTCTCGCGCGGTGCGCCGTCGTCCAGAAGCACGTGCAGCTCACCCTGCGCCGACTCGAGTGCCCGCTTCACCTGCACTACCGGCAGCGGACATGCCATTCCCCTCACGTCAAGCTTGTTCATTTTCGTCTCCTATCTTTACGAAGCCGTCTCCGTTTTTTCTGTACAGGTCGCGCGGCAAGAGCCCCGCCGCAGCGAGCGCCCCTTCTACCTCGCCCCTCACGTCCTCCGCGTATCTGATGGCGAGGCCGCAATCCGCCGCGAGTGCGCGCGGTGCCGGAATGAGCTGTATTTTGAGCTGCTTATCCTTTAAGAGCCTCTCCGCTTCCATCACACGATGGATGGAATTGAAGATGGCCACGAAATCTCCGTCTTTTATCACGGCAACTCCTTATCCTGGTTGAAAAGCAACGCAATAGAAGCACATTGACAAAGAGAGGTCAAACCCATAGTATTACCGACCCGAGAGGTAAACATGGAAACAGTGCTTTACGCAGCTGCGCTCGTAGTTGTGGCCACATTGATCAACATTCCCCTGGGGTACCAGAGACAGTCCTACCCGAAATTCTCTTTCGGCTGGTATTTCTACGTCCACATCTCCATTCCCGCCATCATCTACTTCAGGATTAAGACCGGGCTGGGGTGGGGCTTCATCCCCTTCAGCATATCCAGCGCCGTGTTCGGGCAGATCATCGGCGGCAGGATATACCGCAAGAGACACCCCGTTGACGACGAGCAGTAAGCGTCCCAAGATGAAGCGGCCGGCGCCGGTCACCGACCTCCTCACTGCCCTCCTGCGCGGCACCCCCGCCGAAGTGAGGCTGAAGGAAGGGCGCATCTGGGAAGTCTGGGACGAAGCCGTCGGCACCAAGATCGCGACCCATGCCCAGCCCGCCGCCTTCCGCGAAGGCACCCTCACCCTCCACGTCGACAGCGCCCCCTGGTTGCAGCAGCTCAACTACCTGAAGAAAGAGTTGATCATCAAGGTGAACGAGGCCCTGGACGAGGAACTCATCAAAGAGATCCAGCTCAAGGGGGGTAAGGTCCGGTCAACTACCGCCAAGCCGCAACAGGCGCCCAAGCGGCGCAAGCTGAGTGAGGAGGAACGGGTCTGGATCAAGGCGCAAGCCGAAACCGTCACCGACCCCGAACTCCGCGCCGTCTTCGAAAATCTGATCCGGAAAGACAGAGAACACCAGAAGAAAGACTAAAGCCATTACCAGGGAGAACATCTGAGGACATCTGAGGAAAAGCGGAAATCTCAGGTTCCTGCCCGACTCACTGGTAACGGGTCTACGGCTCTTCGACTTTCCGATAGATCCTCAACTTCTCACTGCTGTACCCGCCGTCCTCGCCGCGCACCAGTAAGGGTGGCTCCACCTTCAGCTCTCCGGTTCTCCCTTTCGCCAATTCGATCATGAACATGCGGGCGTCCATCTGGCTGTTGCCGTGCACCATGCGCAGCCTTAAGGGCGCGAGCTTTTGCCCGGCCGCCTGCGCCATCAGCTCCGCCAGCCGGCAGGTATGGTAGATGAGACAGATACGGCCGGAGGGCTTGACGAGGTATTTCGCCGCCGCCAGGAAATCGGCCAGTGTGGCGCTCGTCTCGTGGCGGGCCTCGTCGCGCCCTCTACGCGGGCTGATCTTCCCCGTGCCCGGGCGACGGTACGGCGGGTTGGACACTACCAGGTCGAAGCTGTCCACCGGGAAGCGTGACTTCAGCGAGATGACGTCGTCCTCGACGATCTGGACCCGGTCGGACAGCCCGTTCAGCGCAACATTGCGGCTAGCGATGTCCGCCATCACCTGTTGAAACTCGATCGCCGTAACCGAAGATTTTTGCGCCAGGCGTGCCAGGAGCAGTGCGATCACGCCGCAGCCGGTACCGAGGTCCGCGCACGACTCACCTTCTTGCACCCCGGCGAAATCCGCCAAAAGCAGCGGGTCCACCGAGAAACGGTACCCATGCCGCGGTTGGATGATGCGCAAGTCATACCCGGACAGTTCGTCCAGGGTTTCACGCTCATCACAATGAATAAGCTTGTCGGTCATCGTCGTCGTCATTTGTCAATTGTCCATTGTCAATTGACGTTTCCTTTTCTGCCAGACTTCCCGGCCAAGGAAGATCGCGAAGACGGCAAAGGAAATCAGGGTCAGGGTCTTGCCGATCTTGAAGGGTGTCGGATCGAAGACAAACTCGATCTTGTGCATCCCGGGGGTCAGGTAGATGCCACGCAGCACGTGGTTGACCGGATAGATCTCGGCCAGCTTGCCATCAACTGTCGCCTTCCACCCCTTGTAGTATTTCTCCCCCATCACCAGCATCGAGTTCGCCGTCACCGTGGCGTCGAGATCTATCTTCTCGGCCTCGTACTTGTTGATACGCACCAGTCCGGGACCGGTCGCCGGGGCAGTGGCACCAGGCCCCAGCATCGGGATCGGCGGAGGTGACTCGACAATGGCGTTCACGCGCGCATCGAACTGCGGGCTCTGCAGCATCCCCAGGGCATCGGCGGGATTCTGGACCTGCACCGCTACCGGGGCGAGCCACGCCTTGGGCAGCACCGTCTTGTTTTCCAGCACCACCATCGCTCCGTCAGGAGAATAGAAGACCGGGATATATTTACCGGCAAGGCCAGCCTTGTCCTGCTCGTACTGCTCCTTGGTAGCCACCACATAGCGCACATTCAACATATCCGGCATGCTGGAGGCGAGGTTGAAGTTATCCAAGAATTCCTGCCAGCGCCGCTGCTGCACCGCGTTGGCGGTGAACATGACCGGGATGCCGGCCGCGGCATAGGGCATGGGATCGCCATTCAACGGCAAGGTGCGGAACTCCTTAGGCTGCTGGGCCAAAAACGCAACAAGGGGCGACTTGGCCGCGGTAGCCTTGTGCGGCTCATCGACCAGGAACATGAACTTGGCGTTGACCCGCCCGGTATCCACCAGGAACAGCCCGATGAGCACGAAGGGGAGCAGCTTCGCGGTCAGCTTGCCGCGTTCGTACAGGGCGAAGACCATGGCGAAAATGGCAGCAAGAGCGGCGGCGATCCAGGTCTCGTTGACCAAATTGGTCCAGCGCTGCAACACCAGCTTCTCACTTTGCGGCTCGTACCTGGTCGGTTGTGCAAGGATGTCGAGGAACTTGTCGATCCAGAAGTTGCCGGTGGTCACCTCCACACCAACCAGCACCAGCAGCAGCACCGGAAGCGCTACCACGCCGACCAGGTAGCGTTTGAAAGCTCGGCTGGCTCGCACCGTCGGGTCGAGCAACAGATCGATGCCCAACGCGGAGAGCACACCCAGCCCCAGCACAGGGATGAACATCATCATCTTGGGGACCCGGAAACGGTTGATGCCGGGGAAGTGGTCAAAGAGCAGGTTGTAGAAAGGAGTGTATTTCCCCATGGAGAAGAAAATCCCTACCACGACCGCCGAGAAAGCCAGCCACGTATAGCGGTCCCTGCGGAAGATGAGCGGCAGGGGGAGCAGCAGCCAGGGGAGCAGCCCCATGTAGCTCACCGTCTGGGTGAAGTTCATCCTACCCCAGTAGTAGGAGGCGATGTTGGAAGGGTTCGGCCCAGCCTCCTGGCGCGAGAATCCGAACATACCGGGGATGATGAACGCAGCCGTCTCCTCGGGGGGCAGGGACCAGGACATTGCCTCTTCCCGCGCAAGCCCACCCTTCGCTGCACCCTGTCCGGCCGAAGCCGTGACGTTTGCCCCGCTGTTCACCCCGCGGTTGGTCTCCTTGGACCAGTTGGCCAGGGGGACCAGCGACATGGCTACCGTCGTGAGGAAGAACACCAACAGGGCCAAGTTCAAGGCCAGCAAGCGGCCGAACTCCTTTTTGCCCCCCTCATCGGCAAAGACGATGCACAGTGAACGAGCAATACCATACACGGCGATTGCGAGGCAGGTGTAATAGGCGATCTGCCAGTGGGTGTGGAAGAACTGGTAGGCTAGTACGAACGCGGTCACCAGAAAGTAAATAAGCCTCCTGGTCCTGAACGCCTTTTCAAAGAAGTAAAAAGCCCAAGGGGCAAAGGTGATGGTTGCTATCTTCATGACGTGGCCGGCATTGATCAAAGAGGCATTCTCCGGGGCAATGGCGAAGACGAGGCCGCCAAGGACCGACCCCCACGCCCCTACACCGAGCAGCCTGCAAAAAGAGTAGACACCGGCAGCACCGATAAAAAGCTGAAGCACGATATACCAGGCGACGCTCTCCGGGGCTGGAATAAGCCAAAAGACGAAATTGCGGAAAAACAGGAATTGCTCGGAAGCCATCCCGCCTTCATTGGTGTGGCCGGAGTTGATGAACGGGTTCCAGCCTGCACTGGAGAGATCCACCCTAAACATCGACCACAACGGCCTGCTGCCAAAATCCTTAACGCCCCAATAGAACTCGTTGAGGATGTCCGGAGCTCGAACTATCTGTGTGGTGAAAAGAATCTTTGAGAAAACGATCAAGAGAACTGCCAGGAGCCCGGACAGGATCAGCAGGTCTTTCTTGCGGTCAGTCATGACTTTTACACTCCATGATCTAAACAAAAATCCAGGCCTCGCCTGTTGTTCAAGGCTACGGCCCAGCGTCGCATTATCCACACAATTCCAAGTTTGTGCAATTGAGAAGACACTCCGTCACGACCTTTACCGGCACGCGTGACGATCAGTGCGGGATGATCCTCATGGCACGCTGGTAAAAAAGGTGGAGGGATTGGGCGGCATCCCGCCAATTGAACCTTGTCACAAGATGAACCCGCCCGGCCTCCCCTAACTCGCGCTGCCGCACCCCGGAGTTAAGCAAATCGACGGCCCGGTCCACCATTTCGCGCCAGTCGTCAGGATCGCACAGCACACCTGATCGGCCGTCGTCGATATACTCGGCCAGTTGGCCCACCCGATCGGCGACCACAGCTGTTCCCGCCAAAAGGATCTCCGTCAGTTTCGCCGGACACTTGGTGCGGTTCACCAGCGTGTCGGCGAACGGGTAAACCGCCACATCACCAGCGGCAAGGTAATCCGGGATGGTTTCAGGTGCCACCCACCCCGCCATCACCAAGGCATCGTCAAAACCTGATTCCCTGGCCGCCTGAAGCAACAGGTCTTCCTCGCCGTACCCCCCCTTGCCCACCACCAGGAATCGGACACCGGCAACCCGCCTGTGTATCTCTGCAAAGATAAAATGCAGCTTCTCCTGGCTGAACTCGAAGAAGCGGGTGTATAGCAACAGGACAGGGGCATCGGCTGCGATCCCCAGCCTGGCGCGGACCGCCTTGCCGTCGCCGGCCGGTGCAGCCGTGACGCAATTGGGCAAGTACAGCAGGTCCTCTTGCCGCACCCCCATTTGGCGGACCAGATGCTCCAACCCACGGCTCGCCAACGTTACCCCCAGGGCACGCCGGGTGATCCATTGCTCCTGGAAACGGTAAAAGCGCTTTTCGACGCTGGAGTAGTCATGGAGCTCGTTCATGCCTCCTTCCCCTTCCCAGTCGTCAGTATCCAGGAACAGCGGCGGCGTCCGTATGCCAAGGCGCTGTAAGGAAATGAGAAACATCGCGGTGATGCCGCCATACCCCTTGGGTTTGAAAAGATGGACGAGATCAGGTTTTTCTTTGAGCGCCGCCCGCAACATGCGCCAGGCAAGAAATGGGGCTGCCAGTGCCTTGTGCTTAGGTCCGAGTTCGACATTGACAAGCCGCACCCCTCGAACCACCTCGGTCTTCCCGGAGTCTTCGGGGTTGGTGTAAGGAGGCGCGACGATAACGACTTCATGTCCCAACGTCTGTAGCTCAGCGGCCAATGGTATCATTCGGGCAATGACGGTCCCCTTGGGACGTATCCCGAACGGCGCCAGAAACACGATCTTCACGATGCACCTCCAGCGGCGGCATCACGCGGTGGGCCTTCTATACCTTTTGCCTTGAGGGCAGCTGCCAACAAAACTGCGAAGTTTATCTGGAACAAGATAAAAGAAAGCCTGTTTGAGCCACACGACGAGAAGGCATTTTTCAACAAATGATCCGCCGCGCTCAGAAGCGGTGCCGGAGCGGCTGTCAACAGGCGGACCAACCTGCTGACAGCAGAAGCATGGAAAGCCTTGGGGCAGAGTTCTTTGAGCAGTAGGTAATTTGGAACCGACGCGCGCATCTTCTGGTAAACCGTCGCCTTCGATGCCAACCCAAGGTGTGAAACCGTGTTGTCTGCGTGCAAGATGCGGTACTGCTGGGAAAGACGGATCCCCCATTCAATGTCTTCATAGCCATAGCCAGTAAAACGCTCATCGAAAGTAGTAGCCTCAAAGACGCTTTTTCTGACCATGATATTGGAGGTAAGAATGTGACGCCAAGGCTCCCGGTTCCGTTTCGACGCGGACTTGACTTCCTTTTTGTTGCCAAGATAGGCGTGGTAGTCATAGCCCGCATCATATAGGACCCGGGTCCGGTAGCTTACACCACCGCAGACCGCATCAAAGTCATCTGTTTCTGCATACCCGAGGTAGCTGCCAAGAAACCTGTCGCTGTCCGGCAAGATGTCACAATCCAGAAACAGCAAGAAAGCGCCGCTCGCCTTAGAGGCCAACATGTTCCTTATGGCAGACCGCCCGACATTGCGACCCAATGAGCCATATTCCAAGTGGAGGCGGGGGTGCTTTAAACAAAACTCCTCGTTGGTAGCTGCGACCTCGCGGTCAGGTGAACCATCGTCCAGCAAGATGACCTCTACCTTCTCCCAGAGTCCGAAGGCGTCAGCCTCTTCAATGAGTTGCAGCACTAGACGCGACACATTCCAGTTGTACACAGGGATCAGTACGGAGAGGAGAACAGACATGCTTACCTCAGCCCCGATAACAACCGGTTCAGCTTCTTCACTGCCTTTTTTGCCACTTCGTTCCGATACAACAACCGCAGCACCGCGTGTTCTGCAGCCAGAGCACTATTTGCAGCAATCCTTCCAGGAGAATCCTTGAGCCAGCAGGACCTAAACCTTTCCCTGGCCAGAACAGCCGCCTTATCGCAACCGATGCTGGTAAAACGGATGGCGGCTTTTATGTAGAAGGACGCCATTGCACCCCTTTGCCCGGGGGGGAGATCCTTGTCACAAAAGGTGGAGATCGCATTACAGTAAAGATCGTCCTGCTCCACCTGGTGCCCCGGAATCGTCAACGACCCCTGATTAGGGTGCACTCTTGACTTCACCAGATGCAGCGGTTGGTGGCAAAACGGGAATTGCGCAGCAAGCCGGAACCACATATCGAAGTCCTGCGTAGTTCTGAGGGATTCATCGAAAAGGCCGACCTTGTCAAAGCACTGACGAGGGATCATCACCGTACAGCCATTGATACTCCCCTCCATGACCAGCGAGTATTTGATCCCGTGTGACTGCGCGGCCCCGGCCTTCTTGATACCGAGGAAGTTTCCTTTGGAGTCGATGTATTCGAAGTCGCTATAGATGATCGTTTCCCTGCCCAATGTTTCCAGCAGCCGAACCTGTTCTTCAGTCTTGGCGGGATAATAAAGGTCGTCATGGCTAAGCCAAGAAAAATACGCCCCCGTCATCTCCCGGATGCCATGGTTTAGGGCGGACGCAACGCCGCCGTTTTGCTTGGGGAAATACCGGATTTTGTCACCGTATGAGACTGCTATAGCTTCTGTCTTTCCATCGTCACGAGACCCGTCGTTGACGACCAAGATCTCAATATTCCTATACGTCTGAGCCAACGCGCTATCTATTGCTTCACGCAGGAAATCGGAGCCGTTGTAGACGGGAATGACAATGGAAATTCGAGGATTGAAGGGACTCAAGGCTTCTCCTCACAACGCACATCACCAGATAACCTCAGATCATCCAAGACTGTCTGGTATAGTTCCACCGCCTTTTGCTTCAAGATCGAGTGAGCGAGGCTATTTTGTGCAAGCTCGTAGTTGCGTTGGGCTGCATTTTCCACCATAGCATCATCTGCAAGTGCCCTGCGGATCGCCTTTTCAATGACATCCGGGTCTTCGGGGGGGACCATCAGGCCGGTCACGCCGTCTTCGATCCATTCGTCAGCACATGCAGTCCAGGACTGTATAGGAAACGCCCCCATGACTAAAGCCTCTAACAGGGAGGTACTGATACCGTCACTGATGCTGAGCCCTATCGAAACTCGCGCTAGCCCATGATGGCGCAGAATCTCCTCGTGAGGAGAGTTAAGTGGAATGATCTTCGTGGCAATTCCGGTTGATTTTGAAAACAGCTCCGCGGCCAAGACCACGTCCGCTGATGCCCCATAGACCGCGACCTCATATTCTCCAAGGACATCCGCGCACCGCTCCAAGGCACGAAGCCCGACCAAGGCACGCCCCGCCCAGTGCTGGTACCCCTTAAGCATGATCAAGCGACGGTCAGAAACTGGTCCGCGCTGCCGTAACCGCTGCACCTGCTCCATGTCGAATCCCCCAGCATTAGGGAACACAGGAAGCACGGTGCCGTTGAAGCCATAAGCCTTGGCAAGGCAGACATCACGCCGACACTCACACGAGTAATAGTCACTAGCAGCCAGCAACTCCCTAATCCTTGACTCATGCCCAGGCAGACGTCCAAAAAGGTAGATGTCGCTCCCCCAGTTCGTCACTATCAAGGGGGGAAAGGTCCCACTGTAAAGTTTTTTTGCCTCTAAAGCGAGGTACCCTGCCTGCTGTAGCTCGAGACAATGGATCAGGTCCGGCTTCACCTTTCGGATCACTCTGAGAAGCCTGTTCAACTGGAACTGCCGATACCCCGCCATTTTTGAAACCGCAGAACTAATCCCCTTAGAGAGGAAATCGTTAAAGACCGGCAGACCACATATCCTGACTGTCCGACTGCACCTACGTTTCCCATACAGAGGAACATACGCTTTTACGCCAGCCATCTGTGGATGGATTAGCCCCAGATCCTTACTTGGGAACAAGTGGATTTCCCAACCCAAATCTGAGAGTTGGGATATCCACCGCGCGGTGTGGACGCTGTCCGGAAGAGCAATTAACAGCAGCTTCATGCTGTCCCCCTAGAACCGGCGTCCCTCAACACCGCAATGAATTGCGAGCGTGCGCCTACCACATCGAAATCGATCTGCGCCCGTCTCCTTGCTTTGAGCCCCAGTTCTGCCATCCGTTGTGGGTTCGACACTAATGCTTCAATCGCGCCAGCGAGCATCTTCGCATCATGCCGGTCAACAACGACGCCACAATCGTTGTCCCGGAAATACCAGGCAATGAACGAATCGGGCAATGCATGCACGAGTACGGGGCGCCCCACCGCGAGATATTCACCCGTTTTGCCAGGTGCGGACGTTCTTATCACCTCAGGTATAGGGGAATGAAATGCCAGCGGGAGGAATAGAATGTCGGCTTGTCGTAAAATCCTCGCGACTTCGCGCTGTGGAACATGAGGATGATGGACAACGTGTGGTCCCGCTATCCCATGTTCCGCCAATTCTTGTTCGGATTGGGCGGTGAACAGATGCAGCTTCACGTCGTGCCGCCTCAAAACCCGGAGTGCATCGATGAGGTTGGCAAAGGCGTCGTAATGGGCATGGTAAATGGCACCTGTATATACAATGCTCACGCCCTCCCCGAATGCCTTCGGGCCACTGTCCAGCTTTTCCAGATCCGGCAGATCGCAGGGGTTGTGGATAACGGTGCAGCCGATGCCGTGCCTGGCCCCGTACTCCTTCTGCAGGTATTCGTTGGGGACGATAACAGCAGCCGCTGCCGACAACAGTATGCGCTCCAACCGCTTTGCGATACTGCGCCTGACCCCTAGCCACTGGTAGGCGTAGTCATCAAAGACATACGCAATGAACGGGATGTTCAGGCGCTTACAAGCCAGAAACGCGGCTGGCAGATCATAAAATTCCCCAGTGCACGCCACGAGCGCCTCGCACTGTTCGCGCCTTGCCACATCTTCTATGTGCCGGGATCGCCTCCACACTACCCACAGCAGGTTAATGCACACGAACAGGGCGGACAGCCACGGGAGACCGACGGGCGGCAACAGCCTCGTCTTTGGCAGGTAAAAATAGTCGGCATCGAGTGGAGCGCAAGCGGCTTCTCCAGTGTCGTGCTTGGGGCCACTCGAAATGAGACAATAGCTTTCCGGCCCTATCGGGCTTAAAAGCCGGTGTAGAACCATCGATTGCCCCGAAGGCGACGGCGGCAGTACGTGGGATACGATGCCGATCTTTTTCAAAGGGGGAGGTGCCATTGCCATCTACCAAAACTTGGGGCAGAGCAGCGCCCTGGTTATCATGCCTCCCGACCTATGCAGAGGTTTATAGAAGTAACAAGCACCATGAGCCGCGACCCAATAAGAAATACAGGTTGCTATTGCTGCCCCCGCCCCACCGTAACGGGGTATCAGGACGAGATTTAACGCGACGTTGATCACCATCCCCGAGACGGCCATCCAGAAGTAACACCAGGACCATCCCATGGCCAGCAGGTAGGAGTTTCGTGCCACACCAATGTTAATGAACAAATCGCTCCAGATCAGGAAGGTAAGCATCGGTGCGGCGGCGATGTAGGCATCGCCGTAAAGCAGGTGGATGACGACGCCGCCCAGTAACGTGGTCGGAATCGCAATTGCGTACCCTGTGAATGCAAGCAGGTTATACAACTTCTGCAGCCGGCCATAGAATTCCTCCTCGCTCGATTCCTTCGCCTTCACGATGTTGGGAAAGACAGAAGTGACCAGCGCGGTAGGAATGAAGAACCAGATCTCCGCCACCTTGACGGCCGAAGCGTAAATACCGACTTCATGCGTATCGGCCATCTGGCCGAGCATTACCTGGTCTATCCTGAGTGAGATCATGTAAACCACCCCGGAAAGCACCAAAGGCCAGGAATCCTTCAACAGTTCGCGAGCAAGAGCAAGGCTCGTCTTCCAGCGCCTGACCATTTGTCCATCCCGGTGATAGACGTACAACAGACCAACCGCACCAAGAGCCGCCTCTATCGCGTTGGCAGTTGCAAAGGCAATCACCGGAGCCTTCATCAGCACCAGGGCCAGCCTGAGAAGGGAGCTCAGCAGAAAAGCGCCGTTTTTGGCGTAGACCACATACTTCGACCGCACCTTGGACTGGAACCAGAGGTCAATGGTATCGGCAGAATTAAAGACCAGCACGGACCCCATTACCGCAACCATCATCTGCGAGACACTATCGTCAGAGCGGAGAATAAAGACCGTGGCAATGACCAGCAGATAGGAACAGATCCCGGCCAACAGCCTCAAAGAGAAGGTGGTACCCAGTATCTCCCCTTCCCGATCCGGGAAACGCACCAGGTCCCGGACAATGATCCCCTCCAGCCCGAGAATCGCCAGCGACGTAAAAATCCCCACCAGCGACGCCGCGTAGCTCAACAGCCCGTACCGGGACGGCCCGAGGTAGCGGGCGATCCAGATCCCTACCAGGAGCCCTACCCCCATCCGGAGCAGGCGGTCACCGAAAAGCCAGCCTGTGTTGTTAAGCACTCGCTGCAGTTCATGTCGCCCTTCAACCCGCTTGCGCAGGAATCCCGGCAGATAGCTAACCCACGCCTGGTTCATATGCTCGTCACTTCGACCAGACCGTCCGGTTCACGTACTCGGTGTAGCTCATGATGATGCGTAGCATTTTGCGGGACACATTGTCCGTATCATAATCTGGCAGCAGCTTGAAGGGGCGCTCGCTCCCTGCATAATGAGCTGTCACGACATCTATCGCCGCCAGCACGGTCTCCGGCTGCAGGCCGCTCATGATGAGGGTCGCCTCGTCCATCCCCTCGGGACGCTCGTGCGCCTGCCGAATGGTGATGGCCGGGAATCCTTCAATGGACGACTCCTCGGTGATGGTGCCGCTGTCGGAAACAACGCAAAAGGCATTCTTTTGCAGCTTCACGTAGTCAAGAAATCCAAGCGGTTTCAAGAACCTGATACGTGCATCGAGACCGCTCGTATCCAGGGATTCCAAACGCTTGCGCGTCCTGGGGTGGGTCGACACGATTACCGGCAGGTCGTAACGCTCCGCCATCGCGTTCAGGGAGGCGAGCAGATCGCTGAAGTTCCTCGGACTGTCCACGTTCTCTTCGCGGTGCGCGCTGACCACGAAGTAACGCGAAGGGATAAGCCCCAAACCCGCCACGATATTCGAAGCCTCTACCTTGGGGCGGTAGTAATCGAGAACCTCCTTCATCGGCGAACCGGTCTTCATCACCGTCTCGGGACGGATCCCTTCCGCGAGCAGGTAACGCCTCGCATGCTCGGAAAAGACCAGGTTGATGTCGCTTGTGTGGTCGACGATCTTCCGGTTGATTTCCTCCGGCACCCTCTGATCGAAACAGCGGTTCCCTGCCTCCATATGGAAGATAGGTATCTTGCGGCGCTTCGCTGAGATCACGGCAAGAGCGCTGTTGGTGTCACCAAGGAGCAGTACCGCGTCGGGCTGCTCCAACTCCAGCACGTGGTCAAACTTGGTGATGATGTTGCCGATGGTCTGGGCCGCGTTCTCACCTGCCGCATCCAGGAAATGGTCGGGCCGGCGCACCTCGAGCTGCTGGAAGAAGATTTCATTCAGTTCATAGTCGAAATTCTGGCCGGTGTGCACCAGGACGTGCTTTACATGGCGGTCCAGTTCGGCAATGACCCGGCTTAGCTTGACAATCTCCGGCCGGGTACCCACGATGGTAAGAACCTTAAGCATGCAGTTCCTCCTGGATGAACGGGAGTGTCAAGAGGAGTTCCTTTACCTGCGGCACCGTGAGACGGTTGGTGTTGTGGGAGGTGTAATCCTCGAACTGCGCTATCTCCACTTGCCCTTCTATGAAGAACTTGTTGTAGTTGAGGTCCCGGTTGTCCGCCGGAATCCGGTAGTGGCCGCCAAGATCTATGCTACGGGCCATTTCCTCCCGATTCACCAACGACTCGTACAGTTTCTCCCCGTGCCGAGTCCCGATGATCTTGATCTCGTTGTCCGCCTGGAAGATCTCCTTTATGGCAACGGCCAAGTCAAGGATGGTCGACGCCGGCGCCTTCTGGATGAATATGTCTCCGGACGCTGCGTGTTGGAAGGCATAGAGAACAAGATCAACCGACTCTTCAAGCGACATGAGGAAACGCGTCATGTTGGGATCCGTGATGGTTAAGGGTTTTCCTTCCTTTATCTGCTTCACAAACAGAGGAATGACGGAACCGCGGGACGCCATGACGTTGCCGTACCGGGTAGCGCAATATACGGTTTCACCGGCAGACATGGCACGCGCCTTTGCCACCATCAGCTTCTCCATCATCGCCTTGGAAAGGCCCATGGCGTTAATGGGATATACCGCCTTGTCCGTGCTCAGCACGATCACCTTTTTCACCTTGTTGGCGTAAGCAGCGTTGAGGACGTTCTCGGCACCGAGGATGTTGGTCCGCACCGCCTCCATCGGATAGAACTCGCAGGATGGTACCTGTTTCAGGGCCGCCGCATGAAAAACGAGATCGACACCCTTCATGGCGAATTCAATACTCTCGTAGGTGCGCACATCCCCAATGTAGAACTTCACCTTCGGGTTGTTGAGGGCGATGCGCATGTCTTCCTGCTTCTTTTCATCCCGGCTGAAGATGCGGATCTCGCCAATGTCGGTGTTCAGGAAACGCTGCAGCACCGCATTGCCAAAAGAACCCGTCCCGCCGGTTATCAGCAGGGTCTTATTCTTAAACATAGGTGTCTCCTTCTAGTTAGGATCTGCCCCGCTAGCTGCGGGCAGCATTCATTTCACAGTATTCCTGCCACATCGCATCCACCATCTCCGGCCATGCCGGTGCCACATACCCCGTTACAGCAGCAAACCTTGAACCGTTCAAGGAGCGTTCACAAAGGAAGCTGTCGTCGGGCATGATTTCGGTAGCGATGCCATAGCGCTCGGCTACCAACTTCAAAAGCGCGTACTTCGATATCGGGGTAGAGGCCACCTGGTACAGCCCGTACAGCTCGGGATTAGGGAGGACATAATCGGCAATGATACGGACCATCTCGACCGTGGGGAACCCGGTGTAGATGGCCTTGGTAAAGCCGTGAACGCTTCCCGTTTGGGAGAGGAACCAGTCAATCAAACCGTGTCCCCCTTTGAGTTCATGCCCGATAATGGAACTGCGCAGGGTGAGGCAATGAGGCTCGACCACCTCGCCCAGGAATTTGCTCCGCCCGTAGAGATCTTCGGCATCGGGCTGATCGGCCTCGGTATATCCACCACGGTCCCCTCGGAAAACACAGTCCGTGCTGATATGGATAAGCCTGGCCCCGGCAACCTTGCACGCCAGCGCGAGCCGGTTAGGGAAAAGGGCATTAATGCCTATGGAGATGACAGGATCCTTCGCCACCGGCAGTTGCTTGATAATGCCGATGCAATTCACCACGACATCGGGCCGAACCTCGCCGAGCACCCGAAGCACAGAGTCGAAGTTGTCGGCATCGACACCCGGCCGGATCCGCTCGATCAAGTGCGGTGCAAACCAGCAATCCAGCCCTTCGCGGCTTCGCGCCGTCCCGTACACCTCCAACGATGCTCTTCGAGAGAGTTTGGTGAGGAGCGTATGCCCCAACATACCGGTACTGCCGAGAATTAAAATACGCATTTTTACCATTCCTAAGTTCAGATTTGGCCAGCCTGGTAAATACGAATCGGCTCCACCCCCATGCGCAGCAGCTCATCGCGCAGGGCATCGCCTCGTTTCATTGACGTTATGACGATATTGTGGTTGCCGGACAAAAGGCCGATAGCCGGGGTGACCACGGTTTTGTCGAAGAACTTCCGCCCTGCCGCCTCGGCGTCCATCGCCACCGTCAATTCCATTCCCGCTTCTTTCAATGAGAGGTAGGCGATCTCGGCGACTTCGTCGACGCCGCAAAAGGCTACCTGCTTGACGCCATTGGCCGCCATGGACTTGAACAGCTTCAGGTAATCCTGGCGGGCAACGGTATAGAGGCCGGAGAAGTAGCTCAGGTGCTGGTAAGCGAGCCGGCTTTTTTCGGCGAAGCCTTTGGGCGTGAGGAGATAGGCGTAGCGATTCTTGGGGAAGTTGTTGACTCGGACGAACCCTTTGGCCACCAGGTTCTTGAGGTAGGAGTTGACCAGACCCAACGCGATGCCGAGGCGTTTGGCCAGCTCGCGTTGCGAGAGTTGCTGATCACCGGAGATCTCCGAGAGGAGAAGAAAAGAGCGATAAGTATCTAAAACCTTTTCGTCGTCACCGTTCATGAGCTGAACAGTAGTATAAACTCGCCGAATTTTCAACAAGAAAACCTAAAACCATTAGCAGGGAGAAAATCTGAGGACATCTGAGTAAAGACAGAAACGGAGAGAACTTGAAATCCTTTTGGGAAAAACAAAAGCTAGAGATGAAGACGCCGGATGCCCTTAGTCTACAAGATTAGCACAGGGCAAGGGTTTCTCAGATTTTCTCCCTGTGAGAGGTTTGAGGGTTGATGAGGTGGCGATAGATGCGGGTGAGTTCTTGGCCGCGGGCTTGCCAGGAATGGAGTTCAACGGCGCGGGCGCGGCCTTCTTGCCCCAGTTCCTCACGCAATTCGTGATCGCCGGCGAGACGGCCAATGGCTCCGGCCAAGTCTGCCGCATCTCCGAACTTCGCATAGAGGGCAGCATCGCCAAGGATCTCTCGGTTGACGGGGGTGTCGAAGACGACGGTGGGGAGGCCACAGGCGATGTAGTTAAAAAGCTTACCATTAGCTTCAGTGAGGGAAACTTTCGGGGAGACGGCAAGATCGCCGGCACTCAGATAAAGCGGCGCCTCGTCATATGGGATCCTGCCGGTGAAGGTGATGATGTCCGCTATCCCCATCGCCTCGGCTTTCTCCCGGTAGGGTCCGTCGGGGAATCCCATGATCAGATAGTGGAGCTTCGCCCCCTGCCCCTTTAGATACGCTGCGGCTTCCAGAAGGAGGTCGACACCCTGGTAGCTGTTCATGAGACCGAGGTAGGCGACCACGGGACGCTTCTCGGGGAGACCAAGCTTGGCGCGGATGGCCTCCTTGGGTTGCGGAGCAAACTCGTCGGTGTCGACGCCGTCGATCAGAGCGCGCACCCGATCCTTGGGGACGCCGCCTTTCAGGAGCAAATCGACCGTCGGACTGGCGCTGGTGACGATGAAGTCGGAGCGGCGGTTGATCCAGCACTCCAGTGCGGCGAAGAAGCGTTGCAGCAGCGAACCGGGCTTCACGAAGCCATGGTCGGTGATCTCGGCGGTGAGACTCCCCTGGCAGTCGAATAGCATGGGGACGCGGATCAGCATCTTGAGGAAGGCACCGAAGAAGGCACCTTCGTGGAGATGAGCGTGAATCACGTGCGGTTTGAACTCGCGTGCGATCTGGAAGGCCTTGAGGAGGAGTTGTAGATCGAGGAAGGGCTTCACCCAGGAAGGGCCGGCCTCAAGCTTCCGGTACCAGGAGACCCCCGTGATCCTTTCGATACGCACTCCGGGGACGTCGCGCCCAATGTGGTAGGTGATCAGGCGGACATCCGCCCCGCAGGCGATGGCTGCCTTCGCTTCCTCAAGGATGCGAACATGGCAGCCGCGATCTGCAAAGAACGGGGTCGGCGCCAGCATCAGAACGCGCAGCGGGGTATCAGCCAAAGTTGATTTTTTCCTTGATGTTGTAGATGGGTTTCCCTTGCGCCTCGTAATAGGTACGGGCGTTCAACTCAGCCAACAGTCCCAGGACGATGAACTGCACCCCCATGAAGAGCAGGAAGGCAGTCAGGATCAAAAGCGGGTTGCGGTTCATGCTGGTGTGCTCGAAGAACTTCATGTATATCGTCACGGCCCCACTCAGCATGCCAGCGCACAGGGTGTAGATCCCCCACCGGCCGAAAAGCTGGATCGGCTTCGTCGAATAGCTGAGCAGAAACTTGACGGTCATTAGATCGAGAATCACCTTCATGGTGCGGGAGATACCGTACTTGCTCTTGCCGTGCAGCCGTTCATGGTGGCGCACCGGCATCTCGGTCACCCTCGCGCCCACCTGGTGGGCGAGCGCCGGGACGAAACGGTGCATCTCGCCGTAGAGGTTCACATCGTCAAGCACCTCGCGCCGGTACGCCTTGAGCGTGCAGCCGTAGTCGTGCAGGTGCACCCCGGTCATCTTCGAGATGATGGTGTTGGCGAGTATGGACGGGAGCTTCCGGTTCACGAAAGTGTCCTTGCGGTCCTTACGCCAGCCGGAAACGACGTCGAACCCTTCATCTATCCGGTTTAAAAGCAGCGGAATATCAAGCGGATCGTTCTGCATGTCGCCGTCCATGGGGACCACGACTCGTCCGCTGGCGGAATTGAACCCGGCGGTCATGGCAGCGGTCTGTCCGAAGTTGCGACGCAGACGGATCACCTTGACGCGGTCGTCCTTCGAGGCAAGGCGCTTCAAAGCAGGATACGAGTTGTCTGAGGACCCGTCATCGACCAGGATCAGTTCGTACTCCAGCCCGGCATCGACCAGCGCGTTGCTGACCCGCTCATGCAGGATCGGGATGTTGTCTTCTTCGTTGTAAATAGGAACTACTATGCTTAGGTCCACGTTCATCACCCTCGAAAGTTCATCAAATTCAAGATACAGATGGGCCCATCTCCCCCTTTCCGGAGAAAGAGGGAACAGGCATAATTCGCTAGTCCGAAAAGGCTTTCACCCGCCGCACCTCGACATCCCAATGAGTCTGCTTGCCGCCACGGTAGCGGGGGCGGAGCAGGCCGCGAATGACACCGGCACCATAAACCAGGTGCAGGGTCGGGTACACCAGCAAAAGCCGTGGGAAAACACCGGCATCCTTACTGGCAAGACTTCCCTGCAGCGACGCCAGCAGCGCGATGGCAAAGTACGCCAGCAGCGGCAGCATCAAGAGGGGGATGCCGAGCAGCGGTACAACTAACGCGTAGATCAGCAAAAGCGACGGCGCCAGCGTGATCGGCTTCAATGCCCCTGCGATGAGGGTCTGCTCGCCGCGCCCGCGCCCATAGCCGTACATCTGCCGGACGAAGGCGCGGTAACTACGGCGCTGGCTGCGCTCGACGGCAAGTTCCGGGTCGTGCACCAACTGGTGCCCTTCCCGCTGAAGCCGGTCCATCAGTTCGTTTTCCTCGTTCGGATAGAGCCGCTCGTCCAGCCCTTCGTGCGCCAGGAACAAGTCTCGCCTGAAGCTCAGGTTACACAGGATCAACTCATTGTCGCTGCTGTAACGTGCTGAGCCGGATTTCCGGTACCGGTTCCGGACGCCGCCGCCACCAACCGCCGAGGCAAAGGCAATGCCGATGGCACGCTGCAGGGGGGTATCGGACGCTGGAGTAAGCGACGGCCCACCGACTGCAGCGACACGCCCATCCCGGTAATGGCAGGCTGCCCTCTCGAGAAAATCAGGCTCTACGACCGAGTCATCATCCAGAAAATACAGGATAGCGCCGCGCGCCGCGCGCGCCGCAGCGTTTCTCTGCACGCTTGGCTGACACCCGTAGGCAATGAGCACCTCGAAAAGGTGTGCGGGGTACGTCGTAGTGGCAAGCCCCGCAAGGGCGTGCACTTCCCCCCCAGGTTTGATCGGGATTATGATGGAAAATGTCGGTAGCATCAGGGGGGCCGATGATGGCTGGCAAAGAAGATCGCATCCCAGGTGGCGAGGCACCGGAGATGGACGGCTACTGTTCAACAGCCTTCACTCTGTCGTAGCGCAAGGTTTTGTGACAGCCCACGGTGCAGCCTCCACCGGCGGGGGTTGACTCGTAGCGGATGGGGATTTCCCAGGCACCGAACCCGGCCGCTTTGGGATAAATGAGATGATCCTGCTGCTCGGCATGCGGATTGTGGCACATCCTGCAGGAGCGCCCTTTAGCCGCCTTCTTGACGTGAACCGAATGCAGGTTACGCTGGCCATTTCTGAACTTGGTGAACGTGTCAGTGGTCTCTGCCGAGACAAGCTTGGGGTCGTGGCAGCGGAAGCAAAGCGGGAAGGCATCGTTACTGAACGGCTTGTAAAGAACGGTCGGGTAATCATCCTTTAGCAGCTTTCTGTAGGGGCCGCCGTGGATCTGGTGGCAGCTGATGCAGTCGCCGTTGCGCACCGGCTGGTGCACCGACTTGCCTGTGGCGATCTTGCGATCATGGCACATGAAACAAAGCTCTGCGCCTGGCTTGCGCAGAAGGGATTTGCTCTCCGACTGGTGCGCATCGTGACAGGCCAAGCAATCACCGTCAGCAACGGGTTTGTGCGTGAATGCCCCGGTGAATTTAGCCTTGGGATGACAACGAAAACAAAGGGTGGGACTTGGATCCTTCAAGAGAGATTTGACGTCGGCGCTGTGAGGCATGTGGCAGAGGGTACACTGGCCGAGGCCAACCGGCTTGTGCAGGACGGCTTTCTGCACCAACTGCCCATGGCAGGAGGCACACAGTTTCTCCTTCTGAATCTTGAACCCCATGCTGTCCTTCTCCATGGGGTGGTTATCGTTGAACTGCTGGTGGCAATCCAGACATTTCCCGGCGGCAACCGGCTTATGCGCTACGCTCCCGCGGATAAGATCCCTGTGGCAAATGCTGCAGTCAAAAGAATCTGCGAGGGCGTCACCCGATGAAAGGGTGACGCCGACGCAGATGAGAGACGCGACGAATGCTATAGGGTATGCAAGGAGAAAATGTCGCATGGAACCGGATCCCTCGGGAACCTACTTGCCGTAGCTGTGCAGGCCGGAAAGGAAGAGGTTTACCCCCAGGTAACAGAAGATGGTGGCGGCAAAGCCGATCACGGACAGGATGGCCGCACGACGCCCGACCCAGCCGCGGGTAATGCGGGCGTGGAGGAAGGCAGCATAGACAAACCAGACGATCAGAGACCAGGTTTCTTTGGGATCCCAGCTCCAGTAGGTGCCCCAGGCGTAGTTAGCCCAGGCAGCGCCGGTGATGATACCGAGGGACAGGAGCGGGAAGCCGATCATGATCGCCTTGTAGTTCAGGTCGTCCAGAACCCTGATGGAGGGGAACATGGACAGCAGCCCGCCGGCCTGTACGTCGGCGCCCCCTTTTTCCATAGATTCCCTGATCAGGTACATGATCGAGATGCCGCAGGCGACCGCGAAGGCCGCGTAACCCAGAAAGCAGGTGATGACGTGGTACATGAGCCAGTTGCTCTGCAGCGCGGGAACCAGCGGCTCGATACCGCTGTCAAGGCCAAGCTGGGCCCAGGCCATGCCAAAGAGTGCAAACGGAATAACGAAGAAGCCGATGGCGCGGTACTTGTACTTGAAGTCGATGAACAAGAAGATCAGGACGATGGTCCAGGAAAAGAAGACCACGGACTCGAACAGGTTGGACAACGGCGCATGGCCATGCCCTTGGTCATAGGATTCCTTCCAGCGCAGACCGATCGCTACGGTCTGAACCAGGAAACCAAAAAGGGCAGCGTAGGTACCGGCAAGGCCGACGGCCTTGTTGCGCGAGGCAAGGAAAGCAAAAAATATGCAGGTGGAGACCATGTAAAGTACCATGGTCACGTTGAAAAACATGGAACTGGACATCGATATTACCCTCCGGTTGTTCAGTTAGAGCGGCGATGGGGGCTAGCCCCAGTTACGGTCGTTATCCTTTAAGCCTTGTCGAGCTTGTCGACAAGGTCATCAAAACAGATCTCAAAGCCTGCCGGG
Organism: Geomonas agri; assembly: GCF_020179605.1. Lineage (NCBI taxonomy): Bacteria > Pseudomonadati > Thermodesulfobacteriota > Desulfuromonadia > Geobacterales > Geobacteraceae > Geomonas > Geomonas agri. The sequence continues at coordinate 58,676 of NZ_JAINZO010000002.1, forward strand.
TTCTTGCTGGCGGAACCGCCCAAGGTAACCCCGGAATCGGTAACGCGCGCCCACACCCGCTTGTGGGACATAAAGAACGCCATGCAGATACCTACCACCATCAACAAGCAGCCGAACCACACCACCCAGACACCCGGGTCATGCGCCACCTGCAGGCCGGTGAAGAACTTCTGGTCCATCCCATCGAAACTGATAAGGAGGTCACCGCCGTGCTGGGCGTTGAAGGACTCGTACTTGTCGGAAAGGATCACAAACGGCTGCGGGTTACCCCCCGCCGGGGTGAACTCGACCTGCGCGCCCGGACCATCGAACCCCCTCATGAAGGGGCGCACGTCCATGGTGGCTTCCATGACGGAGAGGAAGGCGCCGCCGGGAAGCGCCAGGCGCTCGCCCTGACGGGCGTCCAGCTTGAGCGGCGCACCACCCTTGCGGTCGCGCACGGTGATGTGATAGAGGGACCCTTCGTCGGACTGGCCGTAGCTGGACTGGTAGAAGGTGACCCCCTTGTAGGTGAGCGGGTCGTTCACGATGATGGCACGGCTCTGGAAGCCGGGGACCGGCTGGCCGTTCTCAGCGACAGTGAGCACGCTCCTGAACTCCTTGGGAGCGCCGGTGTCGTAGAAGGAGACGGAAAACTTCTCGCAGCGCACATCGAAGCCCAGGTTGATGATCTTGCCGCTTTGGGTCTGCACCTGGTTGATCGCGCCCCCCTCAGGGATGTTGACGTATGCCTTGTACCCGAAAAAGGAGCCGACCAGCGCACCGATGAAGATGACGATGATGGAGAAGTGCACCACGTACACGCCGAGACGGCACCAGGGGCTCTTCTGGGCGAACAGGTGAAATTCGCCGTTTTTCTCGGTGATCACCGGAGCGGCGAACTCGGCCCGCAAGAAGGCCGCCATGCGCTCCTTCAACTCCTCCTTGGAGCCTTTGAGCTTAAGGTCCTTCACGTTGGCCAGCGTCTTCTCCAAGCCGTCGTCCATTACCAGCACCGGCTCGGAAACTACCTTCCAGACGCGCGGCAGCCTTTTAATAGAGCAGCAGATCAGGTTCAGCGTGAGCAGATAGAGCAGGAGAATGAACCACCAGGAGTGGTACATGTCGAAGAAGCCGAGGGAACTGTAGAGACGGATCTTGGTCTCGCTCAGGGTCGCCAGGTACTCACGGGGGGGCTGCCCCTGCGGAATTACCGTGCCGATGATCGACACCAGCGCCAGTCCGATGAGCAGGAAAATCGAAAGTTTCAAGGAGCAGAAAAAATCCCAAACCTCTTGTGCAAATCCTCGTTTGTTCGTCGTAGTCAAGGCCGTCTCCCGGTAAGGTTATGTAACAGCTGTCGTAGCAGGTTTGCCATTATAGACAAATTGTCAATAAGCGCAAAACAAAAATTACGAATACACTAGGGAACAAAAAAAAGGGGTAACAGGCTCGCCTGTTACCCCTAACACTGCAATTTAACTTCCCCCAAGGGGATTACTTCTTGTGGCAGTCACCACACTTGGTCGGGCCGCCCTTGGCAGCGTGGCACTCTTTGCAGGCTTTGCCGTGTGCCGCATCTTTGTTGATAGCGATCTTGGCCGGTGCGCCGTCGCCGTGGCAAACTTTGCACTCGTTTTTGCCCTGGTGAGCCTTGTGGTTGAAGGTGACGTTGCCGTTCTTAGCCGGGTAAACGACGGAATCAGCGGCCATTGCGGTAACGGCAAAGGCGAGGGTCAGAGCTACTGCAGCGAAAATCTTTTTCATGAGTGTTCCCTCCATTATTTGTGGATCTGAAAACGGCCCGAAGGTATACAACCTAGAGCTCATTGTCAAGCAAAATCAACCGCAAACGAGTTGTCACTTCCGCAGCGCGGCCTGCAGTGCCTGGTCCTTCTCTTCTACCTCTTCGGCCATGCGCGTTTTGTAAGCGACGAACTTGGCGCGCAATCCGGTGTTGGCCAGGGAGAGTATCTGCACCGCGAGGAGCCCGGCGTTTTTGGCGCCGGCCTTGCCGATGGCCATGGTGGCAACCGGCATGCCGCCGGGCATCTGCACCATCGCGTAGAGGGCGTCGACACCGTTCAACGCGCCGCCCAGCATGGGTACGGCGATGACCGGAAGCGGCGTCTCGGCGGCGACGACGCCGGCCAGGTGGGCCGCCATGCCGGCGGCGGCGATGATGACCTGGATGCCGCGTCCTTCGGCCTCGCGGGTAAGCTTGGAGGTCTTGGCGGGGGAGCGGTGGGCCGAGGAAACATGCATCTCGTAGGGGACGTCGAATTCGGTAAGAACCCTGGCCGTCTCCTCCATGGTGGTCAGGTCGGAATCGCTTCCCATCAGAATCAAAACGGTCGGATCAGACATGGAATCTCCTTGAACAAAAGGGTTTTAACGGTTCATCGCCTTGGCGCCGATGTCTTTCCTGTGGTGCATGCCGGGCCAGGTGATCAGTTTCACGCCGCTATAGGCGCGTTCGATGGCTTCCTTAACAGTGGAACCGAGGGCGGTGACGCCCAAGACGCGGCCGCCGTTGGTGACAATGGCGTCGCCGCTGGCCTTGGTGCCGGCGTGGAACACGACCAGGTCCTCAACCTTGCCCGCTTCTGCGAGCCCCTCGATCACGTCTCCCTTACGGTAGTCTGCGGGGTAACCTTCTGCCGCCAGGACCACGCAGACCGCTGCCTTGTCGTGCCACTCGATCTCGACGCCTTCAAGGCTGCCGGAGGCGACCGCCATCAGGATGGGGACAATGTCGGACTTCATGCGCATCAGCAGCGGCTGACACTCGGGATCGCCGAAACGGGCGTTGAACTCCAGGGTCTTCACGGAGTCGCCGTCGATCATGAGGCCGGCGTAGAGGACACCACGATAGGTGCGCCCTTCTGCCTTCATGCCGTCCACGGTGCGGCGCATGACTTCTGCCATGGCCTTCTCGTGAATGGGAGGGGTGACCACCGGTGCCGGGGAGTACGCACCCATGCCGCCAGTGTTGGGGCCCTTGTCGCCGTCATAGACCGCCTTGTGGTCCTGGGCGGAGGCGAGCGGGATGATGCGCTCGCCGTCGGTGAAGGCGAGGAAGGATGCCTCCTCCCCTTTCAGGAACTCCTCGACGACCACGCGGGAGCCCGCGGCGCCGAAGGCGTTACCGGAAAGCATGTCGGTGACCGCTGCCACCGCCTCGTCGCGGGTCTGGGCGATAATCACCCCTTTACCCGCGGCCAGGCCGTCGGCCTTGATCACGATGGGAATCCCGGTTTTGTCGATGAAGTCGATGGCGGCAGGGATCTCGGTGAAGACGCCGTAGGCCGCGGTGGGGACGTTGTACTTCTGCATCAGGTCCTTGGAGAATGCCTTTGATGCCTCGATGATGGCGGCGTTCTTGCGGGCACCGAAGGCCTTCAGGCCGTTCTCTTCGAACAGGTCAACCAGGCCCATGGAAAGCGGCAGCTCCGGGCCCACCACGGTCAGTTCCACCCCTTCCTTCTTGGCGAAGTCGAGCAGCCCCTGGAGGTTGTCCACGGCGATGTCCACGTTTTCAGCCAGCGTCGCGGTGCCCGGGTTGCCCGGTGCGCAGAACACCTTCTCCACCAGCGGGGACTGGGCGATCTTCCAGACCAGCGCGTGCTCCCTCCCGCCGCTGCCTACTACCAATACCTTCATATCAATCTCCTTGACTTCAAAAGCTGTGAACCACAGAGGACACAGAGGATCACGGAGGGAATCCAAAAACTTCCTGGAGCAAAAACAAAGGCTGTCGGCTTTTGTCTTCGCAGTATCCTCTGCGGACCTTGTGTCCTCTGTGGTTAATGCTTTGCGTTTTTAGTGCCTGAAGTGCCTCATCCCGGTGAAGACCATGGCGATGTTGTGCTCGTCGGCGGCGGCGATGACTTCGGCGTCGCGCATGGAGCCGCCAGGCTGGATCACGGCGGTGACGCCGACGCTCGCGGCATTGTCCAGACCGTCACGGAACGGGAAGAAGGCATCGGAGGCCATGACGGCACCCTGAACCGGGATACCGGCGTGCTCGGCCTTGATGGCAGCGATGCGGGCGGAGTTGACGCGGCTCATCTGGCCTGCGCCGACGCCGACGGTGGCGTTGCTGCGGCCGTAGACGATGGCGTTGGATTTCACGAACTTGGCGACGCGCCAGGTGAAGAGGAGATCCTCCATTTCCTGGTCGGTCGGAGCGCGCTTGGTCACCACCTTGAGTTCGGCGAACAGATCAAGGTCGGCGTCCTGGACCAGCATGCCGCCGTTGACGCGTTTGAAGTCGCAGCGGGCAGCGGGCTGCTCCGGCCAAAAGCCGCACTCCATGAGACGGACGTTCTTCTTGGCGGCGACGATCTCGCTGGCTGCCTCGGTGACCTTGGGAGCGATGATCACCTCGACGAACTGGCGCTCCACGATGGCGCGCGCGGTAGTCTCGTCAAGCTCGCGGTTGAAGGCGATGATGCCGCCGAAGGCGGACTCTGGATCGGTCTTGTAGGCGAGATCGTAGGCTTCCATGACGTTGCCGGCAACCGCGACGCCGCAAGGGTTGGCGTGCTTCACGATGACACAGGCGGGCTGGTCGAACTGCTTCACGCACTCAAGCGCCGCGTCGGTGTCGCCGATGTTATTGTAGGAAAGTTCCTTGCCCTGGATCTGGCGTGCGGTGGAGATGGAAGCCTCCTTGGCCCCCTTCTCGACGTAGAAAGCGCCCGACTGGTGCGGGTTCTCGCCGTAGCGCATCCCTTGGGCCAGCTGGTACTGCAGGGTCAGGGTGTCCGGGTACTTGGCAACACCTTCACCGGTGCGGGCACCCAGCCAGTTGGAAATGGCGCCGTCGTAGGCGGCGGTGTGCTGGTACACCTTGACGGCGAGACGGAAGTTGGTCTCACGGGAGACGCTGCCGGCGCTGGCTTTCATCTCGTCCAGGACCACCTGGTAGTCGGCGTGGTCGACGATGACAGTGACGTCGCGGTTGTTCTTGGCAGCGGAGCGGAGCATGGTCGGGCCGCCGATGTCGATATTCTCGATGGCGTCTTCCATGGTGCAGTCCTCCTTGGCCACGGTCGCCTCGAACGGGTAGAGGTTGACCACCACCATGTCGATCGGCTCGATGCCGTGCTCCTGCATCTTGGCCACGTGCGCCGGGTTCTCCCTCATGCCGAGGATGCCGCCGTGCACCTTCGGGTGCAGCGTCTTGACCCTGCCGTCCAGCATCTCGGGGAAACCGGTGAACTCGGAGACGTCCTTCACCGGGATACCTGCCTCGCGCAGCAGTTTCGCAGTGCCGCCGGTGGAGAGGATCTCCACGCCGTAGCCCGCCAACGCCCGGGAAAATTCCACCACTCCAGTCTTCTCCGACACGCTTACCAGCGCGCGCCCAATCTTTGCCATTTGCCCACTCCTTTTGTTACTACATTTTGGTGTTGAAAAAGTATTATCACAGAGGACACAGAGGTTCACTGAGGACACAGAGAGTAAATCGGGGTAAAACCTTAAAGTCTTATGCCTTTCCTCTGGGACCTTTATGGACCTCCGAGTCCTCTGTAGTCAGGCTTTTGTTTTGGGGAAATCTATATTGGCCAGGAAGTGCTTTTCGAAGAGTGGTGTGCCGGAAAGGGGGATGACACGGACCTTTTGCGCCAGGGCCTCCATCTGTTCGCGGCCGTCCGCGCTGAGCAATACACGCTCCACGCCGGCCAGCGCCCCCTCCTTGATAAATCCGGTGATTCTTACCATTTTTTCGTTGAAAATTCCAACCTTTTTTAGCACATCCGGCGAGAGCACGGCCCCGAAGGAACCGGTGAGCACCACGCGTGAAACATCGTCCAGCACAAGGTTCGCCTTCTCCAAGAGGATCTCCATTCCGCCCCGCATAGCGCCTTTGGCGAGTTGCAGCGCGCGGATATCCTCCTGGTCGAGGTAGACGAAACTTTTGGCGTCCCGGTGCAGTACGAAACTGGTGATGCCGTTCACCTCCTGCACGCGGTTGCCGAGGTTAGAGTCTATCTCGGCTGCGGGGAGGAGGCGGCCGGTTGTTTCCACGATACCCGCTTCGAGGAGGGCAGCCACGGTGTCCAGCACGCCCGTGCCGCAGATGCCGCTCGGCGCGGCGCCGGTGATGGTGGATAAAAGTAGCCTGTCCCCTTTTATCTGAACGCCGCTCACGGCACCGGGAAGGGCCGCCATGCCGCACTTCAGGTTGCCCCCTTCAAAGGCGGGGCCGGCGGCGGCAGATGTGGCGAGGTAGCGTTCGCCGTCGAAAAGGGCTATCTCCGCGTTGGTGCCAACGTCCAGGAACAGGGTACCGGGCGCGGGCGCCTCGGGCATGCCGAAGAGGAAGGCGAGCAGGTCGCCGCCGACGAAGCCGCCCGGAAGAGGCAGCAGGTAGCAAGGGTGTTTGCGGCTCCAGCCGAGATCGAGGGTGGTTACGGCCTTTCCGGCGGAAAAGAGGGGACGAAAGGGAGGATGGGCCAGCGACTCTACCGGCAGGGCCAGCGCGATGGTCTCCATGGAAGGGTTGCCGGCGATGGCTACCTGCGCGAGATCTGCGTGCGACGCACCCGCCTGTTCGAGCAGTGCGTCGGTCATGCGCTCCATCTCGGCAGCCAGGGCGGCCTGCATGGCGCGCAGGGTTCCGGGATCGCCCCCCGCGGTGAGGCGGGCCAAGACATCAGCTCCCCAACGGCGCTGGGGGTTCATGGCGCCGGTGACGGCCAAGCGGGTTCCGGTGGCAGGATCGACAAGCGACGCAGCTATGGTGGTGGTGCCAAGGTCAAAAGCGGCGGCGAGCCCCTTAGACGAAGACAATGGCGCTTCCCCCGGCAGGTTCGACCACGCCGATCGACACGGCGAAGAGGCCGGACTGTTCAGCGCGGGCAAGGAATTCACGGGCGTCGCCGGGAGCGAAGGAGATGAGGAGCCCTCCCGAGGTCTGCGGATCGAAGAGGGGCAGCAGCGCGTCGCCGCCGGAGCCCGTCACGTGGGATTCGTAATGATGGCGGTTGCGGTAGCAGCCTGCCGGGACCATGCCGTCGTGGATCAGGGCCGGGACGCCAGCCATGACCGGAACCCGGGAGAGTTCGATGCGGAAGGTCACCTTGGCGCCAAGCGCCATCTCGCAGGCGTGGCCGATGAAACCGAAGCCGGTCACGTCGGTGGCGGCGGTAGCGTTGCAGGCGATCATCAGTTCGCATGCCTTGGCGTTCAGCGCCGTCATCCAGCCGATGGCTTCCGTCGCGAGGGCGTCGTCGATCATCTCGGCCTTGATGGCGGTCGAGACGATACCGGTCCCAAGCGGCTTGGTGAGCACCAGGACGTCGCCGGGGCGGGCGGTGCAGTTTCTGACGATGCGGGGGGGATCGATGAGGCCGGTGACCGCCATGCCGAATTTCAATTCGTCGTCTTCCACCGTGTGGCCGCCGACCAGGCAGGCGCCCGCCTCCTTGAGAGCGTCGGCACCGCCGGCGAGGATGGCGGCGAGCACGGCGGTGGGGAGTGAGCAGGCCGGGAAGAAGGCGAGGTTCATCGCCGTCACCGGTTTGCCCCCCATGGCATAGACGTCGGAGAGGGCGTTGGCCGCGGCGATGCGGCCGAAGGTGAAGGGATCGTCCACGAGCGGCGTGATGATGTCGGTGGTCTCCACCAGGGCAAGGCTCTCCCCTATGCGGTAGATTCCCGCATCCTCGGCGCCCTCGACACCTACGATGAGGTTGGGGTCGTCCGAGCGGGTTATGTCGCGGATGGCATCTTCCAGGCCCGCCGGGCCCAGTTTGGCAGCTCAACCCGCCGCCTGCACCATCGTCGTAAGGCGTACCTTGTCAGTCATAAAAACCCCTAAAATCTTAAAACAAACCGGAAACCTCTCACAGGAAGGAACTCTGATGATATCTAAGAACTGCACTTCCTGAGAAACCAAAGACTTTGGGGTTAAATCAAAAGCTCCCTGGTTTTCTCAGATGTTCTCAGGCTTTCTCCTTGTGAAAGGTTCTCGTTTTTTCTTCTCGTGTTCTACCCGATATACACCCTGCGTACGCGGCGGGTGGCGATGCCGCACATAATCTCGTAAGGGATGGTGCCGGCTTTCTCGGCCAATTCCTCGGCGGTGATGCGATCGCCCATCGGGTCGGGACCCAGCAGGGTCACATCATCCCCGACCGCGACGCCCTCGATGTCAGTCACGTCCAGCATGATCCAGTCCATGCACACTGTGCCGGCTACGCGGGCACGCTTGCCGCGGATGAGCGCCTCTCCCTTGTTGGTCAGACTGCGGCAATAACCGTCGGCGTACCCCACGGGAACGCTGGCGATCAGCGCCCGCTTGTCGGCGACGTAGCGTCGGCCGTAGCTGATACTGGTCCCGGGCTCCACCCACTTGAGCATCGCCACCCGGCTCTTCAGCTTCATGACGGGCAGCGAGGCTGTTTCGTCGACGAAGTCCCGGGAAGGGGCGGCGCCGTAGAGGATGATCCCCGGCCGGACCAGGTTGCAAAAGGGAAGATCAGCCGCGAGGATGGCGGCGCTGTTGGCAACATGGACGTAGGCGGGATCGAACCCCTGGCGGCGGGCCTCGATGACGGCGGCGTTGAAACGCTCCGCCTGCAGCTTGGTGAAGGCGAGGCCGTCGGGGTCGCGTTCGTCGGCGCTGGCGAAGTGGGAGAAAATCCCTTCCATCTCAAGGTTCTTGAACTGCTTCAACTGCTCCAGAAATTCCGGCACCTTGTCCCAGGTGACGCCGAGGCGTCCCATGCCGGTATCGACCTTCAGGTGGATCTTGGCCTTGCGGTAGCACTTGATTTCCAAGGCCGCCCGGTCCAGCGCTGCCGCCTGCTCCAGTGAATAGAGCGCGGTGGAGATGTTGAGACCTATGCAGCGTCTCTCTTCGCCGGGGTAAATGCCGCCGAGGATCAGCACCGGGCGGTAGATGCCGCTCATGCGCAGTTGCACCCCCTCCGCGAGGAAAGCGACCGCGAAAGCGTCCACTCCCAGCTTTTCCAACTCCTCGGAGACGTACTGGAAACCGTGGCCGTAGGCATCGGCCTTGACGACGGCAAGGATGCCGCACCCCTGGGGCACCTTCTTCTGGACCAGGCCGAAGTTGTGCCTCAGTGCGGCGAGATCTATCTCAACTACCGTAGGCCGACTATCCATCTCGAAATCCCGTATCGGTATATCTGAATGAAATCAGGCCGGGACATTCCCGGCCAGAGATTTTTCTACCACTTTAGCCCAGGAGTGTAAAGGCAAAAACCCGAAAGCGATTGACTTTGCAAGAGGATTCCATTATGTTTACGACCTCAGCGAAAAGCCAGCTAGGGGAGTTCGCCAGAACTGAGACAGGTCGATTCCTGAACCCTTTGAACCTGATCCGGGTAGTACCGGCGTAGGGAAGCGGCGCGTACTCCGACCTTTTATCGTGAGCCGTGACCCCCGTCGCGGCTTTTTGTTTTTTTAAACCTTAAAACCGGGCCCCCTTCACACGGAAGTTTCCGGTTTGGCTTTATGCTTTTTCGAGGTGTGCCTTGTTAAAACTCGTGGTGGACCATAGCGGGAAGGAGCGGCGCGTAGCAGGACTGTACCTGATCACGGACCAGGGTGAACGTCTGGTGCCGCGGGTGCGGGAGGCACTGGCCAGCGGCGGCGTTGCTCTGCTGCAGTACCGCGACAAGGTGCGCACCTACGAGGAGCGCCTAACGCTCGGCAACGACCTGAAACATCTATGCGCGGAGTTCCAGGCACAGTTCATCGTCAATGACGACCTGGAACTGGCGCTGGCCTTGGACGCCGACGGCCTGCATCTGGGCCAGGAGGACGGCGACCCGGCCGCGGCCCGCGCCGCCCTGGGCCCTAAGAAGCTGATCGGCATCTCCACCCACTCGGTGGAAGAAGCGCTCGCCGCTCAGGAGGCGGGTGCCGACTACATCGGCTTCGGCTCCCTCTATCCCACCCAGACCAAGGACGTCGAGCACCTGCAGAGCCCGGAAGAGCTGGCCCAGTTGAGGGAAAAGGTACAGATCCCCATTGTGGCCATTGGCGGCATCACCCGCGACAACGCCTGCGCGGTGATCGACGCCGGCGCTGATGCGATCGCGATCATCTCCGCCATCCTTTCCGCCCGCTCGCCCGGTCTCGCCGCCACCGAACTTTCCCTGCTCTTCAACCGCACCACGACCCAACCGCGCGGCGCCGTCCTTACCATCGCCGGCAGCGACTCCGGCGGCGGGGCGGGGATCCAGGCGGACCTGAAGACCATAACGCTCCTGGGGAGCTACGGCGCTTCTGCGATCACCGCCCTCACCGCCCAGAACACCCGTGGTGTCACCGGCATCCACTCGTCACCGCCGGCTTTCCTGGCGGAGCAGATCGATGCGGTGCTCTCCGACATCCCCATCGACGTGGTGAAAATCGGCATGCTGTCGTCACCGGAGAACGCGGAGATCGTCGCGGACAAGCTGACCGCCTACGAGATGAGGATGGTGGTGCTCGATCCGGTGATGAGCGCGAAGGGGGGCGTGGCGCTCCTCGAGGACGAGGCGCTCGCAGTGCTGAAGAAAAGACTGGTGCCGCTGAGCTACCTGGTCACCCCCAACATCCCGGAGGCGGAGGCACTCACCGGCCTCACCATAACCGACAGCGCCGGCATGGAGCTGGCCGCCCGCGCGCTGCACCTCATGGGGGCCAAGCACGTGCTGGTCAAGGGGGGACACCTGACCGAAGGGGTGGTGACCGACATCCTGTTCGACGGTACCGGGTTTACCCGCTTCAGCGCGCCGCGCGTGCTCACCCGCAACACCCACGGCACCGGCTGCACCCTGGCCTCTGCCATCGCCACCAACCTGGCCCAGGGCGAGCCGCTCCCGAGCGCGATACTGAGGGCGAAGCTGTTCGTGACCCGCGCCATCAAGTTCTCGCAGCCCCTGGGCAAAGGACACGGGCCGGTGAACCATTTCCTGGCGGCGCGGGACCAAGGGGAGTAGGACACGCCGATTACCCGCCCGGCCAACAAGGGGGGCGAATGATTATTCGCCCCTACAGTGGACGCGGATGGTCTCAGTGCTCATAGAAACGAAAAGTGTAGATCCACGAACATAAAAGGAGTAGCCATGACCCAGCTGGAATACGCCCGCAAGGGGATCATCACCGACAAGATGAAGACTGCAGCCCTCGCCGAGGGGGTGGAGGCCGAGTTCATCCGCGCCGGGATCGCCGCCGGGAACATCATCATCTGCCATAACAACAAGCACGTGAACGGCACGCCGCTCGCCGTGGGCAAGGGCCTCAGAACCAAGGTCAACGCCAATATCGGCAGCTCCGCCGACGACCTGAATTTCGAGAAGGAGCTGGAGAAGGTACGCGTGGCGGTAGCCAGCGGCGCCGATGCCATCATGGACCTCTCCACCGGCGGCCCGGTCGACGAGATCCGCCGCGCGGTCATCGCCGAGACTTCCGCCTGCATCGGCACCGTGCCGCTGTACCAGGCGGCTCTGGACGCGGTGAGAAAGCACAAGAAAGCGATCGTGGAGATGACCGTTGAGGACATCTTCCAGGGCGTCATCAAGCACGCCGAAGACGGTGTCGACTTCATCACCGTGCACTGCGGCGTGACCCGTTCTACCGTAGAGCGCATGCGCAAGGAAGGGCGCATCATGGACGTGGTCTCCCGCGGCGGCGCCTTCACCATCGAGTGGATGGCGCACAACAATGCTGAGAACCCGCTCTACGAGCATTTCGACCGCCTGCTGGAGATCACCAAGGCTTACGACATGACCCTGTCGCTGGGCGACGGCTTCCGCCCCGGCTGCCTGGCCGACGCCACCGACCGCGCCCAGATCCACGAGCTGATCATCCTGGGCGAGCTGACCCAGCGCGCGCAGGAGTACGGCGTGCAGGTCATGATCGAGGGGCCGGGCCACATGCCGCTGAACCAGATCGAGGCCAACATCCTGCTGCAGAAGCGTCTGTGCCACGGCGCGCCGTTCTACGTGCTGGGACCGCTGGTCACTGACATCGCTCCGGGCTACGACCACATCACCTCCGCCATCGGCGGGACCATCGCCGCCGCGGCCGGCGCCGACTTCCTCTGCTACGTGACTCCGTCCGAACACCTGAAGCTGCCGAGCGTCGAGGACGTGCGTGAAGGTGTGATGGCGTCGCGCATCGCCGCCCACGCTGCCGACATCGTCAAGGGGGTCAAAGGGGCCATCGAGAAGGACAACCAGATGGCGCGCTGCCGCAAGAAGCTCGACTGGGAAGGGCAGTTCGCGTTGGCAATCGACCCGGTCAAGGCGCGCCGTCTGCGCGACGAGTCCGGCGTAGCGGACCACGGTGCCTGCACCATGTGCGGCGAGTTCTGCGCCTATAAGGTTATGGACGACGCCACCGAGCGCGAGCGCGCCAACGCCGCCGCCTGCGCCTAGCACGCCTGCGCTGCTCCACACAAAAGCCGCTGCCCCACCGAGGGACAGCGGCTTTTGTTTTTTTACCGGCATCTGGCTGCCCATCGCAGAGAAGAAGGCGCCCTGCATGCAGCAGCGTCGCCGCGCGCAGCGTAGGAGGCAGGGGCTGGAGGTAAAGATGTACCTCCCACTGCCAGCGCAGAAGTAAAATATTCACACCCCCTGCTGCTCTTTTCGACCCGAGACCTAAAGAATTGCACCGCCAAGAGAACTAGAATGGGGTTGACGACTACGCCCATTTACGGTAAAAGTTTGTGTCTCGTAACCTTGCCAACAGGGTATGTAGGTCCACCACCCGTTTACAAATGGTTACGCGAAAATTAGCCGGAGTAACTCAGTTGGTAGAGTAGCTGATTCGTAATCAGCAAGTCGGCGGTTCGAGTCCGCTCTTCGGCTCCAACAAAATCAAAAGGCTAGGCTAAAAAGCCTAGCCTTTTCGTTTGGAATATTTTCGCAATCCTCCATCCCAAAACGCCATCATTGCAGCCTCTGACACCCCACAAAGAAGCGACCTTAAACTCCGGCAGTGCAAAAATAACTACAGATGGCGAAGCGACCAATGGTTGCAGCAACGTGGGTCAACGTCTGCTGTTTATCGCAGAATACGATATTACCAGGAGCAAATTTTACATTTGAGAGATCCGGCTCAATCTCTCAAATGGCACTTATTACAGAGGCTTTTCTGAAAATTGGAGAAGCTCGTTACAGGTCTATCGTAAAAAGTCTTTGCTGTTTCAATGGAGAGACGTCCTTGGGAGTATTCAACAGGGACGCTGTTGTCGATGCCGGGATACATCCCTTCGTACACGAGGAAGGTGGACTGCGTGTTCCATCTAGTGCTCGCATCCCACCCGCTTGCGTGGGCCCTGTGACACGACAGGCACATAACGTTTTCGCCGCCGTTAGGACCACTCCGTTTAAGATCGGCAGATGCGACAACCGACTTCAACGACTTGTAATCCTTGGTGTTCAACTCGTATGGAACCATCGAAGTGTAAGACGTGTCGTGGTTTCCACTTAGATCTCCTGAGCGCATGTATGAATTGTAGTTACTAACAATCTCATGCGAAAAGGTGGCTCTGACACCAGAGGGGTGTTTGTGCACGCCGGCAAGTCCGGGGTGACAGTTGAGACACCATTCCGACATACCACTTCCGTACGCGATCTGGGTATCGTGGCTGCTCTCCGACCTGTTGAAAAGACGTGGAGCAACAGCGGCAGGGGGATCTGCCGACAGGAGAGGGGCTCCTGAGACATTCCTGGGTAGGTACCCCTTCCCCGCGAGCAGGCGGTAGGTGCCAACCGACACATATGCGGTAGGTTCCGGGCTGTCGGGATAAGAGCCAGAAGCTATTATTGGGGGGCCGGAAACGCTGATTGACCCGTCGGCCAGTCGCCGGTAGTTGCCATGAGGATCATGGCAGCTGATACAGGTGAGGCTTGAACTGGGATAGTTTCCACCCGGAGAATAGGCAAAGGTGCTATCGGCCTCATACCCGAAGTCCGCTGCAACTATGTTATGTCCATGCCGCTCGCCACGGCTCAGTTCGTTTGCTCCGTTCAAGGTTGACCACGTGTACGTTTTCCTGAGCCAGCAAAAGTCTCCGCCAGAAGGAAGCTGAACACAGATGGAGAAGGTATTCAAATTGGTTGAAACATAATGCTTTGAGGGGATGGCAACCCCAATGGGGGCTTGGTGGCATGTAAGGCAGGTGGATCCGGCATCGGACCCGATCAGTTGGGGCGGGACGGTATGGCACCCCGAGCAGTTGCCTGTACCGCCGTTGTGGAAAATGTCATCCCCCCTGCTTATCGCAACGTGTATAGATAAAGCCAACAAGACAGATGCCAGCAGCGTAATGGTTCTCATTGCGCCCCCCGATTACTGCTCACAGTGCGTACACTTATCACAGAGTCCGAGTGCAACGTCGACGGCATGTAAATGTTTTATATTCTCCTATTTTCCCACTCCACTGCACCCTGTCAACTACAGCAGGGCGCCTGATCATGGCCAGGGTCCGGTACCCGCGTCACAAACGACTTTATGACAAAAGCAGGGCTAGGCTTGTGAGAACTGTCGCTGTACTTGAGACTGTGCTCTGCTAACTTCCAGCCTGTCGCAGCAGGCCTGCCGCCAAAGGTTTTATGTTTTTTTTGACAGTTAACTTCTGAGGGGGGATGTCATGAGCTTAAATCAGATATAACCCCAAAGTGAAAAGGCCCGCCGAGATGGCGGGCCTTCTTTGTTGCGTCTAACTGGGTACCCTTTTCAAGGGTGGTTGCCAGTGCCCGTGGGCACCGGGAGGTTAACAGCTTCAGGTTGTGAGATTCCGAATCGGTGGAGTTTCTTTGATGCTGATTACCTCCTTTTTTCCGAGATCCCTCTTAGCTAGCTAGCTGAGTCAAACATAGCATCAGTGACGGCAAAGAAACAGTCTGTCCAAAAAAAATTTTTCCGGATATACTGCTTAAGTTGCCTCTCCTCTGAGTTTGAACCCGCTAACATTACCATCCCACTGCCAGACCTCTGAGTATATCCTCATTTACTGATACAGAGCCGCCATCTGCCGTCCCGGACCGAAAGTACCAGGCTCGGAACTCGTCACCTGTACGCTTCCGTTCACTTTCATCGCCTGGAACTGGGTCGCGTTGTTCCCCTGCCGCAGTAACGCCACCGAATTGCCGCTCTTCACGTTCCAGTCGATGGTGAGGGTGTCGAGATAGGTGTCACCATGGTAGCGGTTGAAGGTGTAACGCAGCATGTCGCCGCTCTTTTGGGCGTGCACCTTGAAAGTATCGCCGTTTTCGCTGTACTGGAAGTCCTTCTCTCCCTGGGCCACGGGGTTATGCCCGCTCCAGAACTCGATGGTGTTGAAAACAACAAAGTCAACCAGCGCCGATATCTGGTAAACAGGGACGATGATGAATGCCCATGTCACCAGGCTGCGCAGGAACTTGTCGCTTACCTGTCCGTTAACCTGATACACCTTCTTAGTGAGCGCCATCTTGCCGTAGCACCCCTGCAGGGAAACCATGGCGACCACCATGGCAAGTAGTGCAGCTGTCACTCGTTTCATGACTCCGTCCTCCTTGAGTGTTGAATGTAATAGGGAAATGTTGCTATCCCGACCCTACCAATATAGCAGAAGACTCTCTCTTCTTGTTAAGGAAGTTGAGGCCACTCCTCAAATCCGTGTCTATAACAGTAACAATGAAAAAGAGGCCCGCTGTTGTTCCGCAGGGCCTCTTCTTTTACTCGATCCCCTCGTTACAGGGGTCATCTCGACGCTTGCGACGTCGAAGCTGGTACAGCTGTTTCGTAATTAGAATCCTCTTCAGTGGAAGTTACCTCGATGCTGCTACCTCCTTTTCCGAGACATTCTGTTACAGCTAGCTAGCTGAGAGTAATATACCACCTGCTTGTAAAATTTACAGAGAGCTGCAACATTTTTTATGGTTCATGCACGCCGGGTTGACCGTGACCGTGCGCCGTCAGACTGGACTTCGAAGTGGCGGGTGCTAAAATCCGTGGGTGCCTTAACCCGGATTAACCATTCTTGACAACGACGGGCGCCCGCATGGCGAAAGCGCCTCTGCCGTACCCAGGGGAGAGCCATGAAAACGATAGCGGTGGCGGTTATCCTGATCCTCCTGCTTCTTGTTGGCTTCGGAGTTTACTATTTTCTCGACACTACGGGCCCCGCCCTCGCGCTCTCCCGGCAAAGCGGACCCATCTCCTCCAGGCTCGACGTGACACTCAGGCTGCGGGACCGCTCCGGGCTGAGATCCGTGAGCGTCAACCTGGTGCAGGGGCAGAAGAGCTTCCCCGTTCTGTCCAAGGAGTACCCCTCCGGCACGAAGGACGCGGCGGAGACCTTCCGGCTGCCGGCCCAGCCCGGTCTCAAAGAAGGGCCGGTCCGGCTCGAGGTGAAGGTGGCGGACCGCTCCATCTTCGGTTTCGGCTCCGGCAACCGCACCGAGCACGCCTTCAATTTCGAGTACCAGAACAAGCCCCCGGCGGTCGCCATCCTGAGCACCGCGCACAACATCTCCCGCGGCGGCGCGGGGCTGGTGGTGTACACGGTGAACCGCGAGGTCGTCCGGACCGGCGTGGTCTTCGCCGACCGCTTCTACCCCGCCTACCGCCAGCCCGGCGGCTTCTACGCCTGCCTGTTCCCCTTCCCCAGCGACCTACCGGAGGAGCGCTTCGTCCCCAAGGTGCTGGCTGTCGACCAGGCGGGAAACGAGAGGCTGACCGGCATCTACTACCACGTGCTGGAGAAATCCTTCCCGAGGGACCGGATCGAGCTTACCGACACGTTCCTGGAGAAGGTTGCCAGCGAATTCAAGGACCGCTTCCCCAAGGCGGCGACGCCGCTGGAGGTGTTTCTCAAGGTCAACGGGGAAGGGCGCAAGGCGGACCGGCAGATCCTGGACCAGGTTGGTCTCAAGACCTCCCCCACCCCGCTTTGGGAAAGCGAATTCCTGCGCCTCCCCAATTCCGCCCCCCGGGGAAGCTTCAGCCAACTGCGCAGCTACTTCTACAAGGGGAAACAGGTGGACGAGCAATACCACCTAGGGATCGACCTCGCCTCACTGGCGCATTCCAAGGTCCCTGCGGCCAACAGCGGGCACGTGGTCTGGGCCGAAGACCTCGGCATCTACGGCCAGTGCGTCATCATCGACCATGGCATGGGGCTGCAAACGCTCTACGGCCACTTGAGCCGGATCGCCGTCAAGGAAGGGGACCAGGTGAAAAAG
Source organism: Geomonas agri (assembly GCF_020179605.1). Classification (NCBI taxonomy): domain Bacteria; kingdom Pseudomonadati; phylum Thermodesulfobacteriota; class Desulfuromonadia; order Geobacterales; family Geobacteraceae; genus Geomonas; species Geomonas agri. The sequence continues at coordinate 75,862 of NZ_JAINZO010000002.1, forward strand.
GGCGACATCATCGGCGACACTGGGGATACCGGCCTTGCCGGCGGCGACCACCTCCACTTCGGCGTGGTGGTCTCGGGGCAGGAAGTTAACCCGATCGAGTGGTGGGACCCTTCCTGGATTAAGAACAACGTCATCGGGAAACTGGAAGAGGCGAAACAGGTGGCAGGCGGCAAGTAGCCGGGAAAAGGGAGTTCCGGAGGTGGAGCGATGCAGCAACTGGTACTGATTCGACACGGCGAGAGCGTCTGGAACCAAGAAAACCTCTTCACCGGCTGGACTGACGTGGAGCTTTCACCGCGGGGCGAGGAGGAGAGCCACAACGCGGGACGGCTACTGAAGGAGAAAGGATTCGTCTTCGACGTCGCTTTTACATCCATGCTGCGCCGGGCCATCGGCACGCTCTGGATTATCCTGCACGAGATGGACCTGATGTGGATCGCGGAGCACAAGGACTGGCGCCTGAACGAGAGGCACTACGGGGCGCTGCAGGGGTTGAACAAGGCGCAGACCGCGGATAAGTACGGAGAGGAGCAGGTGAAGCTGTGGCGCCGCAGCTACCACGTCCGGCCACCCGCACTCGCCGATGGGGATCAGCGTTACCCCGGCCACGACCCACGCTACGCCGGGCTGCCACAGCACCTGATCCCGAGGACCGAGTGCCTACAGGACACGGTGGAGCGGGTGCTGCCGTGCTGGCAGCAGGTGATCGCCCCTGCATTGCGCGAGTGCCGCCGCCCGCTCATCGTCGCCCACGGCAATAGCCTGCGCGCCTTGATTAAGTACCTGGACCGGGTCTCCGACTCGGACATCGTCGGCCTCGAGATCCCGACCGGCACCCCGCTGGTATACGAACTGGACGACGACTTGAAACCGATCCGCCACTACTACGCCACCGAAGCCGGCGGCCCCGCCTAGCGCAGTACATCCCCCTCAAGACCGGTAGCACCGTCAGCACCGTCCTCTGCGCCGTCCCCGGCAGGTTGGTTGATCGGAGCCTCTTCCCCCGGAGCGGTGACACCCGGCTGGGCCGGCGCGGCCGGCGTGACCGGCGGCATGGTGTCGCCGCCATGCTTGGAGCAGTACGTGGTCGGCTCGGTCCCGGCGATGAAGTCCTCTTCCTTGGTAGTTGGGCACTCCGGAGTGGCGAGTTGGCCAGTGGTGGGGTCGATGTTGACCGTGACTACACCGTCGGGCTTCGTGAAGTCGACCGCCGGCTTCCCGGCGCTGGCGACCCGCATGAACTTTTCCCAGATCGGCGCGGAAACGGCGCCGCCGGTGAAGCCCCTGCCACCCGGCTTGGGCTTGTCATAGCCCACCCAGACCCCCGTGATCAGCTGCGGGGTGTACCCCACGAACCAGGCGTCGCGGTAGTCGTCGGTGGTGCCGGTCTTGCCGGCAGCGGGGCGCTGACGGGCAAAATTCTTGAGCCCCTTGGCCGTCCCGTAGGTCAGCACGTCCTTCATCATAGAGGTGGTGACGAAGGCGGTGGCCGGAGAGAGCACCGGCGTCACCTGGGACGGGGTCTCGTTCCAGCTCTTGCGGCTGCGGTCGTAGACCCGGATGATGGTGCGCCCCTCGCTGCGCATGCCGCTGTTGGCCAAAGGCGAGTAGGCGGAGACTAGGTCGTTCAGGGTGACCTCGTCGGTGCCGAGGGCAAGCGAGAGGTCGTTGGGGGTGCGCAGGGTAAGCCCGAGGCGCCCGGCGAAGGTGACGAAGTTGTTCACGCCGAGCGATTCGAGGAGCTTCACCGTGATCACGTTGTTGGAGTGCGCCAGCGCCTGCCGCAGCGACAGCTCACCGAAGCTCTTCTTCTCGTAGTTGTGCGGTCGCCAGGTCTGGCCGTTCCCCTTGTTGTAGGCAACCGGGGTGTCGTCCAAAAGGCTCGCCGGGGTGTACCCCTGCTCCAGCGCGGCCGCAAAGATGAGCGGCTTGATGGAGGAGCCGGGCTGACGCTTGGCCAAGAAGGCGCGGTTGAAGCCCCCCTTGCCGTTATCCACGCCCCCCACCGCGGCCAGCACGTCGCCGGTCTTCAGATCCATGCAGATAAGTGCCCCCTGCAGGTTCGGGTTCACCTTCTTGACCCCGTCGCGCAGCACCTGTTCCGCCTGCTTCTGCAGGTTCACGTCCATGGCCGAGATCACGTCCAGCCCGCCCTGCTCCACGATGCGCGCGCCGTAGCGCTCCTCTAGCTGTTTGCGCACCAGTTCGAGATACCCCTGCGCCTGCCCCGGCTTGATCACGGTGGCGGGATGCGCCTCGATGGCCCTTTTCTGCTGTGCCGTGATCATGTTGACCGCGACCATGCGGGAGAGCACGACACTGCGACGCGCGCTTACCTTGGCCAAGTCACCCAACGGATTGTAGCGTCCCGGGTTCTTGGGTACGCCGGCCAGGATGGCGCATTCCGCCTCGGTCAATTCCTCCGGGTTCTTGTCGAAGTACTGCCGCGCCGCCTGCGCGATGCCCCAAGCGCCATTGCCGAAGTAGATCTCGTTGAAGTACATCTCCAGGATCTGGTCCTTGGTGTACTTCTTCTCGAATTCCATGGCCAGCTGCACTTCCTTCACCTTGCGGTCCAACGACTTCTCGCCGGTCAGGAACTTGTTCTTGATCAGCTGCTGGGTGATGGTGGAGCCCCCCTCGGCGAGGCGCCCCTTGACCACGTCCTTCACCAGGGCGCGGGCGATGCCGCGCACGTCGATGCCGCCATGCTCGTAGAAGCGAGAGTCTTCGGTGGCGACCAGGGCCTTGCGCAGGAAAAGCGGGATGCGATCGATGGAGACCCAGTAACGCTGGGTGGGGAGGATGCGCCCGACGTAACGCTGCTGCCCGTCAAAGACCCGGATCGAGGTGTAGCCGGTCGGGAGTTCAGGATAGGTCGCGATGGAGGCGTGGGCGGAAACGGCGCAGGTGAGCGCCAGGAGGATACCGAGGAGAACCGGGGAGAAGAGCTTCTTGAACAAGGTGCTACTCCTTTGGGAGGCCTCACGCAAAGACGCGAAGGCGCAAAGGTTAACCTGAAAATGCCGCGTCTTGCTTTGCCGCTTCGCGGCTTGGCGTGACCTTATTACCGGACCCCCTCGAGGTACCTGGTCACCTGCGCCGCCAGCTCCGGCGCATCCAGCAGCACCGAAAGCTCCCGGTTCCGGGTCAGCGCCGCGTGGGAGAGGTTGTGGCTGCCGATCATGACGTAGCGGTCGTCGATGACCACCGCCTTGGCGTGGGTGGTGCGCCTTCCGCGCGGGAAGATCACCCGCACCCCTTGGCGCGCCAGGTAACCGGCGGCGGCGCGGTTATCGCTCCCCACCGAATCTTCACCTTCGAGGATCACGGTGACATCCACCCCGCGCCCCCTGGCCTGGGCCAGGTCCTGCGCAACCTGCGCGGGCAGGTTCCCCCTGCGCCCGGTCGCCTTGAAAAGGTAAAAGGCGCAGATGATGCGCCTTTTGGCCCCGCGTATCCGCTTCTGGAGCGCGCCGGAATAGGCACTGTCTGACAAGAGCGTCGCCTGTGCGGGGGCACCCAGGGCCGGCACGGGACGGGCGGCCAGGAACCCCATGGCCACAAGCCCCGCCATGCACCGGGCGAGCGTCCTGATCACGTGAAGATGTCCATCACCTTGGCGAAGAAGTTCCTGCGCATCGGGTTCACGTCCTCGCCGCTGATGCGCGCCAGCTCCTCCAGGAGTTCACGCTGCTGCTTGTTCAGGTTGATCGGGGTCTCCACCTTGGCGATGACCAGGTGGTCGCCGCGCCCGTACCCCTGCAGCGCCGGAACGCCCTTGCCGCGCATCCTGAAGACGGCGCCGGACTGGGTCCCTTCTGGGATCTTCATGTTCACCCTGCCGTCCAGGGTGGGCACCTCGATCTCGCACCCCAGGGCGGCCTGGGTGAAGCTGATGGGGATCTCGCACAGGACGTCGTTATCCTCGCGCCGGAAGATGGAGTGCTCGCGCACGGTGAGCGCCACGTACAGGTCGCCGTTGCCGCCCCCCTTGATCCCCTGCCCCCCTTCGCCGGAGAGCTTGAGGCGGATGCCGGTCTCGACGCCGGCGGGAACCTTCACGGAAATGGTCTTCTTGTCCCGCACCGTGCCGGTGCCGCGGCAGCTCGCGCAGGGATGTTCAACCACGCGCCCCTCGCCGTTGCAGTGCGAGCAGGTCTTGGAAACGCTGAAGAAGCCCTGCTGAAAACGCATCTGCCCCGCGCCCTGACAGGTGGGGCAGGTCTTGGGCTGGGTGCCGGCCTTGGCGCCGGAACCGCCACAGGTCTCGCAGCGCTTGGCGTAGGGGATGTCGATCTTCTTCTCGACCCCGAAGGCAGCTTCCTCGAAGTTGATCTCCAGGTTGTACTGCAGGTCGTCGCCGCGCTTGCCGCGCGAGCTCTTCTGGCGCCCGCCGAAGACCTCGCCGAAGATGTCGCCGAAAATGTCCCCGAAGGGGGAGCCGCTGAAACCGCCGAAGGGAGAGCCGTTGAAGCCACCGCCTCCCACGCCGGCGTGGCCGAACTGGTCGTAGCGCGCGCGCTTCTCGGGGTCGGAAAGCACCTCGTAGGCCTCGGAGACCTCTTTGAACTTGTCCTCGGCGCTCTTGTCGCCAGGGTTCTTGTCCGGGTGGTATTTGATGGCCAGACGCCGGTACGCCTTCTTGATTTCGGTTTCGGAGGCGTTCTTGTTCACCTCGAGCAGTTCGTAGTAATCCTGTTTGTCGCCGTTTGCCAAAGTAAGCCCTCGTAACACAAAGAGCAGCGTCCCATCTCATGAGACGCTGCCCGTTGCGGTTTTCAATTTCTACATGCAGCGCCATCTTCCACTAAAGCGGCACCGGTTTGCAACCTTTTACTTATTTCTTGTCGTCCTTCACTTCCTCGAAGTCTGCGTCGACGACCTTCTCGCCCTTGGCTGCGCCGGCTTCCGGCTCGGCGTGCGCCTCGGCACCCTCGGCGCCGGCGGCCTGTGCCTTGGCGTAAACCGCCTCGGCCAGCTTGTGGGACGCCTGCATCAGGGTCTCGCTCGCCTTCTTGATCTCGTCGGCGTCGCTTCCTTCAAGGGCTTTCTTAAGGCCGGCGATCCCTTCCTCGATCTTCTGCTTCTCGGAAGCGTCGATCTTGTCGCCGAACTCGTTCAGGGACTTCTCGGTGGAGTAGATCAGGTTGTCGCCCTGGTTCTTGGCTTCGATCAGCTCACGCTTCTTCTTGTCGTCCGCGGCGTGGGCCTCGGCGTCGCGCACCATCTTCTCGACTTCCTCCTTGGAAAGGCCGGAGGAGGCGGTGATACGGATGGACTGCTCCTTGCCGGTGCCGAGGTCTTTGGCGGAGACGTGGACGATGCCGTTGGCGTCTATGTCGAAGGTGACCTCGATCTGCGGCACCCCGCGCGGTGCGGACGGGATCCCGGACAACTCGAAGTTGCCCAGGGTCTTGTTGTCGGACGCCATCTCGCGCTCGCCCTGCAGGACGTGGATGGAAACCGCCGGCTGGTTGTCGGCCGCGGTGGAGAACACCTGGCTCTTGCGGCACGGTATGGTGGAGTTCTTGTCGATCAGCTTGGTCATCACGCCGCCCAGAGTCTCGATGCCCAGGGAGAGCGGGGTGACGTCGAGGAGCAGCACGTCTTTGACGTCGCCGCGCAGAACGCCACCCTGGATGGCAGCGCCGATGGCGACCACCTCGTCCGGGTTGACGCCGCGGTTGGGGACCTTGCCGAAGATATCCTGCACCTTCTTCTGCACGATCGGCATGCGGGTCATGCCGCCCACCAGGATGACCTCGTCGATGTCGGAAGCGGAGAGGCCTGCGTCCCTGAGGGCGGTGCGGCAGGGGCCTTCCAGCTTGGCGATCAGGTCGGCGCAGATGGACTCGAGCTTGGCGCGGGTCAGCTTCATGGTCAGATGCTTGGGACCGGAAGCGTCGGCGGTGATGAACGGCAGGTTGATGTCGGTCTCGAGCGAGGTGGAAAGCTCGCATTTCGCCTTCTCGCCCGCCTCTTTGAGCCTCTGCAGCGCCATCTTGTCGCCCCTGAGGTCGATGCCCTGGTCCTTCTTGAACTCGTCGGCGATGTAGTCGATGATCTTCTGGTCGAAGTCCTCACCGCCCAGGAAGGTGTCGCCGTTGGTGGACTTCACCTCGAACACGCCTTCGCCCAGTTCCAGGATGGAAACGTCAAAGGTGCCGCCGCCCAGGTCGAACACGGCGATCTTCTCATCCTTCTTCTTGTCCAGGCCGTAGGCGAGCGCCGCGGCGGTCGGCTCGTTGATGATGCGCAGGACGTTGAGGCCCGCGATCTTGCCGGCGTCCTTGGTTGCCTGGCGCTGGGAGTCGTCGAAGTACGCCGGGACGGTGATGACCGCGTCGGTGACGGTCTCACCAAGGTAATCCTCGGCGGTCTTTTTCATCTTCATCAGCACCATGGCCGAAATCTCGGGCGGAGAGTATTTCTGACCGCGCACCTCGACCCACGCGTCGGCGTTATCGGCCTTGACGATCTTGAACGGGGAGATGGCGATGTCCTTCTTGACCGCCTCGGTATCGTACTTGCGCCCGATCAGGCGCTTGATGGCGTACAGGGTGTTCTCGGGGTTAGTGACCGCCTGGCGCTTGGCCTGCTGGCCCACCAGCCGCTCGCCGTTCTCGGCGAAAGCGATCATGGAAGGGGTGGTGCGGCTTCCTTCTGCGTTCGCTATGACAACCGGCTCCCCACCTTCCATCACTGCCACGCAGGAGTTGGTGGTCCCGAGGTCTATTCCTATTACTCTACTCATGTGATTGCCTCCTCATATGGTAACTGTCACTCAGCAAGCTAGTCATGCCCCCTGCAAAAAACAAGGGGCGGGGTAAAAAAAAAGATAAAGACAACGATTAAGACTAAGTAAAAGCAGTTTCTATATCTTAATCTTCATCTCAATCTGCCGTCTAAGCCGCAGGCTTAACGGCGACGGTAACCATGGCGGGGCGGAGCAACCGGTCGTTCAGCATGTACCCCTTCTGGAATACGTTGACGATGGTATTGGGCTCCTGCTCCTCACTCGGCACCTGTGTCATGGCCTGGTGGAAGGCGGGATCGAACGGAGTTCCGGCCGGGGTCTCCACCGGGGTAACACCGAACTTCTTCAGGGTGGAAAGGAGCATGTTCAGGGTGAGCTTGACCCCCTCGATGATGGGGTCGTCCTGACTGGCGTGATCTATGGCGCGCTCCAGGTTGTCCACCGAGGGGAGCAGTTCCATGATGATCTGCTCGTTGCCGTACTTCAGGATCTCTTCCTTTTCCTTCTGCACCCGCTTGCGATAGTTCTCCAGGTCAGCCCGCTCGCGCAGGTACTTGTCCCAGTTGCTCGCCGACTCAAGCCCCTTGGCGGCCAGGGCCTCTTCGAGTTCCTTGATCCGATCCGCATCCGACAGCGGCTGGACGAGTTCCACGTTGTCCTGTGCCGCCTCTGCCTTTTTGTCGTGCTGGTGCGCATCGTGTTTTTTCTTGTCCATCCTCTTGTACTCTCCTTTTCTCCCCTACTCGCTTTCGAGCAGGCGGCTTATCAATTTGGCGGTATAGTCGACGATCGGTATCACTCGGCCGTAACCCATGCGGGTCGGGCCGATGACCCCCAGCACCCCGACCGTGTCCTTCCCGGTCAGGTAGGTGGAGGTAACCAGGCTCATCCCCTCCATCTTGAGCAGGGGGGATTCCGAGCCAATGAAAATCTGCACCCCCTCGGCCTGCATGGAGCGGTCCAACAGGTCCAGAAGGAGACTCTTCTTCTCGAAGGCCCGGAAGATCTCGCGCATCCTGGCGGCGTCGGAGAATTCCGGCTGGTCCAGGATGTTCGCCTGCCCCTCCAGGAAGATCTCGGTGCTGTCGGTCCTGATGGTCTGCTCGGAAAGCGCGAGCGCCCGCGCCATCAGGGAGTCGTAGCGCACCTTCTCGCTCTGCATCTCGGCCAGGAGCCGCTCGCGTACCTGCGCAATGGTCAACCCCTGAAGCATCCCGTTCAGGTAGTTGGCCATGCGGACCAGGTCCTCCTGCGGGATCTCCTCCTCGGTTTCCAGGAGCCGGTTCTGCACGGTCCCGTTCTGCGACACCAGGATGGCCAGGATGCGGTGGCTGGACAGCTTGACGAATTCCATCTGGTGGAAGACGTTGGCGGCCATGCGCGGCGCCATCACCACCCCCATGTAGCTCGAGGTGGTGGAGAGGAGCCGGCTCGCTTCCTTGAGCATCTCGGCCGGGTCCTTGCCCGCCATGCGGCAGCGCCTGCGGATTTCGTCACGCTTGCCGGGCATGAGGTTCTGCTTCGCCTCCAGGATCGAATTGACGTAGAGGCGGTAGGCCTTGTCGGTGGGGATGCGACCGGCGGAGGTATGCGGCGAGGCAAGCAGCCCCATCTCCTCCAGGTCGGCCATGACGTTGCGCACCGTGGCCGGCGAAAGCGCCAGCGCATGGCTGCGCGTGATGGTCCTGCTCCCCACCGGTTCGGCAGTCGCTATGTAGTCCTCGATAACCGCTTCGAGGATCCTTTTACCGCGTTCAGAAAGTTGCTCTTCCATAACCTTGACCCTCAAAAGCTTTTAGCACTCAAAAAGTTCGAGTGCTAAACGAGCTTCAAGTTAGCAATGCACCTGGGCTTTGTCAAGGGGTTCTCTGGCGGGATTGTGGCGGATTTACAGAAAGCGGGAAAAGATGCTGTTGGCGATGATTACCGAGCTGTCGGCGAGGCGGATGCGATCGCCGTCGGCGACCAGGAGGCCGGCGCCAAGGAGCCGCTCCACTTCTGCAAGTTGGCCCACCAGCGCCTGCTCGCCAAAGCGCACCTTGAGGGGGGCAAGGTCGAGCCCGGTGAGGACGCGCAGCCCGAGAAAAAAGCTCTCGGCGACAGCATCATCGAGTGAGAGCCGCACCTCGTCCCGCTCCGGAAGGGTGCCGGCGGCGATGGCAGCGCGGTAGCCGTCGAGGTCGGCGGCGTTGTTCCAGCGGCGCCCCAGGCCGTCGGGGTTCCAGAAGGAATGGGCCCCGGAGCCGAAGCCGAGGTAGCTCTGCCGGCTCCAGTAGGATTGGTTGTGGCGGGAAAAGCGGCCCGGGAGGCCAAAGTTGGAGATCTCGTAGTGCAGATAGCCGGCCCCGGTGAGCATCTCGGCGGTCGCTTCGAACATGCGCGCGGCCTCCTCCTCCCCCGGTAGCTGGAGTTCCCCGCGCTGGTAGAGGCTTTCGAAGGGGGTCCCCTCCTCAATGGAGAGCGCATAGGCGGAGACATGCTCGGGGGCGAGCGCGATGCCTTGGGCCAGCGCGGCGCGCCAGTCGTTGAGGGTCTGCCCGGGGAGGGAGTGCATCAGGTCGATGCTTATGTTGTCGAAGCCGGTGCGGCGCGCCTGCTCAAAGGCCGCCAGCGCCTCGTCCACCGTATGCACCCGGCCAAGCCGCGCGAGCAAGCGCTCCTCGAAGGACTGGATGCCGAGCGACAGGCGGTTCACGCCCGCAGCCCGGTAGCCGGCCAACCGCTCCGGCGTGAGCGTGCCCGGGTTCGCCTCCAGCGTCACCTCCGCCCCCTGTTCCAGGCCGAAACGGAGCGCCGTCTGCTCGACCAGACGCCCCACTAGCTCCGGCGCCATGAGCGACGGCGTCCCACCCCCAAGGTACAGGGTGGGCGCCTGCACCGGCTCGGGAAGGGCCTCCTGGCGCAGCTCCATCTCGCGCAGCAACAGCTCGACGTAGCCGTCCAGCTCGCCGCCGGACCAGGCGGTGGAGTTGAAGTCGCAGTACAGGCATTTCTTAAGGCAGAAGGGGAAATGTATATAGAGGCCGGCTCTCATGGGTACGGCGCTCCTTTCACGCCAGCTAACGTTCTAGCAGATCACCCTTCTCCTTGTCACGCAAAAGCGCTGCAACTGCACGAAGATGCTTGAAATTACCGAGGAGTAATATTACACTCCGAGCGCCGTAAGAACCCAAAACCTCAAGTCCCTCACGCGAAGACGCAAAGGCGCAAAGGGAAAACCAGGAGGGGACATGCAGAAGAGCATCAAAGCCGCCGCGCTGCAGTTCAACATAGCGCTGGGGGACATCGACAAGAACCTCGCGTACGTGACGGAGAAGCTGCACCAGCTCGCCAAGGACGGGGTGGAGCTTGCGGTTCTGCCGGAGATGTGGAGTTGCGCTTTCGACTACCGTCAGCTGAACCAGCTGGCCCTGCGGACCCCGGCCCTGGTGGAGCAGGTAGTGGATCTTTCCGGCGAGCTCGGCATGACAATCATCGGCAGCCTCCCGGAACCCCACGGCGAGAAGGTCTACAACACCTCCTACGTCGCCGACCGCGGCAAGCTGGTCGGTAGCTACCGGAAGATGCACCTCTTCGGCCTGATGCACGAGGACCGGCACCTGGACCGCGGGGACTCGGTCTGCCTGCTCGACACGAGCGTCGGCAAGATCGGCGTCATCATCTGCTACGACCTTCGCTTCCCCGAGCTCTCACGCAGGCTCGCCGTCGACGGCGCTGAGATCCTGGTCATCACCGGCGAGTGGCCCAAGCCGCGCGAAGAGCACTGGCGCACCCTGATCCGCGCCCGCGCCATCGAGAACCAGCTCTTCGTGGTCGCCACCAACACCTGCGGCATGATCGGCAAACTCGACTTCTTCGGTTCGTCCCTGATCGTCAACCCGAAGGGAGAGCTCCTCGCCGAAGGTGGCTACGAGAACTGCGAGCCGACCGCCATTCTCGACCCCGCCGAGATCACCTCCTGGCGCGCAAGCATCAACTGCTTCCAGGACCGGCGCCCGGAGTGCTACTAAAGACTAAAGACAATTAAGGAACGCCAAGGCGCGAAGAGAAGCAGGAACCAAAAGTCACTAAAAAGGTTTTACCTTTGCGCCTTGGCGCCTTTGCGTTAAATTTCCGGGGTTCGCGCGCCAGCGCCGTACGGCACGTGTTTCCTGTTGACTTCCCCAATGGTTCAGCATATTTTTTCAGTTTGATTTCCATCTAACCGCGGAGGGTGTTACGTGGGCATGCTTGCTTCGACCGGCCTGGTCGTAAAACTGGTACTTTTGCTGTTGCTCTATTTCTCGGTGGTATCCTGGGGCATCATCTTCTACAAGCTGCTGCAGGTGTACCGCGCCAATGGCGCCTCTGAGCGCTTCCTGGAATTCTTCTGGAAAGCAAAGCGCTTCGACGCCATCAACTCGCAACTGGACCGCTTCGAGCACTCCCCCCTCACCGTCTTGTTCCAGGAGGGCTACGGTGAGCTCCGGAAACTGCAGGAAAAGGTCGAGGAGAAGGCTGACCCGAACATCGTCAGTACCGACCTGGGCGGGATCGACAACATCGCCCGCGCCCTGCGCCGCGCCACCACCATCGAGATCACCCGCCTGGAGAAATACCTGACCTTCCTGGCCACCACCGGCGCCACCGCACCGTTCGTCGGCCTCTTCGGCACCGTCTGGGGCATCATGACCGCCTTCGAGAAGATCGGCCAGAGCGGCTCCGCATCCCTGGCAGTCGTAGCCCCGGGCATCGCCGAGGCGCTGATCGCCACCGCCATCGGCTTGGTCGCCGCGATCCCGGCGGTTATGGGCTACAACCACTTCCAGCACAAGATCAAGGTGCTCATCTCCGAGATGGACAGCTTCTCCACCGAATTCCTCAACATCGTACAGCGTAACTTCGCGGGGAGATAAGCCATGGAGTTCGGCAACAGGGATAACGGCGATCGCGGCACCATGTCGCAGATAAACGTCACGCCTCTGGTCGACGTCATGCTGGTGCTCTTGATCATCTTCATGGTCACCGCGCCGATGATGCAGCAGGGGGTTCAGGTTAACCTCCCGAAGGCGGACACCAAGGCGCTGGCGCCCAAGGAGGACACCCTGGTGGTCTCCGTGGAGCAGTCTGGCAAGACCTTCATCAACTCGACCGAGGTACCGGCCGACCAACTCAAAGATAAACTGACCACCATGCTGGCCGGCCGCGAGAAGCGCGAGGTATTCCTCAAGGCGGACCAGGCGGTTCCCTACGGCGACGTAGTCCGGGTCATGGCCCAGATCAAGGGAGCCGGTGTGGAGCGCCTGGGCATGGTGACGGAGTCCCCGCAACGCCGATGAAAACCGCGTTCACGCGCAACTACCCGGGGCCGGGGGGGATGATGGCGTTCTCCCTCGCCTGCCACCTGGTCGTATTCCTGATCATCGCGAACTGGCACTTCCTCCCTGAGTTCCATCGGGACGAAAACCCGGTCACCTACGTTGACATGGTGACGCTGCCGGTCGCTGCGCCGCAAAGTGGCATGCCGCAAGCGCCGGCGCCGGCCGAGGCCAAGGCTCCCGCCGCGCCGCCCCCAGCCCCCCCGGCTCCTGCCAAGCCGGCCATGGCGCTGCCGACCAAGCCCGCAGCCAAGACGCCGCCCCAAAAATCCCAGGCCAAAAGCGAGCAGCAGCAGAAAGAGGCCGAGGACAAGGCTTTCAACGATCGGATGGCCAAGCTGCAGCAAAAGGCCGAGGACCGCCGCCAGGCCGCGGTGCTGGATGCCCTCAAGAAAAGAGGAAGCACCCGCACCGGGATGCCCGGGGCAACCGGGAACCAGGCGGGGAGCGATTATTCTTCGTACCTACAGTCCCGGCTCAGGGACGCTCTCAAGCAGGTCATCGCCACGCAGACCAAGGCGCCGCAGGTGATCGCCACCATCACGGTCTCTCCTGATGGGAGCATCGACTACCGAGTGGAAAAGGGATCAGGAGATCCGTTCTTCGACGAGGCCGTGCAAAGGGCGGTCGCGCTGGCGGGCAAGACACTGGTGCCGCCGCCCAACCGCACCCAGTACAAACGCGTGTTTCGCTTCATGCCTGAAGGGGTGAAATAGATATGATGAGAATCCTTCTTATTTTGCTGTTACTGGTCCTCGGTCCACAGGGCTTCGCGGCGGAGAGCTACCTCGACGTCACCGCCCCAACCTCCGGGAAAATGAAGCTGGCCATCGGGGCCACCACGGCACTCTCCGGGTCCGTTCCCGGTGACGTGGCGCGTGAGCTCCCCGAACTGTTCGGCTTCGACCTCGGCATCGCCGGCCCCTTCGAGATCGCCCCCAGCGAGGCTGCAGGCGCGCTGCTCTTAAAGAGCGCCTACAGTGTGCAGGGGGAGACGGCCATCCTGGAATGCCGCCTGGTGGACCAGGTGCTGAACCGGGAACTCATCGCCAAGCGCTACAGCGGCCGCGTGAAGGATCTGCGCCGCATGGGTCACGCCTTCTCCGACGAGGTGCTGCGCGTGCTGACCGGCGCCAAGGGCCCGTTCACCGGCAAGATCGCCTACGTATCCAAGGCCTCCGGCAACAAGGAGATCTTCATCATGGATTACGACGGGCACAACCCGCAGCGGCTCACCAACAACGGCTCGATCAACCTCTACCCCGACTTCGCCCCCTCGGGCAAGGAGATCATCTACACCTCCTATAAGAAGGGGAATCCGGATCTGTACCGCCGCGAGTTGTTCACCGGCCAGGAGGCGCGCCTCTCCTCCAGGAGCGGCCTGAATGCCATGGGCGTCTTCTCCCCCGACGGCAACAAGATCGCCCTGGTCCTCTCCAAGGACGGCAACTCGGAGATCTACCAGATGAGCCGGGACGGCAAGAACCTGGTGCGGCTCACCAACAGCCACGCCATCGACGTCTCCCCCGCATGGTCTCCCGACGGCTCCAGGATCGCCTTCGTCTCCGACCGGCTGGGCAAGCCGCAGCTCTTCGTGATGGACGCCAACGGCAGCAACGTCAGGCGGCTCACCACCAACGGCGCCTACAACGTCACCCCGCGCTGGTCTCCCAAGGGTGACCGCATCGTCTACGCGCGCAAAGAGGGTGGATTCCAGATCTACGCCATCAACCCGGACGGCTCCGGCGACACCCAGCTCACCAGCGTGGGGAACAACGAACATCCCCGCTACTCCCCCGACGGCCGTTTCATCGTTTTCAGCTCCACCCGCGACGGCGGCGAAGGGCTGTACCTGATGCGCGCCGACGGCAGCGGCCAGACCAGGATCTCCCCGGACCGGGCGCAGAATACCCACCCGACCTGGTCGGTGAACTGGTAAAGACGGGAGCATTACCGTTGCCTAACCTGAAAAAGGTGGGTATACTTTCAGTCGTTTTTTTGTAAGGGGCATCGGCAGCAGCGGTGCCCATATTCCATAGATGAAAAGGAGTGGGGAATGCGCAAGAATATCGCCGGATGCCTGGTTGTTCTCTGCATGGGAGCTTTGGTAGCGGGAGGCTGCGCCAAGAAAGACATGGTCAAGCCCGAGGAGGCAGCTCCGTCGGTCACGGCCCCCGCCCCCGAAGCAGCTAAGCCGTCCAAGGAAACCACGACGCCCAAGGCGCCGGTCACCGAGCAGACCCCGGTGCGCGAGCCGGTGGTGGCACAGGAGCCGGTACGCGAGACGCCCAAGGCGACGACGGGGGACCTGCAGGGGCAGTTGCAGAAGATCTACTTCAACTTCGACTCTTCCGACCTCTCCGAGGACTCGCGCAACATCCTGACCCGGAACGCCGAGTACCTGAGCAAGCAGCCGTCTATCAAGATCCGCATCGAGGGTAACTGCGACGAGCGCGGTTCCGACGACTACAACATGGCGCTGGGCGAGAGAAGGGCCAAGGCAGCCAAGGATTACCTGGTCAACCTGGGCATCTCCTCCGAGCGCATCAGCATCATCAGCTACGGCGAAGAGAAACCGGTCGATGCCGGCCACGACGAGGCGGCCTGGGCCAAGAACAGAAGGGACGAATTCGTCGTTGTGAAGTGACGAGTGCCACGCAGCTCAAAGGAGCCTACGGGCTCCTTTTTTTATCGACCGGCCTTAAAGGAGGTTTTGTCATGAGGTTTACGAGGGGGGCGCTGGGAGCGCTGGTTCTGCTCACGTTTTTCGGCTGTGCCAGCCAGAGCGACCTGGAGTCGGTGCGCCGCGATAACGATGAGATCAAGAACCGCCTCTTCACACTGGACCGGGGTCTGAACGAGGTCCGCGGCGAGGTGAAAGAAGGGGTGGAGAAATCGCTGGCCGGTTACCGGCAGAGCCTTGAGGCGCTGCAGGCGGACATGGCCGGATATCAGAAGGACATGGCGTCCATCCGTAAGGGTGGCGCGGACCTGCAGGCGACCCTGGAGAGTGCCAGGGTGGATATGCAGCTTCTGACCGGCAAGGTGGACGACGTGCGCATCCTGGCGCAGAAACCGGCCGACGACGTCGCCCTTCTTAAGGAAGATCTGAACAAGAGGCTGGCCGCGCTGGAAGCGCGCATGACCAAGCTGGAGAAGGGGATCGAGGAGCAGCAGGCCAAGGCGCAAGCGGCCCTCAAATCCCCCGAGGCGCTCTACCAGCAGGGGCAGGATGCCTTGAAAGCGGGACAGGGGGCGAAAGCCCGCGAGTACTTCGCCAGCTTCCTTGTGCAGTACCCCAAGCACCCCCTGGCCGCCAACGCCCAGTACTGGATCGGCGAGAGCTACTACCAGGAAAAGAACTACGAGCAGGCGGTGCTGGAGTTCCAGGAAGTGATCAAGAACTACCCGGGCAAGGAGAAGGCTCCGGCCGCCATGCTGAAACAGGGCATGGCCTTCAGGGAACTGGGTGACAACAAGAGCGCCGCCTACATCCTGAAGAAGCTGGTTGACGAGCACCCGAAGTCAGAAGAGGCGAAGATCGCCAGAGACAAGTTCAAGATCAAGTAGCTGTAAGCTACTGACTGATTACCGGAAGGCCCTCCTGCCAGAGCGGGAGGGCCTTCCCGTTTGCGGCTGCGGCCGCCACGGAAAAAGGAGAGCACCATGTTCCTCGCCAGAGACAAGAACAACGACCTGTACCTTTTCGACAAACTCCCGGTGAAGGGGAACGAATGCTGGTGGGCTGAGACGGGGGTGGACGGCACCTACCTGAAGCTGGACAAGTCGCTCTACCCGGAGATTACCTGGGAGAGTGACCCGGTCCCGGCCGAGTTGGTGCTGGCGCAGAAATAGAGAGCATGGGTGGGGAGAGCTGAGTTAGGCTTCTTCGGGGTGTAGGGGCGAACAATCATTCGCCCGCCTTGCCTACATGGGGCGAAAATCGGGCTTGATGTTCTCGGGGGTATAACTCTGGGCCACGGCCCATCCCTTGCCCGGCACCAGTCTCGGTTCCAGCCGGCAGGCGATGTAGCCGATCAGGTTGGCGGGTTCGGGGAGGTCCGAGGCGATGGTCACTACGCGAAAGCCGACGAATTCCCCCTCTTCCGGGTACCCCGGCGCCCCCTTCAGTGTGCAGCTCCAAAGCTGCAACGGCCGCTCAGGGGAGGCCAGGCGGACCAGGAAGGTGCGCTCGCCGTCCCGGTTCAGGCCGCCCGATTCCTCTACCAGTGCCGGAACCAGCCCGCCGATGAGCGGCGTGTAGCCAATGGAGCAGGCGTGGGCAAAGGCGGCGGCGCTGTCGGGGAACTTCAGTTCCTCTTTGTTTTTCCTGAACCAGTTGAACATGGCGTCACCTGTGCCCACTCAGGACCGATCATCACATAATGCAGCGTGCGGGTAAGAAAAAAGGCGGGGTGACCCCGCCTTTTTCGCGTCCGGATATCCGGCGAAAACTAGGCCTTCTTCTCGCCTTCCGCGGCGGCCGCGGTGGCCGGTACCGGCTCGGCAGCGACGGTGGTGCCTTCGACCTTGGCTTTGAGCTCCTCGGCCTCGCGCACCTTCTCCTCCTCGGCCTTCTTCTTGGCCTCGGCCAGCTTGGCCAGGTGCTCCTTCTCTTCTTCGGTCCTGCTGTCAGCCTCGATGGTCTGCTTGAAGTCATCGGTGGCCTTCTTGAACTCCGCCAACCCCTTCCCGAGCGACTTCGCCAGGTCCGGCAGCTTCTGCGGGCCGATGACGATGAGTGCTATGACCAAAATGATGACCAGTTCAGGCATCCCGATTCCGAACATACTATTTACCTCGCTTGGTATGCGTTCAAACACGCGTTTGTCATACAAAAAGTCCAGAAAATAATAGAGGTTTTACCGACAGGTGTCAAGCTTGCAAAGGTAGGACCTTAATTGGTTTGACATGATCCCGAACATTGTCTAAGATCGGTCCTGTTTACCATATATTTCAAATGAGAACGACAGTTTGGTGGTGACAGACATGACGCAGGACTCTTTAAAAGCCAACATTAAAGCGCTGCTCAAGGAGCGCAAAGCAGTGCTCCTGGCGCACAACTACATGCGCGACGAAGTGCAGGAGATCGCTGACATAACCGGTGACTCGCTAGCTCTTTCCATTGAGGCGGCCAAGACTGACGCCGAGGTGATCGTCTTCTGCGGCGTCCATTTCATGGCCGAATCGGCCTCGATCCTGGCACCGGAGAAGACCGTACTGCTCCCCCGCCTGGACGCGGGGTGCCCCATGGCCGACATGGTCTCGGCCGATGAGTTGAAGCAGCTCAAGGCTAAACTGCCCGGTGTGCCGGTGGTGACCTACGTGAATTCCTCCGCCGCGGTCAAGGCCGAGAGCGACATCTGCTGCACCTCCGCCAATGCCCTCAAGGTGGTCCAGTCCATGAGCGAGCAGGAGATCATCTTCGCTCCGGACAAGAACCTGGGGAGCTATGTGGCCCGCTTCACCGACAAGAAGTTCCACCTCTGGGAAGGGTACTGCCCCACCCACGAGAGGCTCCGGCCCGAGGTGGTCAAGGAACTGAAGGAGCAGAATCCGGGCGCGCCTTTCGTCTGCCACCCGGAGTGCAATCCGGCCGTCGTGGCACTCGCCGACCACGTCTGCTCCACCACCGGCATGTACGACTACTGTAATAAGAGCGACGCCAAACGCTTCATCATCGGCACCGAGGCGGGCATCCTCTGGAGGCTCAAGCGCGAGAACCCGGACAAGGAGTTCATCCTCGCCTCCCCCGCCCTCATCTGTCCCAACATGAAACTCACCTCGCTGGAAGACGTGCACGAGGCGCTCACCAGCATGACCCCGGTGGTCAAGGTCCCCGAAGAGGTCCGCATCCCCGCCAAGCGCGCCCTGGACCGGATGCTCGCCATCCCGAGGGACTAAAAGCAGGGGGCAGGGACTAGGGGCTGGTAGAACCTTTCTTTCGCAAGGAGCACGTATGATCCGAT
This sequence comes from Geomonas agri, assembly GCF_020179605.1. Classification (NCBI taxonomy): domain Bacteria; kingdom Pseudomonadati; phylum Thermodesulfobacteriota; class Desulfuromonadia; order Geobacterales; family Geobacteraceae; genus Geomonas; species Geomonas agri. The sequence goes on from NZ_JAINZO010000002.1 coordinate 93,948, forward strand.
CCTTCAAAGGCATGCATCCCAAGATCGACCCATCCGCCTTCATCGCGGAGGGGGCTGTGGTCATCGGCGATGTGACCATCGGCAAGGAAGCAAGCATCTGGTACAACTGCGTGGTGCGCGGCGACGTGAACTCGATTAGCATCGGCGACCGGACCAACATCCAGGACCTCTCCATGCTGCACGTGACCCACAAGAAACACGCCGAAGACCCGGGCGCCCCTCTCATCATCGGTAACGACGTCACCGTCGGGCACAGCGTCACCCTGCACGGCTGCACCATCGAGGACGGCGCCTTCATCGGCATGCAGGCCATGATCATGGACAAGGCCGTGGTCGGCAAGGGGGCCCTGGTCGGCGCTCGCGCCCTGGTTACCGAGGGGACCGTCATCCCCCCCGGCACCCTCTGGGTCGGCGCGCCCGCCAAGTACAAGCGGGACCTGACCGAAAACGAGATTGCCTGGCTGGGACGCTCAGCCGGGAACTACGTCCGGTATTCGAGGGAGTTCCTGGAAGATGAGGCCTCCCTGGCGCAGGACCTCAATAACACCCCATAGGACTCTCTTCAAAGCTCACGTTGCCCACAAGGGCCGGCTCTTTCCAGCCGGCCCTTTTTACTGCCCACAGGCAAATTCCCCCTGCGAGTACGCGCTTCCCAGCCCCCTACCCTCTCCCCCGGCTCCTCTGCGCAACAACCTCTGGACACCGAGGGCGCAATGCTGCTACCGTAGCCACGTTGACCGCCGGCACTAACGCCTGCGTCACTTCCCCGGCCCGGAGCATCTATTGGCAGCAAACGACCCGCAAACCCGCCTGCTCGAAATTTTCGACTCCCTGTACCGGCGCTACGGCGCCCTCAACTGGTGGCCCGCCGATACCCCGTTCGAGGTCTGCATCGGGGCCATCCTGACCCAGAACACCAACTGGATCAACGTCGAGAAGGCCATAGTCAACCTGAAGCGGGAAGGGCTCATCTCGGTGCAAGCGATCCACGAAATTCCGCAGGAGCGCCTCGCTGACCTGATCCGCCCCTCCGGCTTCTTCAACGTGAAGAGCGTACGCTTGAAGGGATTTGTCGAGTGGTTCTTGCGCCGCCACGGCAGCCTGGACGCCATGTTCGCCGGCAGTTGGCAGGCGCTGCGCGACGAACTGATCAGGGTCCCCGGCATCGGTCCCGAGACCTGCGACTCCATCCTCCTCTACGCAGGCGGCAAACCATCCTTCGTGGTAGACGCCTACACCAGGCGCCTCTTTTCCCGGCTGGGCCTGGTCAGTGATAAGGACGACTACCACCGGGTGCGCGCCCTGTTCATGGGACACCTGCCGCCCGAGGTCCCGCTGTTCAACGAGTACCACGCCCTGATCGTCGAGCAGTGCAAGCGCCACTGCCGCAAGAAACCTTCCTGTGACGGCTGCCCGCTTGCCCCGGCCTGCTGCTACGCGACTCCTTAACCTACGGACACCATGAAAAAATTCGCCAACGTCTTTTTGATCCTTTTCTTCGCCGACGGCTTCCTCTCCGTTTTGGATGAGCTCTCCTCACTGGTTGCCCCGGTTGCGCCGCTCACCTTGTTCAGGATCCAGGTCGCCAACTCGTTGCTGCTCCTGGCCATCCCCCTCTACTTCTTCCTGGGCATCGACCGGCGCCTCCCAAAAAATCTCTTCATCCCGCTGATCGCGTTCCTGTTCGTCTGTCCCCTTGCGGCCTGGGCGTTCCCGGTGCTGAGCGAGTCCAAGCTTTACCCGCTGGCCATGTCGTTCGTGCAGCTCTGCGTCCCACCGCTTATGATCGCGCGCTACCGTGACGCCAAGGATCCGGGGCTGACGCTGCCCGCATGGCGCTTCGAGGGGCCCTTCTTCGGGGCGCGGAACACGCTGGTCTTCACCGGCGTCAACGTCGTGGTCCTGCCCGTGCTGCTCGCCACGCTGACCCTGTTCTTTGCCGACGCCTGGGCGCTCGGCAACACGGCCGGCTTCATCAGGGTGACGCCGCGCGGGCTTTACCTGACCGAGCGGGTGTACCGCAAAGGGAACCAGACGCTTCGGCTCACCGGCATGGTGCACGTAGGGGAGAAGGGATATTACGAAGACGTGGCACGGGTACCGGGCAAGGGGCAGACAGTTGTGCTGGCGGAAGGGGTGACCGACAAGAAACAGGTGCTGCGGCACCATTTCGACTATCGAGGTGTGGCGAGCTTCCTCGGGCTTGCCTCGCAGGACAAAATGCTCTTTTCAGGGAAGCTGATCGATCAGAAGGGGCTGCAGGCGCCGCCCAAGCCGGCGACGGGGGACCAGCCGGACATCCTGGTGGCGGACACCGACCTGAGCACCTTCCGTCCGGAGACGCTGCGTTTTCTGGACCAAGTGGGCAAGGAGCTCAAGAAGAGCCCGTCCTTTGTGGAAGCAGCGCTCAACCTGAACCGCTGGGCGGAGCAGAACGTCACCCCCCAGATGCAGGAGGTGATCATGGATGACATCCTGACCCGGCGCAACGAGGTGCTGCTCGGCTATCTCGACGAGGCGCTCAAGAAGTACGACACCGTCGTCATTCCGTGGGGTGCGCTGCACATGAAAGGGATCGAGGCGGGAGTGCTGAAGCGGGGCTTCGTGCTGCAAAAGGATCAGCAGCGGCTGGCCATCGACCTGAAGAGGATGTTAGTGGCTAAAGCCCGCTAAAACTGCTCCGACTCCTCGCCCGCCTGCTCCACTCCCCAGAACACGTCCAGGAAGTTCTTCAGTATCCGCGCGGTCAGACCCCAGATCTCGTCATCCCCGTAGAGGTAGAAGTACATCGGGTAGTTCTTGATCCCCTTGTGATCCCAGTACTCGACGCGGTACACGCCCGGCTTGGAGAAGTGCGCCAGGGGCACCTCGATCAGGCGCTCGATCTCGGCGTCGTTGACGGTGAGAGTGTAGTTTTCCGGGAAGATACCGACCACGGGGGTGACCAGGTAGTTGTGGATGGAGTGGCAGTCGTCCAGTTCGCCGAGAATCTCGACGTCGGAGGGGACGATGCCGACCTCCTCCCACGCCTCGCGGGTGGCGGTGTCGGCGCTGTCGCGGTCGCTTTCCTCGCAGCGCCCGCCAGGGAAGGAGATCTCGCCGCTATGGTGGGTGAGGTGGGTGGTGCGCTTGGTGAAGAGGATGTGGTACTCCCCGTTCTTCAAAAACAGGGGGAGCAGGACGGCGGCGGGAACCGGCCCCGCTTCCATGGGGACGCGCCGGCGCGCGGCGAGAGAGGCCTTCAGCCTCTCCCTGATCGCGGCCGGAGACCCCGGCCGTTCCTGCCCGTGCTCGGCTATCAGAGCACCGGCTCCTTGGCCCGCCGCTTAAGCTCCGCGATGGTGGCGGCGTAGTCGGGGGAATTGAAGACCGCGCTGCCGGCAACGAAGACGTCGGCGCCGGCATGGGCGATGCGGGCGATGTTGTCGGTCTTCACCCCGCCGTCCACCTCGAGCTCAGCCTCCACGCCCCTACGGTCCATGGTGGCGCGCAGCGTCTGGATCTTCGGGATGCAGGCCTCGATGAAGGACTGGCCGCCGAAGCCCGGGTTAACCGTCATCAGCAGGATCAGGTCCAGCTCCTCCATGACGTAGTCGAGCACGTTGAGCGGGGTCGCCGGGTTGAGCGACACGCCCGCCTTCTTGCCGAAGGACTTGATCAACTGGATGGTGCGGTGCAGGTGGTTGGTCGCTTCCGCATGGACCACGATGATGTCGCTCCCCGCCTTGGCGAAGTCCGGGATGTAGCGGTCCGGGTCAACGATCATCAGGTGCACATCGAGCGGCAGTGTGGTCGCCCTACGCGCGGCCTCCACGATCAGCGGGCCGATGGTGATGTTGGGGACGAACTGGCCGTCCATGACGTCGATGTGGACATAGTCGGCGCCGGCGGTCTCGATGGCCTTGATTTCCTCGCCCAGACGCGCGAAGTCGGCGGAAAGTATGGAAGGTGCGATCTTTTTCATGGCTTCTCCTACTTGATTTTCTTGAGGCGGGCGGCGAAAAAGCCGTCCATGCCGTCGCGGTGCGGCCAGCTCCTGAAGAAGCCGCGCTCGGTGAACAGCGGCGCGAACTGGGGGAAGAGCGTGCGCAGGTCCTCGGCGACGAACTCGGGGTGCTCGCGCAGGAAGGTGTCGATAACGTACTCGTTCTCCTGCACGCTGGTGGAGCAGGTGGCGTAGAGGAGGATCCCCTCCTTCTCCAGGTACTTGCAGAGGTTCTCCAGAATGGTGACCTGGGTGCGGGCCTGCGGCAGCAAGTCATCCGGGGACTTGCTCCACTTCCCTTCCGGGTTGCGCCGGATCACGCCGAGCCCCGAGCAGGGGGCGTCGACCAGGATGCGCTGGAAGGTGACCTCCTTGATGGCCGGGGAAGGCGCCGTGGCGTCCATGGTGAAGGTGCGCACCGAGGTGATGCCGAGCCGGTCGCAGGTTTCCTTGATCAGTCTTAGCTTCTTGTGGTTCACGTCGCAGGCATAGATCTCGCCGGAGTTCCCCATGAGCTGCGCGATCTGGGTGGTCTTGCCGCCCGGGGCCGCGCAGGCGTCCAGCACCCGGTCACCCTTTGCCGGCGCCAGGAACAGGGGCGCCAGCTGCGAGGACTCGTCCTGCACGGTGAAAAGGCCGTCGCGGAACGAGGGAAGCCGTGAAATGAGCCCGGACTGGTTCAGCCGGATGCCGTCGGGGGACCAGCGGGTCTCGCTGCAGTTAACCCCCTCCTCGGCCAGGCGCGCCATGAGCGCCTCGCGGGAGGCGCGCAGGGTGTTGACCCGGATGGTGAACGGGGGCGGCTCTGACATGGCGGTGGCCAGTTCCTCGGCCCCGTCCACACCCAGTTGGTCGCACCACTGCCTGGTGAGCCAGGCGGGATGGGAGTAGCGTACCGCCAGGTAGCCGGCGGGGTTCTCGGTGCGGTCCGGGTAGCTGATATTGTCGCGGTTGCGGTCGGCGTTTCTCAGGATGGCGTTGATAAAGCCGGAGGCGCGCGGCGCGAGTTCCTTGGCGAGCTTCACGGTCTCGTTCACCGCAGCCGAAACCGGGACGCGGTCCAGAAAGAAGCACTGGTACAGCCCAAGGCGCAGCAGGAGCAGCACGTAGAGCTCGAGCTTGTCGGTTCTCTGCTTGGAAAACTGCCCGATGATGTGGTCCAGGGTCCCCTGCCGGCGCAGCACACCGTACACCAGTTCGGTAAGCAGGCCGCGGTCAGCCCCCTTGATCATGTCCTTGGACAGTTCGTGGTCTATCAGGATGTCTGCGAAGGACTTCTCTTTTTCGATGCGGAGCAGGATCTCAAAGGCGGCGCGGCGCGGGTTTTTGCTGGACAAAATACTTCCTTTCAGGCGTGAGTGTCTGGGCTGGGCCGGATTCATTATATGCATTTTGCCCAAAACTGCAAGCGGTTAGGGGACTTGACACAGGAAATCCAAAGGCTACCCTTTAGCGTGGGTTTAATGATAACCGGGAGGAGGGTTTAACCATGATACCTTGGGAAACCGACATGGGCAAAGCGCTGGCTCGGGCGAAGGCTGAACAGAAGACCGTCTTGCTGGAATTCTTTAGCCCGCAATGTATCGGCTGCAAACAGATGGAGGAGGTCACCTTCGCCGACGAGGACGTGGTCAACTTCATCGCGGACCGCGTCATCCCGGTAAGGGTCCCGGTTTCCTCCACCACCCAGACCGGCGATTTCCGCATCTCATGGACCCCGACCCTGATCACCCTCGACCTGTACGGGCGCGAGCACCAGCGCACGGTCGGCTACCTCCCCCCCGACGAGATCGTCGGCTCGGTGCTGCTGGGGATGGCCAAGGCGAGCCTGGACAACGGCCAGTACAACGAGGCGGTGATCCAGTTGACGACCCTTTTGAACGGCTGTCCGAAGTGCGCGGCGGCGCCCGAGGCGGTCTACCTGCGCGGCGTGGCCCGCTTCAGTTCGAGCCACGACCCCGCGGCGCTGAAGGACATCTACCAGCAGCTCTCCAAGGAGTACCCGGACAGCGACTGGACCAAGAGGGCCCAGCCCTTCACGCTGCTTTGATCGCCGCGCTACGCATCAGTTGCCAGTTCAACCGGAGGGCGGCTGCCATGCCGCCCTCTTTTTACATGCTATGACGGCCTTTGCGCCGAATGCTTTGCTGACGACAGGCTGACCCCTATGGCACACGTGCTGGACCACATCTTCACTACTCTTCTTCTGGTCTCCCTGACCTCGCTGGCCATCCTTTCCGCCGGCCACGCGCTGATCAACAAGCGCGACCCGCGCTCGGCACTGGGGTGGATCCTCACCTGCCTCGCCATCCCGTTCTTCGGCCCCATCTTCTACTGGGGCATGGGGGTGAACCGGATCTACAGCCGCGCCAAGCGCTGGCACCGGGAAGCCGGCCCCGCCCCTGTCCTTCCCCAGCCGCCGGCAGACCTCCTCCCCACCAAGCTCCCGGGAGAACTCGCCTACCTGCGGGAGTTACGCAACCTTTCCGAGCGCGTGGTGAGCACAAGGCTTTTGCCGGGTAACCACCTGATCCCCCTCGAGGACGGCGAGGAAGCCTACCCCGCCATGCTCGCCGCCATCGACGCGGCGCAATCCTCGGTGCACCTCTCGACCTACATCTTCGACGGCGACGAGACCGGGAAACGCTTCATCAGGTCACTGACGCGGGCTGCGAACCGGGGAGTGGAGGTGCGGGTCATCGTGGACAGCCTGGGGGAGAAGTACTCGGTACCGACGGCGTGGGAGCTGCTGAAGGGGTCGAAGGTTGAATTCATGCGGTTTCTCCCCCTGCGGCCGGGGGGGTACCTGAACCTGCGCAACCACCGCAAGATCATGGTGGTGGACGGGACCATTGGCTTTACCGGCGGAATGAACATCGGCAGCAGGCACATGGTGACGGGGCCGCCACCGGTGGTCAAGGACCTGCACTTCCAGGTGACCGGGCCGGTGGTGGCCGACCTGCAGCGAACCTTCCTGGAGGACTGGCACTTCGCCAAGGGGAAACAGCTCACCGACGCACGCTACTTCCCAGAGCTGACTGGAACCGGAACCGCTTTCGTGCGGGCGGTCAGCGACGGCCCGGACAAGGAATTCAGGAAGCTGAACTGGATCATCCTGGGCGCGCTCTCCTGCGCCAGGCGCACGGTCACCATCGTCACCCCCTACTTCATCCCGGACCGGCCGCTGATCTCGGCCCTGATCACCGCCGCCCTGCGCGGCGTCGAGATCACCCTGGTGCTCCCCGAGGTGAACAATCTCCCCTACCTGCAGTGGGCCAGCAACTCGTACCTGTGGGAGCTGCTGCAACAGGGGGTGCGCATCTACGCCCAGCCAGCCCCCTTCGTGCACAGCAAGTTCATGGTGATCGATCGCAGCTGGAGCCTGATCGGCAGCGCCAACCTCGATCCCAGGAGCCTCAGGCTCAACTTCGAATTCAACCTCGAGGTTTACGACCTGAACTTCGCCGCCCAGCTCGAGGGTCACTGCCAGGCCATCCTACCGCTCTCTCGTGAGATCACCCTTGCGGAGATGGACGCTCGATCGCTTCCCGTCAAGCTGCGGGACGCCGCTGCCAAGCTTTTCTCCCCGTACCTTTAGCTGCTCCCGTCCCCCCGTTCGCTCCCGCGCCCCCGCGTGTTCTTGCTCCTCCGCGTGCTCAGCATCCGTTTCCGCCAGTGACACCCGGTTCTTGCCCAGGCGCTTGCTGCGATACATGGCCAGGTCCGCCTGCTTCACCACGCTCTTCAGGTCGTCACCATCCCAGGGATAGGAGGCGATACCCGCCGAAAGGGTGCAGTCGATCAGGTCGCCATCGTAACTGAAAGGACAGGAACTCATGGCGCGGACGATGCGCTCAACGGCCGGGAGAATCTGCTCCTTGTCGTGATCGGCAAACAGGATGATGAATTCGTCCCCACCGAAGCGCGCGGCGATGTCACTCTCCCGGATGTTGGAACGGACCACCTGCGCGGTCCACTTGATCAGCTCCGTCCCCGCCAGGTGGCCGTAGCGGTCGTTGATCTGCTTCAGGTTGTCGGCGTCCAGCATACAGATGGCGAAGGGGGTCTGGTAGCGGCGCGCCAGTCGCTCCTGCTGCAGGGCAAGCGCCTCGAAACTGCGCATGTTGTTGAGTTCAGTTAGATCGTCGGTGAGCGACAGGTGCTCCACCTCGGCGCGGGCGGCCTCGGTCTCCCCGGCCAGGATGGCGCCGACATGGGCAATCAGGATGAAGGGGAAGACGCGGATCAGGTACCCTGGGACTTGGCTCCAAAGCGGTGGGGACTCACCAGCTGCCAGCAGCGAATAGGAGGCGACGGCCAGCCCGGCCATGAGGTAGGTGATGCGCCTCCCCAGCGTGAGCGAGGTCGCCATCAGGACCAGGTAGATGGCCGAGATGAAGGGGCTGTCGGTCCTGCCAGTAAACCAGCAGACGGCCAGCAGGTAGACCAGGAGCAGCACCAGCTCCAGCGAGGCCTTGAGCTGGCCATTGGGGAGCAGCCCCCGCGTGATGAGCAGGGAGATCGCCAGGACGAGCGAAGCAACAGCCACCCACACGGCGCCGGGATGCGGCAGGGGAACCAGGTAGATGTCGAGCAGCACCAGCCCGACCAGGAGTGACGCGATCACTCCCAACACCCGGTTATGGCCGGCGAATCTCTCGCCGACCTGCGCAGTTACCCATCCCTTTGCCTCTATCATCCCGCCGCCTCGTCAGGTTATGGCGGAAAATTCCGCCATTGCCCTTATCGGCGGTGCTCCCGGAAAGTTAACCGGGGAGGTAAAAAAACTGGGCAGGCCTCAGTGGTGACGCAGCAGGGTACGGGCGGCGAAGGCGCAGAGAAAGACCGCGAAGTTGATCAGCACGATGGTGGCGCCGGTGGGGAGGTTCATTACGAAGGAGAAAGAGATGCCGCAGATGACGGTTGCAACGCCGATCCCGGCCGCGGACACGATAGCGGTCTTGAACCCCTTGGCAATCTGAAGGGCCGAGACGGCCGGTAGGATGAGGAGCGCCGAGATCAGCATGATGCCCACCACCTTCATGGCCAGCACCACGGTCAGGGCGGTCAAGAGCACCAGCACCGTGTTGATGCGGTCCGTGTTGAGACCGGAACTCTTGGCCAGTTCCTCGTCGAAGGTGCTGGCGAAGAGCTCGTTGTAGAACATGACCACGCCGGCGATGACGATGAAGAAGAGTACTGCTGCGATGGCGAGCTCGCTGGAACTGATGGAAAGGATGTTGCCGAAGAGGTAGCTGAAGAGGTCGACGTTGAAGCCGCCGGCGACGCTGGCCAGGAGGACACCGGTCGCAATGCCGATGGCAGATACCATGCCGATGGCGGCGTCGCCGTAGATCCTCGCCTTCTGGGCAAGCTTGAGGATGCCCATGGCCGAAGCAAGCACCACCGGGATGATGGAGAGGGTCATGTAGACCGAGTGCAGCCGGAAAAAGAGCGCGAGCGCTACGCTGCCGAAGGTGACGTGGGCCAGGCCGTCGCCGATCAGCGAAAGCCTGCGCAGCACCAGGAACACCCCGAGTACCGAGCAGAGGATAGCGATCAGCGACCCGCCGATAAGTGCCCTCTGCATGAAGCCGTAGCTGAGCATCTCGTTCAGATTCATTTCAAAAACCTCTAGTGCCTATGGCAAACCAGGTGCTGGCCGTGCTCGCCGAAGAACCCGGTCATTTCGGTGGAGTTGCAGAAGTCGTCGAAGCTGCCGTAGAAGACCACCTTCTTGTCCAGGTACAAGAGGTGCGAAGCGTACTTGCCGATGGTGGCCGTGTCGTGGGTGACCAGGAGCACGGTGCACCGCTTCTCCCGGTTCATCTCGAAGATGAGCTTGTAGAAACTATCCCTGGTCTCCGGGTCGAGCGCCGTAGTCGGCTCGTCCATGACCAGCAGCGCCGGGTCGTTCACCAGCGCCCGCGCCAAGAGCACCCGCTGCCGAAGCCCCCCGGACAACTCGCCGATCATGGCCCCCCTGATGTGGGAGATCCCCATCCACTCCATGGTCCGCTCCACGGCCCGGGCGTCATCGCGGTTGAAGCGCCGCGGGAACTTCTTCGCCGAGAGCCGTCCCAGGCGGATCACCTCGTCCACCGTAGCCGGGAAGTGCGGGTTGAAGAACTGCAGCCCCTGCGGCAGGTAGCCGATCCTGTGCCAGTCGCGGAAGGAGGCCTGCGGAGTCCCCAAGAGGGACACCTCGCCCGAGGTCGGTGCCAGGAGCTGCAGGATGATCTTGATCATGGTGCTCTTGCCCGACCCGTTGGGACCGCAGATCCCGACGTAGTCGCCGGCGTTCACGCTGAAGCTGATGTCCTGCAGCACCTCGGTGCCATGGTAGCCGGCGCAGAGGTTGCGCACGCTGAGAGCTATGTCGTTCATTGCAGTCCCGTCTTCAGGTTGCGGAGATTTTCTTCCATGAGGGAGATGAAGGTGACGCCGCGCTGCAGGTCGTCCCTGGTGACGTTGTGCCCCGCGCGCAGCATGAGTACCTTGGCGCCGGTCTCCCGGGCGATGGTCTCGGCGATCCGCGGGCTCAGCAGTTCCTCGGTATAAACGTAGTTCAGATGCTCGCGACGCATCACCTGCACCAGTTCAGCTAGCTTGGTCGGGGTGGGCTCGGCATCGGCATTCACCGCCGAGGCGGAGATGTATTTCAGACCGTAACGCCTGGCGAGATAGCCGAACGCGTAGTGGCCGCCGTGCAGCAGCACCTTCTTGGGGCACTGGGCCAGGGTCTCCTTGTAGCGCTGGTCCAGTTCGGCCAGTTGCTGATCCAGTTTGGCCGCGTTCTGCTGGTAGAAAGCCTTGTTGGCGGCATCGCGCACGATGTAGGCTGCCAGGATGTTCCTAGCGATGGTACGGGCGTTGTCGAAATCCAGCCAGATGTGGGGATCCACCCCGGTCCCTTCGTGGGCGTCATGCTCCCCGCGATGCTGGTCCGACACCGGCCCCTGCATCAGCGGGATACCTTTTCCCCCCTCGACCACCTCGACCTTGCCGCGGTCCAAGCCGGAGATGATGTTGGCCGCCCAGGGCTCCATGGCAGCGTTGGTGTAGATGAAGAGGTCGGCACGGTTCACCCGGACCACGTCCTCAGGGCGCGGCTCGAAGGAGTGCGGTTCGACGCCCGGCGGGAGCAGCAGACTGACGGTGGCCCGGTCGCCGCCGATGGTCCTCGCGAAGTCGTAGAGCGGGAACAGGGTCGCCACCACCTGGAGTTTCCCGTCGGATTGCTGCTTTTCTTTGCTACACCCCGGCGTCACCAAGAGCAGCGCCAGCAGTAAGGCCATAAGCCATTTCATTGTTTGTCCCCGTTGTCGGCGCAGCCGCCGCACAATCCGTTTAACTGCAGGATATGGGAGAGCACCTTGCCCCCGTTGCGCTTGGACACCTCCTGCTCCAACGCATCGATGCCGCAAGCCGGGATGTCCTCGACCTTGCGGCATGAGAGGCAGACGAAGTGGTGATGGTGCTCCCGGTTGCTGCAGAAATAGTAGTAAAGCTGGCGGTTAGGGTGGATCACCTTGGAAAGGACGCCGCTTTGGGCGAGTTCCTCCAGGTTGCGGTACACCGTGGGAAGACCCAGCCGGTCGAAGCGATCCTTCAGCCTCTTCCACAGTTCCTCGGGGCTCGCGTATCCCGGTTCCGCCTCGAGCATCTCGAGGATCGCCAGCCTTTTCGGCGTCGCCTTCATGCCGGCGGTCTTCAAGGCCGTTGCGTGACGCTGGTCCATACCCGCCTCTAAATAGAAATGATTTCGTTTTAGGATAGCCAGCATGGTCTTCTTGTCAAGAAAAATATTGTAATTAAAAGACACTTTGCGTTAAGATTCCAGCGCTTCCAGTGATATGGCACAACATTTCCGGTCTTTGGCGGAGTAACCGGCGCCAGGATTAGAGGGCCTGAAGGGGGTACCCTCGTTAGATCGGTTAGTTGGACGTCCCATTGTCGTGGTGGGGATCGTTGGCGTTTGTATTGCATCTGTAAACAGCTGTTGCTATGCAGTTATTTTATTTGGTGGGCGGCGTCACATGCAAAACGGAACCTACAACTATAAGGACTACTTTCAGCCCGGCCAGAAAGCGCGGGTCGAAGTGGCGTTATCAGGGGACACGGTTTTCAATGACGGCGCGATAGTCACCGAGATAAACGACACCGAGGTCCGCCTGAGGCTGTCCCGCGAGAAACTCCCCGAAGGAGTGTTCCTGCGCCCCGAAGCGCCGCTGGTAGTCCGGGTCGGCGTAGGTGGCAACAGCTATCGCTGCAAGGCCGTGGTGCTCGACGACCAGGGCGAAGAAGACCTCCGCATCGCCTTCACCGACCGGGTGACCCCCGAGGACCAGAGGGAATACTTCCGCCTCGGCACCGACATCCCCGTCATCCTGTTCAATGTGACCGCGGGGACCGCCGAGGAAAGCGGCACCGCCGGGTTGCGGGTGGCGACGCAGAGCAGCCTGCCGCGGGTCGTCAACATCAGCGGCGGCGGGTTACGCACCGAGACGGAGATGGAGATGACGCGCGATGACATTGTCTATGCCACCTTCCATCTGCCGTTGCCCGAACCGAAAGTAGTGCCGGTGGTCGCCCAGGTTATGCACTGTGAGAAGATCGACAGGGGCGACGGCGTGGTCCACAGCGCCGGCCTGCGGTTCATGCACATCAACGAGCGGGATCGCGACGCCATAGTCCGTTTCGTCTGCAACGAAGAGATCAAGCGTATCAGGCTGTGCCGTAAGGATTTCTACTCCCTATCCAACGCTTCGTAATCGCTGATAAGACAGCGATAATTTGTGTAATGCCGCAACTGACAAGGCCAACCGGGCATCCGGTTGGCCTTTTTTTATTCTTTGCGAAGGGGAGACAGAGGGGATTTGCCTTCCCACCACTCCAGGCACCGCCCCTATCCCAACTCCGCCGCCAGCGCCCGCACTAGCAGGTCATTTTCCTCCTTGAGCCGCACCGCGACCCTGAAGAAGCTGACATCGAGTCCCTGGAAATTGCCGCAGTCCCTGATCAGTATCCCCTTCGCGAGCAGCGCCTCGCGCAACTGCCTCGCGCTCACCCCCTGACGCAGTATCCGCACCAGCAGGTAATTTGCCCGCCCCGGGAACACCTGCAGTCCCGGGATCCCCGCAAGGGCGGTAGCGAGGCGTGCACGCTGCTCATCGATGTAGCTTCTGGTACGGCGGCAGTAATCATCATCCGCCAGCGAAGCCACCCCGGCCACCTGCGCCGCGGTGTTGACGTTCCAGGGATCCTGCTGCGCGACTATCTGCGCCACGGTCTCCACAGCTGCTATAGCGTAACCCAGGCGCAATCCGGGAATGCCGAAGAATTTGGTCATGGAGCGGAGCAGGACCGCACGCGGGTTGCCACGCACCAAGTGCTTCGCCGACTCCTCCTCGCAAAAATCGATGAAGGCCTCGTCGAGCACCAGGAAGGTGCCGCTCTCCCGGCAGATATCGATCACCCCGGTGAGATCCCGCAGCGGCAGCAGGTTCCCCGCCGGATTGCCCGGATTGCAGAGAAAAAGCATGTCGTAGCCGGCGGCTAGCTTTTGACCGAGTGCAATCGTATCGAGGGCGAAATCGTCGGCAGACGACAGGGTGTAGTAGTCGATCTCCCACCCTGCCCGCTCCAGGGCCAGGGCGTATTCCGCAAAGGCAGGCGCGACCACCAGCGCCTTTTTGCCAGGGAAGGTGCGCGGCAGCAGGTGTATCAGCTCGGTCGAGCCATTGGCGACGGCGATCTCGGCGGATCCGATCCCGTGATACTCCGCCAGCGCCTGTTTCAGCTCGGTGGCGCCTTTATCCGGGTAATGGAGTAAACGGTCCACGCTTGCATTCAGCGCCTCGCGCACCCCCGGAGCCATACCCAGCGGGTTGATGCTGGCGGAAAAGTCGATGATGCGCTCCGGTGCTAGCCCGAGGTTCCTGGCCACGGCAAAAACGTTGCCGCCATGTTCATGTGGGATTGCCATAGGCTTACCTTTTTTCCGAGCTCCCGCTGTTCTTATTGCTCGCTGCAAATCCTTCCCCGCCCCCGGAGAGGAAGGGTCAGGGAGGGGGGAGGCAGCATTCAGAAACTTCCTGCTATTGCCAAAACTGAAAGCCAGCCCGCCACCAGCAGCGCCTCGCTGCCATACATCAACCGTACGACACCCGCGTACGTCGCCTGAGAGAGCGGCTGTAGCGGATCACCAATGGTGGGTTTCGCCACGATCCTGCCAAAATAACGGTTCGCCCCACCCAGCCTGACGCCGAGCGCTCCGGCGGCCGCCGCTTCGGGAAAGCCGCTGTTGGGGGAGGAATGGTTCCTGCCGTCCCGGCGCAGGATCCGCCAGGCACCGCCGCCGCTCAACCCGCAAAGCGGAGCCGCCAGCACCATGAGTAGCCCGGTCAGCCGCGCCGGGATATAGTTGGCGACGTCGTCGAAGCGGGCCGAAGCCCAACCGAATTCGAGGTACCGGTCGTTCTTGTAACCCACCATCGAGTCGAGGGTGTTAACCGCCTTGTAGGCGATGGCCAGCGCGGGGCCGCCCAGCACCAGGTAAAAAAGCGGCGCGATGACGCCGTCGCCGGTATTCTCAGCCACCGTCTCCACCGCTCCCCGGATGATCTCCGGCTCGTCCAGGTCCGTGGTCTCGCGGCCGACGATGTAGGACAGCGCCACCCTGGCGGCGGGAAGATCGCCTTTCTGCAGCGCCCGCACCACCTTGGCCGACTCCAGGTGCAGCGAGCGCGCCGCCAGCGAAACCCAGGCGAGGTAGAGGCTGACGACAAAGCACGCTGCCGGGGCAAGCTGGAAAGCGGCATATATGAGCGACGCCGCCAGCGCATAACTGACGCCAACGGTGATAACCAGCAGGGCAACGCCCGCCACGCGCGCATTCGGGATCAAGCGGCGCAGGGGACCTTCCAGCGACGAGATCAACTCGCCGATACCGATCACCGGGTGCGGCAAGGCGCGCGGGTCACCCAGGACCAGGTCCAGCAGCACCGCTCCGAGCACTACCGCGACGGGGGACTCTGCGACTGTCATCTGCCGTGCGAGATGCCGCAGATCTGGAAGATCCGCTCCAGGTCGAGGTGCTTTTCCATGTGCACGGCGAGTTCATCGAACGGGTCGGGCGCGAGCGCTGCTTCCGCCCGCTCCGGGATCCCCTTGTGTCGCCTGATCCGGTTCAGGAACCCGGTCCGGAAAGCGTTGTTGTCGAAGATACCGTGCAGGTAGGTTCCGAAAACCCTGCCGTCGGCGGAAACCGCACCATCCTCCAGGTCGGTCCCGGCCCCGGAACGGCTGCTGATCCGCGCGAACGGGCTCGCACCGCTGCCGAGCACGCTTTCGCCCATGTGGATCTCGTACCCGGCCACAGCTGCGCTGCATCCCGGCGCTACCCCCTGCCCTGCCGGCAGCAGTTCCCCCACGGCCTGGTGCGTCTGCTTCTCCTTTAGCATGGTGGTCACCACGTCCAGAAGTCCGAGCCCCTTAGTGCTTTCCATGCTGGATTCCACGCGGTCCGGATCGTTCACCGTCGCGCCGAGCATCTGGTAGCCGCCGCAGATGCCAACCACCGGCCCCTGGTAGCGGCACAGGGCATCGGCGATCCCCTGCTCCCTGATGGCGACGAGGTCGGCGATAGTCGACTTGGTCCCCGGGATGATGACGAGGTCCATGGTCTCCACCAGCCACGGCGAGTGAATGTAGTAGACGTCCACGTCGGGCTCTGCCTCGAGGACGGAAAAGTCGGTGTAGTTGGAGATGCGCGGCAACCTCACCACGCCCACGCGCAGTTTCTCAGCCGACGCCACCCCAGTGGGGGCCGCCGGCTTCTTCTGCAAGGCAACGCTGTCCTCTTCGGGAAGCGCAAGCCCTTTGAACCACGGAAGCACCCCCAGGACCGGCACGCCAGTGCGCCGCTCGACGTACTCGATGCCCGAGTCGAGCAGCGATACGTCACCGCGAAACTTGTTGATGATGACGCCCTTCACCAGCGCCTTCTCTTCCGGCGTGAGCAATTCCAGGGTGCCCACTATCTGGGCGAAGACACCGCCGCGGTCGATGTCCGCCACCAGGATCACCGGTGCACCGGCCATGGCCGCCACTTTGAGGTTGGCAATGTCGTGCTCGCGCAGGTTGATCTCGGCGATGCTCCCGGCGCCCTCCATGACGATGAAAGAGTAGCGCTCGCGCAGCCGCTGGAAACTTTCCCTCACCTTCAGGAATGCCTCAGGCTTGTAGGCGTTGTACTCCTTGACGCCCATGTTGCGCACCACCTTACCCTGAACGATTACC
This sequence comes from Geomonas agri, assembly GCF_020179605.1. Classification (NCBI taxonomy): domain Bacteria; kingdom Pseudomonadati; phylum Thermodesulfobacteriota; class Desulfuromonadia; order Geobacterales; family Geobacteraceae; genus Geomonas; species Geomonas agri. The sequence continues at coordinate 110,236 of NZ_JAINZO010000002.1, forward strand.
TGGCTGCCGGTATCGGAGTTGGGCTTTAGCAGGATCGGGTTCATGTCGGTGTGGGGCGGGATGCCGCACGCCTCGGCCTGCACGCCCTGGGCACGCCCGATCTCGCCACCCTCCGGGGTAACCGCCGAGTTAAGCGCCATATTCTGGGACTTGAAGGGAGCGACCGTGAGACCGTGGCGTTTGAGAATGCGGCAGAAACCAGCCGTGAGTACCGATTTCCCCACGTCCGACCCGGTTCCGCAGAACATGAGCGCATGCGGATCGCTACTGGGGGTATCGTTACTCGCTCCGGCGCTCCGCTTTCTACGGTTGGGATTCTGGCTGTCACCTCGGGTGGCGTAACCGCGCGGGGTCACAATCCTGCCGTCCTTGCAGAGCCGGGTCGAGGCGTTGCCGATGATGACGATGGAGAACATGTCGATGGGGTGGTTCAGCATCTCCCCCAGCGTGGTGATGATGCGCTCCTCGCCGTCCCGGCAGGCGTTACGGACGATGCCGACCGGCACCTGCGGGCCGCGCGCCGCGATCAGGATGGCGGCAGCCTCCTCGATCTGCGTGGTGCGCCCCTTGCTGCGCGGGTTGTACAGCGCCACCACGAAATCAGCCTCGGCGGCAGCCCTGAGGCGTTGGCGGATCTTGTCGATCGGGGTCAGCAGATCGGAAAGGGATATGACGGCGAAGTCGTGCATGAGTGGCGCGCCGAGTACCGAAGCCGCGGCCTGCACCGCCGAGACACCGGGGACCACCACAACTTCCACATCAGAGGGGGCGTCCGGCTCGTCGGCCAGTTCCAGCGCCAAGCCCGCCATGCCGTAGATCCCGGCGTCGCCGCTGGAAACCAGGGCAACGGTCTTGCCCGTGGCGGCGATGGTCAGGGCCTGGGAGCAGCGCTCCACCTCGCGCATCATGCCCGAAGAGTAAAGGATCTTACCGGCAAGGAGCGGCTGGATGAAATCAAGGTAGGCCTGGTAGCCGACAATGACATCGGCGTCCTCGATCGCCTGGCGCGCCTCGAAGGTCATGTGGTTCAGCCCACCGGGGCCGATGCCTACTACGTAAAGCTTGGACATTAAGCAGAAACCTCTATCTGGATTACGGTTTTGCACATCGACTGCCGCACCTGTTCTCCCTCCCCCGGAGGGGGAGGGTCGGGGAGGGGGCGCTCAGCGGCTGGTTGATGCGACTTCCCCCCTCCCAGCCTCCCCCCTCCGGGGGGAGGAGTGGTGGGATGAAGGTGCTACATAGTTGTTACCTGCGCAACAGCAAGGGTGACGTTGCCGTCCTTCACCTTGTGCAGCAGCAGTTTGCCTCCCGCGGCGGCCAAGAGCGCGGCCGGTTCGGCAACCCCGCGCGCCCCTATGGCAGCGAAAGCATGCTCCGACGGCGGCGAGGGAACGCTGACGCCGTTCAACTCGTCGCTGCGGAAGAAGATCACTGGGATACCCTTGTCACTGGCATAGGCCAACAACCCTTCTTCATCAGCCTTCGCCTCTGCGCTCGCCAGGCACTTGATGCTCCGCTCGGACAGGGAGAGCTGCGCCAGGTGACGGGTGACCACCGACTCGATCTCGTCGGCAGTAGTGCCCCGGTTGCAGCCGATACCGAGGCAAAGATCGACCGGCCGCAGTACCAAGGTCCGCTCCAGGTTGAATCCGGCCGGCACAAGCCTGTTGGTCACCAGGACCACGCCCTTGGCGCCGCTTTGGGCCGCCAGTTCGCAGTCATCCACGAACAGGAGATTTCCCTTCCCGCCGCAGTACTCCGCCACCTTCCCGGTCGGGTCGACCACTGCGATCTGCTTGCCCTCCAGGAGCAGTGCGTTGAGCACCTTTACCCGGGACAGGTCGTCGATGCGCCAGCCGTTTTCCTGTGCCAGCATGTCGAAGGAAGGGAGGTCGTTGACGTCGGTCGCGGTGGTAATCACCGCGGTGGCGCCGGCAAGGTCGGCGCACTGCGTGGCAAGCGCGTTGGCGCCCCCGAGATGGCCTGAGAGGAGGGAGATAGCGAAGCGCCCGGCATCGTCCATAACCACCACGGCCGGGTCCTTATCTTTGCCCTGCAGCAGCGTCGCAATGGAGCGGACCACGATGCCGGTGGCCATGATGCAGACGAAACCCTCGAACTCCGGCCACAACCGCGCCAAGAGTGCCGGTACACGTTCCGAGAAAGGCACCCCGTCGCACGACGCGTGTTTGTCGAGGACGAAGAGCGTGCCCTGCGGCAGGCCGCGCTTGAGCGTCGCCCCCAACTTGGCGCCGTTGGCGGTTATGGCTATGATGGCAACACGCATAGAGTTGGTTCTTCTCCCGCCGCAGCCGTGGGGACTGGTCTCATCGGGGCACCGCCCTCACCCGGCCTTCGGCCACCCTCTCCCGAGGGGCGAGGGTAAATCCCAGTGTCTCCCCCCACTCCCCCCACTCCCCCCATTCCCCCCTCTCCCTCCGGGAGAGGGTCGGGGTGAGGGCCAGGGGTAACGCAGAACCTGTAACAGCTGCTAGGTGACGATCCCTTCCCGGCACCCGTGGCTGAACCCCTTGTCGTAGAGGAGCGACTTCGCCTTCATCCCCTCGCTGCGCGCCCGCAGCACGTCGCCGACCACGATGAGCGCCTGCTTCCCGATGCCCGCGTCACGGACCTTGGCGGCGATATCCGCCAGCGTCCCGGTCAGCACCTGCTCGTCGGCCCAGGAAGCCTTGGCCACCACGGCGACCGGCGTGTCCTCCTGGTAGGCGCCGGAGAGGAGTTCCTGCACCACCTTCTCGATCATGGAGATGGAAAGGTAGATCACCAAGGTAGCGCCGATCTGGGCGATGTTGCCCAACTGCTCCCGTTCGGGTACGGGCGTCCGCCCGGCCAGGCGCGTGATCACCACGGTCTGAGAGACCTCTGGAAGGGTCAGTTCCTGTTTCAGGGTGGCCGCGGCGGCGAAGGCGCTGGTCACGCCAGGAACCACCTCGTAGCCGATGCCGACCTTGTCAAGTTCCTCCATCTGCTCCTGGATGGCGCCGTAGATAGACGGGTCGCCGGTGTGCAGCCGCACCGCGACCTGCCCCGCCAGCACAGCCTCGACCAGCACCTTGGTGGTCTGTTCCAGGTCCATCCCCGCGGAGTCGTAGACCCGCGCATCCGGTGCATAGGTGAGCACCAGCTCGCGGTCGACGAGGCTGCCGGCATAAACGACGACATCCGCCTCACCCAGGAGGCGCGCCCCCTTCACGGTGATCAGTTCGACGTCTCCGGGACCGGCGCCGACAAAATGGACTATCTTCTCATGGGACATCGGAAAACCTTTCGATGAAATTCCAGCGTTCCCTCCCCCGGAGGGGGAGGGACAGGGAGGGGGTTCTTTTCCTTAGCACGTGCCCCATCCCATCCTTCCCCCTCCGGGGGGAGGGACTGCGGACGGTAGGTCGGCATTCGGTGCAAAACTAAAGCGGGTTCTTCCTCACGATCAGCATGGAGAGGTAATCGAGCTTCTGCCCCACCAGGGACTCAAGATCGTGATGCACCTCTTCCTCCGCCGAACCGACCCGGCGTACGAAGACGCCTCTCTTTTCCCGCCCCAGTTCCTTGAGCGCGGCATAGACGGAGTCAAAGACCCGGTTCACCTTCATGAGCACAACGGTGTCGAACTCCTCCAGGGTGCGCTTCAGCTCGTCCTTTTCGTAGGTGGCGGGGAGGATGGCGATACGCTCGGCCCCAAGCCCAAGCGGCAGGCCGGAGATGGCGGAGGAGGCGAGGATGCTGGAGATGCCCGGCACCACTTCTATCTTGATCTCGGGGTACTTGGCGAGGAAGATCCTGTGGATGTAGAGGTAGGTGGAATAAAGAAACGGGTCGCCGATGGTGACGAAGGCGACGTCCTTGCCGGCGGCAATGCGCTGCGCCACCTGGTCCGCGGCCTCCTCCCAGAACGGGTCGAGCCCCTGCTGGTCTTTCACCATGGGAAACAGTTGGATCAGCACTTCCTGGCGACTGCGGTCGATGAACTGCTCGACGATGGAGAGGGCGTAGCTCCCCCCTTCGGCCGCACCGGTAGGGGCGCAGATGACATCCACGCTCCGCAAGATCCGCTCCGCCTTCCTGGTCAACAGTTCCGGATCGCCCGGCCCCACCCCTACCGCGTAGACAACCGCCACTACTCCTCCCCTTTCCAGGCGGCGATTACGTACACCGGGTTGTGGGCAGCGAACATCTTGTAATCGGTAAGGCTGCGGGTCTTGGAAATGTTGACGCAGGTGACCTCGACGGTGTAGCCGTGATCTTCCAGGAATTCCACCGACTTGGTCAGGGTGTCCAGGGTCACCGCGTTGAGGACGATGAAACCGTCGGGTTTGAGGCGCTTGTCCACCGCCTCGATGATCTCCTCGAGCATGCCACCGGAGCCACCGATGAAGACGCGGTCCGGATCGGGCAGATCCTCCAGCCCTTCCGGAGCGAAGGCCTCGGCCACGGTCACGTTGCGGGCCACGAACTTCTTCAGGTTTTCCTTGAGGTAGGTCAGGTACTGCGGATTCTTCTCCAGGGCGAAGATGCGGCCGTTGGGCATCAGGTTGCCCGCTTCGATCGAGACCGAACCGCTGCCGGCGCCGATGTCCCACATCACCAGGTCGTCCTGCAGTTGCAGTTTGCCCAGGGTTATGGCGCGCACCTCTTCCTTGGTGATCAGCTTCTTGGCGGTGGCAAACTCGTCGTCACGGATGCCGATCACCGGGTAGTTCTCGAGGTTCGGCTCCCAGGTCTTGATCAGGATGAGGATGTTGAGCGGCGAGCACTTGAAGTCGACCAGTCCGCGGACGTCGGTCTTGGTGAACTTTTCCGTGGCAAGTCCCAGGTCCTCGCAGACCCAGGCCTCGTACCCCTCGGCACCGCGGTGGATCAACTCCCGGGCCAGGACAGCGGGGGTGTTGACGCTGTCGGTGAGGATGGCGATCTTCTCGGAGGCGACGATGCGGTCCAGTGCCGGCTTGATCCCCCTGCCGTGCACGGACACGAAGGTGGCGTCGTCCCACGGCTCTTTGATGCGGGCGAAGGCGTACTGCACGCTGGTCACGTTGGGGTAGATCTCGATGCGCTCTTTGGGGAGGTTTCTGAGCAGGAAGCGCGCGACGCCGAAGAAGTTGGGGTCGCCGGAACCGAGGACCACGGTTTTCTTCTCCGTGTTCTTCAGGTGCTCCAGCATGATGGAGAGGTCTTCGAGGAGGCGTTTCTCCCCCTTAAAGTCGGGGAAGATGTCCAGCAGTCGCTTGTGGCCGATGAGAACCTCGGCGCTGTCGATCACCTCGAGTGCCTGTTTGCCGAAGCCTTCCCATCCCTCGATGCCCGCGCCGACGAGGTAAATCTTTTGTTCCGCCATGCCCCCCTCCTTTCCATCAAAACATAATCAACTGTCATCTCCCTCCCCCTCTCCCTCCGGGAGAGGGCTGGGGTGAGGGCGCTGCAATAGGTAACCCTCTCCCCACGGAGAGGAATCGGTTACCGGTCGAAGTAAAGCATCTCTCCCTGGTAGCCCGCCAGGAACACCCGCACCTTCAGATAGGGCGCCAGTTCGGCGCAGACGTCAGCCACCTTGTCGCAGACCAGCTTGATCAGCGCCTTGTCGAAGCCTGACTCCTCCAGCAACTGCCGCGCCGTATTCGCTTCACGGGCCAGCGTTGCCAAGTGTGCCGTAGCGCGGTTTTCCGCAAGCCAGGACGCCACCGTCACCAGGTCCAGCTCCGAAGAAGTAACGTGGGTCTGCTCGTGGCCGCAGGCGATCTTCACCAGCTTGGCGAACTGCCCCGCCACCACCACCTCGGGAACGCCTTTCCTGGCGCAGCTCTGCAGCGAGTAGCCGAAGTGGTCGCCCATCATGACGAACGATTCATCGGTCAGCTTCAGGATCCGCTGCACCGCCATTTCCGAACTGCGTCCCGTGGAGAGCACCACGGTCCTGGAGCCGCAGGCCAGCGCCACGTCAATGGATGTGTCCACGGTATCGGTCCAGGCCCTGGTGGATATCGGCTTCACGATTCCCGAAGTCCCCAGGATGGAGAGCCCACCGATGATGCCCAGTCGCTCGTTGAGCGTCTTCTTGGCCAGTTCCTCGCCGTTGGGGATGCTGATGGTAAAGGTGAGGGTGGCCGGAACGCAGCGGACGGCGAAGACTTCCTTCACCACCTCGAGGATCATGCTGCGCGGCACGGGGTTGATGGCCCACTCGCCCACCGGGACCGCCAGCCCCGGCTTGGTCACCTTGCCGATGCCGGTGCCTCCCTGGATCACGATGCGGTTCTTGGTGAACATGTCCACCTGGGCGGTGACGTGGATTTGGGCGCCGTTGGTCACGTCCGGATCGTCACCGGCGTCCTTGACCACGTAGCAGGAAGCGGTGTTGTCGCGCAGCACGCCACCCTCGATGCGAAAGCGCGCCCCCTTGCCGCAGGGGAGCGTCAGTTGCACCTCGTCGACCAGCAACTGGTCGCGCAGCATCTGGGCAGCCCCTTTAACGGCGGCAGCGGCACAGGCACCGGTGGTGAAGCCGTATCTGAGTTCTTTCCCGCTCATACTTCATCCCATGTGAAGAACACAAAAAATAGCATGTAAAGACCGGCCGGGACGGGCTCCGGCATTAAAAACCTAGTTGCCAGGCTCAGCACCGACCGCCTGGATGAGTATTGCATTCATCACCGCGGCCGCAACGTTGGAGCCACCCTTGCGCCCGATGTTGGTGACGAACTGCAGTTCCGGATATTCCCGCGCCAGTTCACGCAGGGCATCCTTGCTCTCGGCTGCGCCGACGAAACCGACCGGCAGCGCCACGATGAGCCTCGGGCGCACCCCTTCTTCGCGGATCAGCCGGATCAATTCGAAGAGGGCCGTGGGAGCATTGCCAATGACGAAGATGCCGTTAGCCGTGTCCCGTGCCGCTTTACGCATGGCCAGGATGGAGCGGGTTACCCCCTGTTCCTTGGCCTCCCTGGCCACCTGCGGGTCCGCAACGAAGCACGAGAGCTGCGCGCCGAACCTGGAGAGCCGCTCCTTGTTCATGCCGGAGATGATCATGGTAGTATCGGTCACGACGCCCATTCCGGCGCGGAGCGCCTCAATGCCGTCAGTCACCGCCCGTTCCGTGATTACCATGCTGCGGGCGTAATCGAAATCAGCGCTGGTATGGATGGCGCGGCGGACCAGCGGCCACTGCTGCGCGTTCCAGTTGTGCGGCCCCAGTTCCTCCTCAATGATGCGGAACGATTCCGCCTCGATCTCCTCGGGGCGCAGGTGCACCGACATCAGTGCCACCTCTGCTCGGTAAGGCTCTCCGCAACGCGCTCGACAACGATCTCGGCCAGCTTGTCGTGTACGCCCAGGTGTTTGCCGAGTACCATCTCCACGCCGGGGTGACGGTGCTTCGCCTCCTCCAGTTCCTCGGGGAGGTCCTCCAGGACGTGGGCGCCCATGTACAGGAAGTAGGGAACGAGCAGGATTCGCTCCGCCCCCTGCGCCACGCAAGCATCGACACCCTGTTGGATATTGGGAAGGTGCTGTTCGCGGAAGGAGACCTCGACGATCTCGAACTGCGTCATTTTCTTCACCCGTTTAGCGATCTCGTGTACCGCGTCATTCGCCTCGGCGATCCTGCTGCCGTGAGCCATCAAGAGTAATGCTGTCTTCATATCTGCTCCATTGAAATGCGTAAAGCCATGTAACGCAAAGCCGCAGAGTCGCAAAATCCTTTTTTAGCAGAAACTGCTCTTCTTTGCGGTTTGGCATCTTTGCGTTAACGATTGGTCTCTGCCCAGCCCTTCTGGTACTCCCGTACCAGCTTCTCCACCGCGCGCTTGGCGGGCGCCTTCCAGGGGCCTACGGCAGCGAGGACCAGGTTCTTCGGGGCGAACAGTGCGTGGGCCATGTGCTTCAACTCCTCCGCGCGGACCGCGGCCGCCTCGGCACGATCCTCCTCGATGGTCCTCACCAGGGACATCAACTCGCCCCAGCCGTAGCGGACCTGCATCTCGTAGGTGGAATCGGCGCTGTACTCGAGATCGTAGAAGTATCCTTCCTTGACCCGCGCCAACTCCGCCTCCCCGACCTCCTCGAACGCCAGACTCTTGACCTCGCGCAACACCTCGGCGACGGCCAGCACCAGATTCTCCGGCGCGGTGGACAGTTCGATGGCGAAGGCGCCGGTCTCCTCGTAGGCCGACAGGGACGCGTCCACGGAGTAGACGATGCCGAGCTTCTCCCGCAGCGACAGGTGCAGTCGAGAACTCCCACCGCCGGAAAGGATGCGTCGCATCAGCCGCAGCCCCATGAGGCGCTGATCCTGGCGGGCAAAACCGCGGAAGGCAATCTGCAGGTTCACCTGGCTGTCCGAGTCCTTGACGAACACGGCGCGCGGTTCCTGCTGCACCTGGTTGGCCGGCAGGGGCGGAATGGCGCTGCCGCCGTTCCAACCGGCGAAGAACTGCTCGCACGCCGCGAAGAACTGCTCCGAGTTGTGCCGTCCCGCGGCGACGATGAGCGCGTTGCCGGGAACGTAGTGATCGGCGAGATAGCGGCGCAGGTCTTCCTCGGTGATCCCCTTTATGCTGTCGAGATACCCGATGGTGGGAGTGCCCAGCGGATGGTCGGGCCACAGGAGCTTGCTGCAGAGGTTACTGGTGTTGGTCTCCTCGCCGCGCTCGTTGATGTCCTCCAGCGCCTCCTCGGTGATGATCCGCTTCTCTATCTCCAGCCCTTCCAGGGTCGGGGTCAACAACATCGAGGAAAAGAGACGTATCCCCTCGGCGATCTGGTCCGGGTGCACCCGGGAGAAGTAGCAGGTGGTCTCCTCGTCGGTCGCCGCGTTGACGCTGCCGCCGATGGCCTCGAAGGCGATCTCAAGTTCCAGGTTGGAAGCGAATTCGCTGGAGCCGCGGAAGAGCATGTGCTCCAGGAAGTGGGAGATACCGGCCTTACCGGTGGTGTCGTTGCGGCCTCCCGCCTTTATGTAGATGGCAATCTCCGCGCTGTGCAGGTGCGGCATCTCGACGGAAACGAGGCGCAGCCCGTTGGGGAGAACCTTCTTGGTACAGCTGAGCATCAAACCTCCGTACTTCAGAGTGCCGCCCCTTTCAGGGTGAGCCAGGCGACCGCCGCGTAACGCGCCAGCTTGCCGGTCAGAACCAGGAGGGAAAAGCGGATGAAACCGACCTGCAGCACGCCGCCGACCAGGCAAAGCGGGTCGCCGATCACCGGCAGGAAGCTGAACAGAAGCGACAACGATCCGAAGCGTTCGTAGAAGCGCTCCGCCTTCATCGTCGTCTCCTCGTCCATGCGCAGCACCCGGCGCCGCAGGAAATCGCCACCGTAGAGGCCGATCCAGTAGGTGCTAAGTGCTCCCAGGTAGTTGCCGGCGGTGGCGATCAGGACCACGGAGACGGGATTTTGCCCCCCGATCAACATCGCCACGACCAGCCACTCCGAGCCAAGCGGCAGCAGGGTGGCGGCCAGGAAACTCAGCAGAAACAGGGAGTAAAACCCGTAATTGACCAGCCACTCGTGCATTCCGGTCAAATTAGCGGAAAGGGTGCAGATTGTCAAACAACATTGAATTAATTCGGGTCTAAGTGAGTGCGCTACAGAGGGGGTGTCAGAGCGGCACGGCAGTGGCAACTTTTTTGTTGACATTGGCGGCGGCGAGTGGCATTAACGCTGTCATGATCAACACCGGCTACTTTACCTTTACTAACTTTTACTTTTGGTACGGCTTTTATTTTAGGCCGTCGCCCCGGGTAGAGGTGTAATTTAGGTAGCAGGTACTAAATTCCGAACCGAAGCTGGGGTGGCAGGACTCTCCTCCCCCTTATGGTTCGCGAAGCTGATTTACCAGAACATTCATACAAAGGGCCGGGGGAGCAATCCTCCGGCCTTTTCGCTTTCGGGGACCAAAAGGAGCGTGAGTATGATCGTGGTAATGAAGGCAGGAGCGGCGAAGAAGGAACGGGACGCAGTCACCAAGAGGATCAAGGAACTGGGCTACACGCCGCACATCATCCGCGGCACCACCCGCGACGTGATCGGCGCGGTCGGCGACGAGCGGGGCAAGAGCGTGCTACAGACGCTCGAGTCGATGCAGGGCGTGGAGAGCGTGGTCCCCATCCTGCAGCCGTACAAGCTGGCCTCCAAGGAAGTAAAGAAAGAGCCGAGCGTCGTGCGCATCTCGGACACCCTCGCCATCGGCGGCAAGGAACTGGTGGTCATGGCCGGCCCCTGTTCGGTGGAGAATGAAGAGCAAATCATCGAATCGGCCCACGCCGTCAAGGCAGCCGGCGCCCAGATGCTCCGGGGCGGCGCCTTCAAACCCCGAACCTCCCCCTACTCCTTCCAGGGCCTTGAGGAAGAAGGCTTGAAACTCCTCGCCAAGGCCCGCGACCTGACCGGCCTCCCCTTCGTCACCGAGGTCATCGACCCGGAATCCGTCGACCTGGTAGCCTCCTACTCCGACATGCTCCAAATCGGCGCCCGCAACGCACAGAACTTCGCCTTGTTGAAGAAGGTGGGCCAGATCAACAAGCCGATCCTGTTGAAGCGCGGCATGTCCATGACTATCCAGGAATTCTTGATGAGCGCCGAGTACATCATGAGCGAGGGGAACCAGTCCGTGATCCTGTGCGAGCGCGGCATCAGGACCTTCGAGACCGCCACCAGGAACACCCTCGACCTCTCCGCCATTCCGGTCCTCAAGAACAAGACCCATCTCCCCGTGGTGATCGACCCGTCCCACGGCACCGGCAACTACCACTACATCGCGCCGATGTCCTACGCTGCGGTTGCCGCCGGCGCCGACGGTCTCATCATCGAGGTGCATCCCGATCCGGAGAAAGCATCGTCGGATGGCCCGCAGTCGCTGAAGCCGAAGAAGTTCCAGGCACTGATGGACCGCCTGAAGCTGTTCGCGGAAGCGGCAGAGAAGACGCTTTAAAGGCAGGGGCCAGGGACTGGGGGCTAGGGGGATGGGGGACTTAATTTCCCCTCCCCCGGAGGGGGAGGGCCAGGGAGGGGGCGCGTAGCGACTCATCCAGGCAATCCCCCCTCCCAACCTCCCCCCTCCGGGGGAAGGAGCGTCGGTGAGGCTCCTCCGGCTTATGAGAGCTACTGGCGACACATGCATTTTAAGGTATGCTCTCCGGGTACTTACCACTGGAGGAGGTGCCCCATGTCTATCCTGCGACCGTTGCTGATCCTGATGTTCGTCCTTGCCATCGCCGCCCCCTCCGAGGGTGCCCGGCGCGGCGCGCCCGCACGCGACACCTCCCCCGCCAGCGAACAGGAGGTGCTCAAGGATTTCGAAACCATCCTTGACCTCTGGCGCGACGGCAGGTTCGACGACCTCTACCAGCACACCAACGGCGGCAAGGACGGCCGGGAGAAGTTCGCCAACCGGCTCGCCTCCGCGCCACGCAAACCCGCCTGCTGCTGGGAGAAGATCCAGGACGCCAGGGTCTCGCTGAAAAGTGGCAAGAGCGCGGTAGTGCAGGCACGGCTTGGCTTCGAGGCCAGTACGCCCGGCACCGAATTCGTCACCAAGACGATCCATTTGAAGAAAGAGGGGCCGACGTGGACGGTCTCGCAGTCGGACCTTTACTCGCTCGCCGATCTCTCCACCCATAAACGCAGGTATAAGTACCTCCCCATCCAGCCCCAGAAGCAACATTAAGAGTCCGCTTGACCCATGCCAACCCTTCCGGTACTCTAGGCGGATGTCATTAAAACTAAACAGTACTGTTACCAATAAACCCGAATTGTTGTCGCCTGCCGGCTCGCTGGAGGCCTTTTTTGCCGCCATGGAGAAAGGCGCCGACGCTGTCTACGCCGGGTTGCGCGACTTCTCGGCCCGCGCCAAGGCCAAGAACTTCACCCTTTCCCAGATGGAGCGCATGACCGCCTACGCCCATGCCCACGGTAGGAAGGTCTACGTTACCCTCAACACCCTCGTCAAAGAAAACGAACTGCCGCTGCTGATCGACAACCTGTCCGCTCTCGAGGCGATGCGGGTGGACGGCGTGATCCTGCAGGACATGGCCGTTGCGCGCCTGGCTCGGGAGTTCTTCCCGGGGATCCCGCTGCACGCTTCTACGCAGATGACCATCCATAACTCGCTGGGCGTGCGCCAACTGGAGGAACTTGGTTTCGAGCGCGTGGTGCTGGCGCGCGAACTGCACATCGACGAGATCAAGACCATCGTTGCTGCGAGCCGCGCCGAGATCGAATGTTTCATCCACGGGGCCCTCTGCTTCTCCATCTCAGGCCAATGCTTCTTTTCCTCCTTCCTGGGCGGACACAGCGGCAACCGCGGGCGCTGCGCACAGCCCTGCCGGCGCCAGTACAAGCACAAGGGAAAGGAAGGGTACTACCTCTCCACCAACGACTTCTCCAGCATCGAGATGATCCCGCAGCTGATCGAAGCGGGGGTCCATTCCCTCAAGATCGAGGGGAGGATGAAGTCCGCGGAGTACGTGGCGAGCGTCATCGGCGCCTACCGCATGGTGCTGGACGCGGCACCGGGGCAGCACGCGGCGAAGGTGGCCGAGGCCAAGGAACTGCTGAAGCTCTCCTTCGGGCGCGTGCCGACCAAGGGCTTCCTCGCCTCGCACAACCCGACCGACATCTCCACCCCCTCCATCAAGGGAGCCACCGGCCGCTACCTGGGCGATATCAGGGAGATCCGCGGCAACCGGATCAGCTTCGACACCAAGGACACCCTGCACGTCGGCGACCGTATCCGCGTCCAGCCCAAGAGCGACATGGCCGGCCGTGCCTTCACCATCAAGGAACTGTACCTGGGTGGCAAGAAGGTGATGATCGCGAAGGAGAACACCCTGGTCTCGACGCCGTCTCCCTTCCCGTTCAAGCTGGGCGACTCGGTGTTCAAGGTCTCTTCCGAAACCGCTTTCACCATGAGCGAGAACGCCTGCCTCAGGCGGCTGGAAGGGGTGAAGGGCGGCAGTATCCCCTGCCGGCTCACCCTCTCCTACCAGGACCAAAAGCTGAAGATCGACGCCAAGGTGCTCGGCAACCAGCTCAGCACCGAGTTCGAACTGGGTGAACTGGAGCCGTCCCGCACCAGCGACATGGAAGGGGTGCTGCGCGCGCAGTTCTCCAAGAGCGGCGACACCGAGTTCACTCTGGCGTCGCTGTCGGCGCCGGATTTCCCCGCGCTGATGATCCCCCCGCCTGCCCTCAAGGACATCCGGCGCCGCTTCTACGCCTGGCTCTCCGAGCAGTCGCTGGGTGCGCTTAAGGACCGGAGCGCGCAAAATCGGGAAAGAGCCTTGGCCAGCCTGGTCGGCAAGCGCCCGGGTCCGGCTCGCGGCAAGGAAGAACTGGCCGTAAAACTCGAACACGTCAAGGACTGGCACGAACTGCACCGCGACATGGTCGACACGGTGGTGCTGCCGGTCTCCAAGGCGAACCTGCACCAGTTCGCACCTTTCGCGCGCAAGCTGAAGGGAAGCGAGCACAAGGTGATCTGGCAGCTCCCCTTCATCATCTTCGAGGCAGACCTCCCCTTCTACCAGGACGCGGTCCAGGGGATCCTGCGCGCCGGCTTCAAGCGCTTCGAGCTCACCAACCTGTCCCATTTCCAGTTCTTCAAGGGCACCGACGCGGAACTCAACACCGATTACCGACTCTTCTCGCTGAACAGCCAGGCGCTCCTATCCTGGCAGGAACTGGGCGTGTCGCGCGCCACCCTCTACATCGAGGACGATCGCGCCAACCTGGCCCAGCTTCTCGCCAGCGATGTGAAGATCGACCGCGGCGTGCTGCTCTTCGCGCCGGTCCCGGTGATCACCTCGAAGATCGCCATCAAGGACATCAAGGGGGACGCGCCGCTCGCGTCCGACCGCGGCGACCTCTACTCGGTGAAGGTGAAGGACCACCTAAGCGTGGTGACCGCACAGACACCGTTCTCTCTGACCCAATACCGAAACGACCTGCGCGGGCTCGGCTGCAGCAGGTTCCTGCTTGACCTCTCCGCCCTGCAGCAGCAGGAGCGCGAGCGGGTGCTGGAGGCGTACCGCAAGGGTATCGCCGTACCGGGGGCGTCCGAATTCAACTTCAGCACTGGGCTGGTCTAAGAAATGGGGATCATCGACAAGATCAAGGGGAGGATCCAAGATCGGCTCAACGATCCCGCTTTCATGGGGCTGGTGCAGGAGCAGAGCCTCAAGGACCTCCTGCTGCGTCGGGAATTCCGCATCACCCAGGAGTACCTGCAGCGCGAGTTCCTGGACAAGGCCGTGGACGACGAACTGGTGGAATTCAAACTCGCTATCGAAAACGGCTACTGCGAGCTTTCCGGTCGCCTCAAGAAGCGGTTGGTTCCTTTCGCCATTCCCTTTTCCGCCAGCTTCACCATCGAGGGGATCGAGTTTAGCGCCACGCGCAAGTGCGTATTCCTGAAGCACGGACCGGTTACGCCGCTCGACCTTGACTGGCTGACCAGAAAGGTGGTGCAGAGAATTCCGTCGTTGAGCATGATGGGCGATCTGCTGGTGTGCGACCTGAACCAGGTGCCGCGCCTGGCCGAACTGTTTGCGCACCGGGTGAAGGGAATCAGCATTTGGGATTACATTACATTGAAAGAACTCTGGCTGAAGCGGGGTGAACTAGGAGGAAGGGTGGGGGTGGTTTTATGACAGATTATCTGGTACGCGCGATTGCCAAGTCCGGGACGGTGAGGGCCCTCACCTGCGTTACCACCAACACGGTAAGTGAAGTTTGCCGCCGCCACGGCACATTGCCGACGGCTACGGCTGCCCTCGGGCGCTCCCTTACTGCCGGGGCGCTCATGGGGGCAATGCTGAAGACCGGCCAGCGTGTTGCCATGCGCTTTGAGGGAAACGGCCCGCTGAAGAAGATCGTCATCGAAGCCGACAGCGACGGCAGCGTGCGCGGCTACGTCGGCGACACCCAGGTGCACATGCTTCGTCCCGACGGGGCCCTTGATGTTCCTAACGCACTGGGCCGGGCGGGCTTTCTCACTGTCGCAAAGGACCTCGGGCTCAAGGAACCGTACCGCGGCACCGTGCAGCTTTACACCAGCGGCATCGCCGAAGATCTCGCCCTGTACCTGGTGGAGTCAGAGCAGATCCCGTCCGCCGTCGGCATCGCCGAGTTCATCGAGCAGGATGGCGCGGTCAGCGCGTGCGGCGGCTTCCTGATCCAGGCCATCCCGCCGATAGATCCCCTGGTGGTCGAAGAGTTGATGGACCATATCGAGAAACTCCCCCCCCTGAGCGAACTGCTGCACAGCAGCAAGACCCCCGAGGAGATCATGGAGATGCTCCTGTCCGGCATGGAGTACGACGTGCTAGAGAAACGCGCCATCGGCTTCGCCTGCAGTTGCAGCAGAGAGCGGATCGAGCGGGTGCTGATATCGATGGGGAAGAAGGAGCTGACCTCCATGGTCCAGGAGCAGCACGGCGCCGAGGTCACCTGCGAGTTCTGCGGCGAACACTACCGCTTCAGCGAAGCCGACCTGGAGCGACTGGCCGCCGAAGTGCAATAAAGCAAAAGACCATCAACAGGGATAAGGGGGATAAAAGGGATAACACCAAGAAAGGTTTTATCCCTTCATTCCCTTCGTCCCTGTTTGTTTTTCGAATTTTCTTTGCGACTTTGCGCCTTCGCGTGAGGCCGTCTTGCGTTATACTTTGCGGTGTCGCTTTCACATTAAACCGGGAGGTGCCCGATGAGAATCCACGACATCAGCGTGTCGCTTTCACCCGATCTCCCCTCCTACCCGGGAGACCCCACCGTTACCGTCGAGCCATGGCACCGCATCGCCAAGGGCGACACCGCCAACCTTTCCCGCATCACGCTGGGCACCCACTCCGGCACCCACATCGATCCCCCCCGCCATTTCAACGATGCCGGTATCACCGTCGATGAGATCCCGCTCGACCTCCTCATCGGCCAGGCTCGGGTCGTGGAGATTCCCCACGCCAAAAAGATCGGCCGCAATGAGCTGGAACCGCTAGAGTTGAAGGGAGTGGAACGGCTGCTGATCAAGACCGGCAACTCGCAGTTTTGGGGCGAGAACGAGTTTCGCCGCGACTTCGCCGCGCTGACAGTGGAGGGGGCGCACTACCTGCACCACATGAAGGTGAAACTGGTGGCGGTCGATTACCTTTCGGTGGAACCGATGGACGGGGACGGCGAGGTGCACAGGATTCTTTTAAACGGCGGCATCCCGGTAATTGAAGGCGTCAATCTCGCCGGCGTTCCCGCGGGATATTACCAGTTGATCTGCCTGCCGTTGAAACTGAAGGACGGCGACGGAGCGCCGGTTCGAGCTCTTTTGATCGAACCTCCCGATGCTGCCGCGCAGCAACCTTTCGACCCGCACACCAGCAGGTGGCCGCTTTCATAGCAGTTGCAACAACATCATAAATAAAGGGGACTGGTTCCTTAGGAGCCAGTCCCCTTTTCAATATAAGCTCGGCGGGTGTCGAACGATTTACATCGCCTTCTGCTTCTTGCAGCATTCCTTCTGCACCGGCTGGTCCGCGGGTGCCTGACCCTGCTGCAGCTTCGCGCACTTGTCGCAGCCCGCCATCGGAGCGGCCTCCACACCTTTCATCTTCTGGCACTTGTCACACGCAGGCTGCATGGCGGCACCCTTGGGGCACTTGTCGCAGGTGGGCTGTGCGGCGGCGCCCTTTTTCGGGCAGTGAGGACAAGGAGCTGCACCCTTTTCGGCCGCAGCCGCTTTCGGGCAGTTGGCGCACGGGGCGGCACCCTTTTCGATAGCAGCGGCCTTCGGGCAGTTGGCGCACGGCGCCTGCTGCTGCATCTGCTGCTGCATCTTGGGGCAGTTGCCGCAGCCCGGTTTAACCGCTTGCTGCTCATCACCCCAGACCGCCAAGGCTCCTGCGATCAGCAACACCACCGGGAACAATGCAATCAACAATTTCTTCTTCATAAATCCTCCGTAGTTACGTTTAGTAAAAAAACTATCTAACAGGGATAAAGGGGATAAAAGGGATAAAGCCAAAAGCCTTTACAGTTTTCGCTTTGTCTTTGCCGTTATCCCCGTTATCCCCGTTATCCCTTTTATCCCTGTTCATATGCTGTTGTATCTACATCCTGCGGCTCGAACGCGCCTTCCGGCGCGGCCTCCAGGAACTCCGCGTCGAGCGGCGCCACCGCCTCGATGACCTTGCCGCGCGGGCCGGTGAAACGCATGGCCCGGCAATGCAGCATCATCCTGCTGGCGGGAATCCCCCCGTAGCTCTCGTCCCCGATGATGGGGAACCCGGAATGGGCCAGGTGCACGCGGATCTGGTGGGTGCGCCCGGTAAGCGGCTTGGCCTCGATGGCGGTCACCCCACCCCCTTCACCCAATACGTTGAAGACGGTGCGCGCAGGTTTCCCCCTGAGCGACACGCCGTAGCGGAACTTGCTGACCCTATCCAGCGGCGCATCCACCTTCCAGCTCTGCTGGTCCGGCGAACCCGACACCAGCGCCCAGTAGGTCTTCTGCACTTTCCCATCTTTGAGCAGGTTCGAGATGAGAGTCGCTGCCTGCTTGTGCTTGGGAAAGAACATCACACCGCTGGTGCCGCGGTCCAGACGGTGCACCACACGGGAAGGATCCCGCAGCCCGATGCTTTTCATGTAACACTCGACCGCGTACTCCACCGTACCCTTCAACTGGTACGGCGTGCGCTGGCTGTTGACGCCAACGGCTTTGTACACGGCCAGGAAATCCTTGTCCTCGTAAAGGAGCTCATGTTTTTGGTACACCAGGTCGATGCAGCGCTCCGCCTCCATCAGCCCCAGGGCAACCTCGTCCCCTTCTTTCACCTGGCGCGACGCCACCCGAACCAGCACCTGGTTGATGTTGCAGCCGCCCCAGTCGATGACCCGGCGGATCTCCCCCTTGGAAAGCTGGGGGAACAGCAACTTCGCCGCATCGTCCAACCTCAGTCCCGCCTGTTCCGCGTCTATCCGTGCCGTGAGCATCATGCCAGATACCTCTGGGCGCGCAAAAGCGCCACGATGGTCTTGCCGTCGGTGATACTGCCGTCAGCCGCCATCGCCAGCGCCTGGTCAAAGGGGATCTTCTGGCAAGAGATTTCCTCGTACGCTTCGGGCGCGGCGTCCCCTTGGGAAAGACCGGTGGCGAGGTAGAGATGAACCACCTCGTCGAAAACGCCGGGAGAGGGATGGATGACGCCGAGGGAAACAATTTTATCCGCCACCAGTCCGGTTTCCTCCATCAACTCGCGCGACGCGCACAGTTGCGGGTCTTCACCGGGGGCGAGCCGCCCGGCCGGGATTTCCAGCAAGAAGTCGTCCACCGCGGGACGCAGTTGCCGGATCAGCGTGACACAGCCGTCGTCGTGCAGCGCGAGCACGCCGGCGCCGCCGGGATGGCGCACGACCTGATAGGTGTGCCACCCCTGGTCGCCGATGAGGACGTCCATCTGCTCGATGCCGACCACGAGGCCGTTGAAAAGCATCGTCCTGTTCTTTGTTTCCATGAATCCCCCAGAGGTAGATACATACCATTTCCTTGATGGATTTGACAAAAGATAAATTAGGCGAGCACGGTGAGCAACCTGGACGTCAGGACGGGGCATTAGCTTGCACAATTAATCGGTGGATAAAAGTCAATCCATCTGCTACCCTCTGAAGCTTATATCCAAATATGCGAGGTGAACAACATGGCACAAGCTAAAGACGGGGACCGCGTAAAGGTTCATTATACAGGGAGACTGGACGACGGCACCGTGTTCGACTCTTCCGAGTGTGGCGAGGACGATTGCGGCTGCGGCCACGGCCCGATGGAGTTCGTCATCGGCTCCGGCCAGGTCATTCCGGGCTTTGACGCAGGGGTCAAAGGGCTTTCCGTGGGCGAGTCCAAGACCATCCACATCCCGGTGGACGAAGCCTATGGCGAAAGAATGGAAGAAATGGTGGCGGTAGTGCCGCGTGGCGACCTCCCCCCGGAGATGAAACCGGAAGTCGGCCAGCAGCTGGAAGTGACCCAGGAGGACGGCCAGGTGTTCAACGTAATGGTGACCGAGGTGACCAACCAAACCATCACCATCGACGCCAACCACCCGCTGGCAGGGCAGGCGCTCAACTTCGACCTCAAACTGGTGGAGATCCTCTAGCAGCGGCCGAATCTTTATTTCTGAAGCAATAAAAAATCCCCTCCCGCAAAGGAGGGGATTTTTTTGTATCCCCGTGCGACCTGGAAGGGCCGGACCTAGTTCTCGGTCATGAAGTGCTGCTCGTACAGGTCTTCCAGTTCCTGGAGGTGACGGGACTCGTCCGCCAGCATCTTCTTGAACAGCACCGCCATGGGAGCGCCTTCGCAGCCGCGGGACATCCGGTCGTAGAAGTCAATGGAGCCCTTCTCGAGGTGAATGGCGTAGGCCATGGCGTCACGGGCCGTTGAATCCGAGCGGAGCTCCTTCTTCGGCAGCACGTAATCGAGGTTCATGGTTGGCACCGGCTGGTGCAGCCCCTCTCCCCCTTTCATTTCCCCTTCAACCAGCGCCTTCTCCAACTGGTGCTTGTGCTCCAGTTCGTCAAACGCGGCTTCCTTGATAATCTGACGGGCAGCCTTATCTTTCACGATACGGAGCGCGGCTAAATAAGCGCGGAATCCTTCGTTCTCCATCTGGGCGGCCATTTCGATCGCAGCTTCAAATGTGTAACAGACATCACCTTGCTCAGCCATGGCGGGTCTCCTCTAGTCTTTGTTGTGAAAGGCTTTTTAACACAAGAAACGCCGGAGCACAAGATTTTGTATACACTTTATCCACTAAATGGAGATTCCAATAACACCTGCTACACTATCGGCTGTTGTCATGAGCTATGGGAACTGGGTCTAGAGGGGCGGAGGCGAGTATGTTGATCTTTTTGGCTGGCGGCACTGGTTTCGTGGGAGGACATGTAAGAGAGTCGCTTCTGGCTCGGGGGCACAGCTTGAGGCTACTCGTGCACCGCAAAAGCCTCGGCAACAAGGAACCCGACGTCGAGGAGATTGTGGGCGACGTCACCAAGCCGGAGACATTCGAGGAAGCTGTGCGCGGCTGCGATGCCACCATCAACCTGGTTGGAATCATCAGGGAGTTCCCCGGGCGTGGCGTAACCTTCCAGCGCCTGCACGTCGAGGCCACCGGGAGCATCCTTACCGCTGCCAGAAAAGGCAACGTGCGGCGCCACCTGCAGATGTCCGCCTTGGGCACCCACCCCGACAGCACCGCCCGTTACTTCAAAACCAAGCACCAGGCAGAAGAACTGGTGCGTCACTCTGGACTTGATTACACGATCTTCCGTCCCTCCATAATCTTTGGCCCCAGGGATGAATTCATCAATATGCTGGCCGGCTACATGCGCTCCTTCCCCGCCATGCCGGTCATCGGCGACGGCGAATACCAGTTGCAGCCCATTTCCGCAGACGACGTCGCCCGCTGTTTTGCCGATGCACTGGAGAAACCCGAAACGATAGGGCAAGAGTACGACCTGTGCGGGCCCGACCGCTACAGCTACAACGAGCTCCTCGACGTCATCGGGCGCGTGCTCGGCAAGAGCCATGTTGCCAAGATAAAGAATCCGCTGTCGCTCATGCGGCTGGTGGTCCCCTTCTTCGAGGGCTTCTCATTCTTCCCCATCACCTCGGATCAGATCGCCATGCTGGTGCAGGGCAATACCTGCGACGGGATTTGGCGCAAGACCTTCCAGTTCGAGCCGGTCAACTTCGAACCCGGCATCCGCAGCTACCTCAAGTAAGTCAAAGTCCCTTTTCACGCAAAGTCGCAAAGGCGCAAAGAAAGGCAAAGTCCCTTCTCTCAGGGGTTGCCTTTTCCTTTGCGCCTTTGCGGCTTTGCGTGAGCTGCCCTTGCCTCTCCTCTCCAATTCACGTATAGTAAGGCACTTTTTTCAAGGAGAGTCATGCATGGGCGAGACGGTAAGATTCGGGATTTCCATGGACGACCAGTTGCTGGAGAGCTTCGACCGACTCATCGAGCAGAAGGGTTACGCCAACCGCTCCGAGGCGATCCGCGACCTGATCCGGGCAGCACAGGTCGAACTCGACTGGGAAGAAGGTGAAAAAGAAGGCGTCGGCACGGTGACCCTGGTCTACAACCACCATGTGCGCGACCTCTCCGACAAGCTCACCGAGCACCAGCATGCCCACCACGACCAGATCATATCCGCACTGCACGTTCACCTCGACGCCCACAACTGCCTCGAAGTCCTGGTGGTGCGCGGCAAGGCCCGCGACGTGCGCCGCATCGCCGACGAACTGATCGGCGTAAAAGGCGTGAAACACGGCAAACTCGTCATGACCACCACCGGTGAGGGACTGCACTAACGACACAAACTCCCCTCGCCCCCCCGGGAGAGGGGCCGGGGGTGAGGGAACCGCCACGAAGTGATAAAGAAGACCGCATGACCAAAGACGACAACTACTGGATGGGAAAAGCCATGGACCAGGCCCGGAAGGCCGAAGCCATCGGCGAGGTGCCTATCGGCGCCGTGATAGTGAAAGACGGAGCCGTGATTGCACGCGGGCATAACCTGCGCGAAAGCAAGCAGGACCCTTCAGCCCACGCCGAAATGATCGCCATACGCAAGGCTGCGAAGAAACTTGCCAGTTGGCGCATCACCGGGGCGACCCTCTACGTCACCCTCGAGCCCTGCACCATGTGCATGGGCGCCATCATCCTCTCGCGCCTGGACCGCGTGGTCTTTGGCAGCTACGACCCCAAAGGGGGCGCGGCGGGATCCCTCTTCGATTTCTCCGACGACAAGAGGCTGAACCACAGCGTCATCCTCACCCCCGGCGTGCGCGGCGAGGAAACCTCCAGCATGCTCTCCGCTTTTTTCGTGAAGCTGCGTGCACAGAAGAAGCAGGAACGATTGTCCTCCAACAGCTGAAAAAAAAGAGAAAAAAGCGCTAAACCTTTTTTGCCCCCGAGCCGAAAGTTTAAGACATCCAATCTCTTTTCCGGCTTGAGAGGGGCCTATGCAAATTGAAGAAATCACCCCCAACGCCCTCATGGCGACGCACCATGAAATTACCCGGCTGGCGACCTACACAGAAGAACTGCTACAGGGGACGATCGCCTCGGAAGATCATTCGCGTCACAAGCTCACTGCCGTGCTCAGGGTGTATAGCGAGCTGGGCCTGATCTGGCGCATTCTCTCTGAAATAGATACCAGGGGCGTCCTGACCAAAACGCAGCGGCAATTTCTGCAGGATTTCTATGCCGGACTAACCTACTGAGCCAGGGGCACCACAACATGGTTGAATTTCTCTTTGGAATAAGGTATATCTTTCTGCTCTGAGGAGCGCCGCTCCTTTGACAACAGCATATCCGGAGAGATGTCCGAGTGGTCGATGGTGCCTGACTCGAAATCAGGTGTACCGAAAGGTACCTAGGGTTCGAATCCCTATCTCTCCGCCAAACAAAAATCCAGCATGGTCTGGAGAAAAGCAAAAGGTCCTGAGAAATCGGGGCCTTTTCTTTTTGGATTGTCCGTTAAAGATTATTTTGCTATGGTAAAATCCGTTAAGTTTGGAGCTACCGTTGGAGGAATGACGCCAGCCCCCAAAGCAGCATGACTCCAAAAAGGAGGAAGTGCCCATGCCAAAACGGATCCCCCCCCTCTCTGACCCCCAGATCAGAAACGCCAAACCCAAGAACAAAGATTACAAACTGATGGACGGCTACGGGCTGTTTTTGCTAGTGACCCCATCCAGCGGAAAGCTCTGGCGGTTTGATTACCGATTCGGGAATAAGCGCAAGACCATGGCATTAGGCACCTACCCCGCAATTCCCCTAGAAGAGGCCCGTAAACGTCGCGAAGACGCAAAGGCCCTTCTTGCCCACAACATTGACCCTTCTGGAATTAAAAAAGCAAAAAAAGCCGCAGGAGAAGATGCCGACGCCAACAGTTTTGAGGTTGTCGCAAGGGAATGGCACGTAAAGTTTTCTCCCTCATGGTCAGACTCCCATGCTTTTTGGGTCATTCGGCGCCTTGAGCAATACGTCTTTCCAGATATTGGCGCAAGGCCGATAGGAGACCTGAAGGCACCGGACGTGCTTAAGGTCCTTCGAAGGATCGAAACCTTAACACTTGAAACGGCACACCGAGTGAAATTCGTGATAGGCCAAGTCTTCAGATATGCTGTTGGCAGTGGCCGAGCCGACCGGGACCCCACAGCCGATTTAAAAGGCTTGCTGCCACCACGAAGTCAAAAGCACCATGCCGCAATTACCGAACCCAAGGAGGTTGCAGGCTTACTAAGGGCGATAGATGGTTTTACTGGAACTTTCACAGTCAAGTGCGCCATGCAACTTGCACCTCTTGTCTTTCTTAGACCTGGGGAACTCCGACAAGCGGAATGGTCTGAGTTTGACCTTGGAGCGGCAGAGTGGAATATCCCTATTGAGCGAATGAAGCTCAAAAAACGCGTCAAAGAGTACCGCGCTGGACAGAAGCACCTAGTCCCTCTCTCCTCCCAAGCAATCGCAATCCTGCAAAGCCTCAAGGCACTCACCGGCCAAAGCAAGTACGTCTTCCCATCGGCTCGCTCTTTCACCCGCCCAATGAGCAATATGGCGATCAACGCAGCTCTTGAGCGGATGGGATACAAGGGGGAGATGACCGCCCACGGCTTCCGGGCACTTGCACGCACTATCCTTGACGAAGTTCTGCAATGTCGCGTTGACCTTGTAGAGCACCAGTTAGGCCACGCCGTCAAAGACCCCAATGGGCGAGCCTATAACCGCACGGCCCACCTTTCCGAGCGCCGGAAGATGATGCAGGTTTGGGCGGATTACCTTGAGGGTTTAAAGGTTGGGGCAAAGGTACTTCCACTGAAGCGAGTTGAAATTTGAGCGCCTAGGGGTTCCACAACGACCCGGCTTAATATTACAATAAACCTACAGGATGCAATCATGGCCCAAAGAAAGCCAAGGATTCCCTTGGTTAAAACCCTTCCAAGATCTGTCCAAGAAGAAAGAGATTTCATTTTATATGACGTAGACCACGATTTTTTTGACATTGCTCGCCGGTTGATACCATGTGATTCTCCAGAAGATTCACAAGATGGCGACGCGTTAGGAACTGAGCAGCCTGCACTTTTAGAGATGTGGGTCACACTAGAGAAATACGAAATGAAGAACCCTCGTTTTCATGAAATCTCTGAAGATTGCTGGGTTTATATTTTTCTAGAAAAAGTGGCGAGTGCCATGGATTTCCCTCGGGCTCACGACAAAAACACCGCAGACCGCTTGGAATTATCAGATTCAATTTCAAAGCTATCAAGTGAACTAGCCAACTTGCTGAGGCGAAATGAGTTGGATTGTCATATTGTGCATCTTCCTGGCCCGATCTTTAAGGGTTTTATGGTGTACGAGGATCTAGTCCAAAAGAGGCAGGACAGGATTGATTCACAAGGCATGATAAAAGTCAAATTCTCTGAGATGTTAAATGTTATTGCAGGTAGAGCAAAAGATATAATTGCCGAAGCACCTACTTCTGGCAAGTTTGGGACAAACGCAGCGGCAAGACGGTTTGCACGTATCATTAATGACCACAATATAAACAGGTATGGTTCGCCCTTATTCCACGTGACAGCAACAGCAACAAACGCTCTTTACGGCACAAACTATGTCAAAGGAGATATTCACGCCTTAGTAAAATCCCAAATGTAAAAGTTGGGAAAGTTGACTTAAAAACAGCAAAAACCCCAATCGTCTTAATATCCCTCTTCGTCCAATATAGGTCCTGCGCGCACAATTAAAAAAGCACGGAGGACATCCATGAAATTCCATTCCCTTCCCGAAACCGGCCTAGTCAGGCTCCCTGTAATCCTCGCCGTATATCCTGTTTGTAAGAGCCAGTGGTGGGCAGGAGTAAAATCCGGTCGATACCCTGCATCAGTCAAACTAGGCCCACGTACAACCGCATGGCGTGTCGAAGATATCCGCAAGCTGATTGAATCGGCTGGGGAGGTATAGACGCAATGAGCAACAGACCGGCAGAATTCCAGACCACAGATATTGATCTTAGCGCCACCATCATGACGGCAACGGGAAAGATCCCGGCGGTTTTATCCCGGCCAGGGAAAGCACTGGTTACCTTTGAGT
Source organism: Geomonas agri (assembly GCF_020179605.1). Classification (NCBI taxonomy): domain Bacteria; kingdom Pseudomonadati; phylum Thermodesulfobacteriota; class Desulfuromonadia; order Geobacterales; family Geobacteraceae; genus Geomonas; species Geomonas agri. Next base: position 135,387 of record NZ_JAINZO010000002.1, read on the forward strand.
TTGCCGATGACGATGCTACTAGGGCGGTTGTCTTCACCTATGCCACAGGGGAACTTGTGCAGCCTGTTAAACGCTTTGCCGCTTGTCGGTCTTGGCTGTATCGCAAGGCAAAGGAGGTGACACGATGACCACCGCTGCCGACACATTACGACAGGCTATGAATGCCGTCTATCTTGACCCTGGCACACTCCCAATAGCAGACGGTGCAACTCATCGTTTCTATGTGAGTGGTGACAGGCGCGCTACTCGCAACGGCTGGTATTGTTTCCACGGTGACCACCCGGCCAACGCTTCATTCGGAACGTACAAACAGCCAGGAGTTATCCACCGCTGGAAAGCAGAGAATGCCCCCTGCTCTTTCGTTCCGTATCCGAAAGCTGTCAAGGTTTCACGCCCGGTCAACTTCTGCGCCATTTGGGAAGTTGCACCACCGGCACGCCAATCCCATCCCTATCTTGACACAAAAGGGGTTCCTTCATTCGGCTTACGGTTCCACCAGGGGGCTTTACTTGTCCCATTGATGGACATCGAAGGGCGGGTGTATGGAATTCAAAGGATTTGGCCCGGTGGCACAAAGCGTTTCATTCCAGGCTCTTTGAAGTTGGGACACTTTTACCTTGTCGGTCCGACTGCTCCGACTGACATCGTTTACATTGCTGAGGGTTACGCAACATGCGCAACAATCCACATGGCTACCGGCAAAATGGTTGCTGTCGCGTTTGACGCCGGAAATTTAAAACCTGTTGCTCAAATGCTAAGAGAGGCTTTCCCGGCTTCACGTCTAATCATCTGTGCAGATGATGATGCTACCGTTGAAAAGAACCCCGGTTTAACTAATGCAATGGATGCAGCCCGTACCGTAGGGGGATTTTTGGTTGTTCCCTCATTTAGCGGTAAGAGGGAAAAGGAAGACACCGACTTCAATGACCTAGCACGAAAGGAAGGACTCGGTGTGGTTCGTCTCCAACTGGGGCAACTGGGGGAGGTGCTATGTTCAGAGTAGGCGAGATCAAGAACACTCACCGGCGCGGCCCCACCGCTAAAAAGCACCGCAACATTCCCACGGAGGAATTACAGACGCGCCCCCCGGAAGAAAGGACGGCCCCATATTTCAGCATTGTACCTGAACAACTTGACAAGGACAGCCGATTCAACAGCCTTAGCCCTGAAGATAAAGGACTGTTCTTGGTTTGGTGCGTGAACGCATGGCGGCGAGGCGGTATGGTCGATAATTTTTCACCGGGTAACGCAAAAACAATGGGCCTTACTCTTGCCGCGTATGATGCCCTTCAAGACCGACTGACTAGGGCGGGAGTGTTGTTAATTTCAGATGACGGGTTTAGTCTTCTGCAACCTGAGTTAAGAGAACAGTACTTACAGTACTTAGAAAAAAGATCCTCCACATTGAAGGATTAAGAACAAGAGCAAGAACAAGAGCAACGATGCACCGCGCAAACGCACAGCGTAAACGCGCTACTAACCACTTATGAGGAGTAACTGAAATGATAGATGATGTAAGAGCTAACTTTGAAAGTCCGACAAATCCGGTCAAAGCAATTCGCCTTAAGTGCCGGGACTGTACCTGCAACCAGATCACAGAAATCGAAAATTGCACGGTTAGGGTTTGCCCCCTATATCCGTTCCGGTTTGGCAAAAATCCCTACCGGACAAAGCGGGAACTGACAGGCGATCAAAAGGAACGTCTGGGAAAGCATCTTAAAAGGACTCTGACGCAAAACTAGGCCCATTCACAGCGACAAAAAATCTTGTATCTCTGTCGGTGCATATCTTGACTAGGGTAGACAAGAAGCCTTTAGAAAAGCGCCTATAATTGTCAAAACGAACCGGCCACCTTCACAAAGGGGTGCGCCGGTTATTTTATTGTTAATGAGAGATGAACGATGTATATCGAACAAGCACGGTGATAAAGGCACAGCAAAAAAATTGCTGGTGAACATGACGCATCTCTCAGATGGGGAGCACTATGGCGATAGAAACTCAAAAAGCAAAATATCTGATTGCTAGGGAAGGGCTTATTATTCTTTCCATGCTACTTTGCGCTAGCGGCTCATATTATGCAAACACTTGGCAAAATAGAAAAATTGATAGCTACGTTAAAGACGCCAAGGAGGTTGCTCTTATACAAGCTCATGTTGGAAAAAGCCAAGCCGAACTTTCACAGGAATGGGAAAATGCTGCGCCGATTTTGCCCGAAAAACCATCTCAGCCACAATTAACACCTGTTGATTATAATCCTTTTATTCAACCTGAAACAAACAAAAAAAGTGGAAAATATTTCAATCTTCTTGATATAAATATTCAATTCCCTAAAGCAACATCCAATGAAATAATCAGTCGCACAATTCAAAAGGATTTTACTGACAAAGGACAAATTGATTGGATGGAAGTCTTACAAGATAAAAATCTTGACGCCAATATCACTGCTAGATATGACGACAATGGCAACAAGGTGTTTAGCGGCTTCCCGTGGAATTTAAAATTTGATGACTTTACGCTTTTTTTTCTATTTATTGCCTATCCGGCCTATCTACTTGGCAGGTTCATTGTGTGGGCTCTTGTGACAGTAATAAAGCAACCTAGGTAAGAAGTGGCTTCTTTTTTCTTCGCGCGCGTATCTATGAGAAAACGCCCCTCCCCTTGCGCACGTAAAGGCTTCTCCAAATTCTTACAATAATGTCGCAAAAAATATTTTTAATTTTTTCTAAATCAGGATAACAGGAAGGCAACAGTTCTAAAAGTCCTGCGGGGGGGGCAAAACTTACCGGATTGCATCCGGCCAAGCGATATACGCTATACGGGGAGGCACCGGGTAGTGCGCTCTATAGGGTGGGGTTGATGTAGTCATTCATTTTGCATGGGACAAGCAGACACACAATCTGTGTGATTTCAATTAGTTACATTTGACAGGACATAAAAGCGGGCTATTCTTCCATTACCGATTTGATAACGGAGGATCCCTATGAAAATAAAGAAATCACGCATGGAGAAGATGAAAAAGGAAACCTTCAAGCAGAAGAGAAAAGCACTCTTCGCGCACGTTGGCAGAGTTACCTTCACTTTCAGGCACTGTACAGCAAAATGCATGCTGAGTCTGCGGTTGATATGTAAGACCGAAAGCACAATTAGTGGAGGGAATGGAGTGAGGGAAAAGTTTTAGAGTTATTCTTGGAGTCCTAACACCTACTTCACAATATAAATATTATTGTTTTTTGGATAGTTACGCCAACTATTATAGCGACTATCTCTCCGCCAATCAAAACTAGGGCTTACAGCTAATTACTGTGGGCCCTTTGTTTTTGTGCAACCTCTGGTGCAACCTCCAAGCTGTGGATAAGGGTGAAATAAAAAGAAAGGGCGTCCGCTAAAACCACCCGCCCTGCATTGCACGACAATCGCACACCGTTGGGTGCATCGCGCGGAGAAGACGTGGGGTAGCGAGGTCGGGCGCCCTACTATCAGCTGGTGCGAGAGGTGCGCGGGAATTCTGGCGCCTGTTATGTCCAAAATTCTTGTTTGCTTTTCTAGCTGACAGGCAGATAATTATTCTTACCTGCTATGAAGATAATCGCACCGAAAGGATGCCAACCACATCTATCGAATGTGAAAACCTTCAGAAACAGGTAAAGGTTCCCGCTCCACCAGCCATCGGTCCTAAAAAAAACCGACCGCTGAGCGTAGACACTGCTAGCATTAAAAACGCTACTCTGCCGCCGGGAGCCACCAACGAAACTGCTTTGGTCAGAGACCGCAATTGAGGCTTGCTAAAAACAAGTCCAAGTACAGCGGCAACCTCCCAAAGCAGTTTCTTTTTTTGTGCGCTCCATCAATTCATGCGGGGCTCTGGCTCGGTTGTCACTCTTGGCCGTGCGAATCTACGAAGGACCGCCATTTCCCACTCACCGACCTTTTTACCCTCTTCTGCATAGACGCCTCAACCACTTCATGATCATATCTAACGGCCCCCTTGCCGTCGGAGAGCTTCACGAATGGGACCCCGCCGCCTTGTTACCCTCTGCCGCCTCAGCCATGGGGCCAGTGCCCCCCCATTTTTTGCGAAGAGGTCCAACGTCAAAGGCCCTTGCCGTTCGGCTAACGCTTCCCACCATCAGGGCCCGTAGAGGACTTTCACCTCCAAGTCACCAACCTGCCACCACGACTGGTTGGGGGGGCTCGCGCACCACGCGCCATGCTAACGCACCAAGAAAAGCCCCATGACCGGGATGGCCTATGGGGCTTGAGAGTGACACACCGTAATTGCGTATCAGACTGATATTATGGTGTCAGTGTATATCGATAGAGATGTCATTCCTCCGCGGGATGGATTCAGATACGTTAGTGGCAGCCGAAGCAGGCAGATGTGAACCTTGCCTGCACGTTAACGGTTCCATCTGCGTGCAACGCCGCATTGGTGATTGATACACCTTGTCCGTTCGTGCCTGTTGCGTCAGGATGGCAAAACTGACACTGGTTCGTATTGCTGGTAGGAGTGCCTGCGTGATAGCCGCTGTGCCAGACGTTGGAGCCACTTGATCCGTTGCGAGGCGGATTGCCGTGGCAACCGCCACAGGCGCCTGCTCCGGTGGTATACCAGGAGGGGGTCGGTTGTGAACTTCCAGTGCTTCCACCATAAGTTACCGTATTTAGTGCGGGTTCACCGTCACCACCAGGGAAATAGTAGCTGAATGTGCCCGAGGGGACTCCATGGCAGGCGACATTTGAGCAGGTTTTGGCTGTCGCATCAAAGGTTGGGGTGGAGCCCGCTGCATACGCGGGACCGGTTTTGTCGAAGACCAGGCGGCCAGCGACCTTGTGGCAAACACTGCAAGCGAAGCTGCCATGTTTGGCATGCGCACCGGTCGGGGTGCAGGCGGGGTCACCATCCACACAGACTTCGTCCTGTATTAACGCGACGGTTTTAGCGGTGTTTTTTGTTATGAGCGCCTGTGAATTATAGAAATCGTCAACGGTCTGATCATGAGGCACCCACAGGGTGCCGTCGAAGATATATTCGCGGTTTTCAGTCGTGTTGAACCAAATCATGCCAAAAACCGCTTTCTTAGGGGCCACCGCAGAAACTAGCTTGCCTTTGATGGGAAGCATGCTTACATCCGCACCCTTTGCCACAGTTGTGTTCGAACTGTCGGCAGAGGAACCTTGAGGCGACACGGACTGTTCACCACACGAAACAACGGACAAGAACGCCGCTGTTCCAATCAATGCAATCACGAACCGGACCAGGGTAAACGGATGGTTAGCGTTCATACATGCCCTCCTTTGGTATATTCTCCGGCAACCCAGCTGTCCGGTTTACTAACCTAGGACCTGTGGCTTTGTGTCCCCATTTTACAATGGGTTTACCTTGACGCAGAGTATTGTAATAAAAATATTATTATATAAGCCGTCTACTTGGTGCATAAAATACTGTCCGACCAAATCAGCTGAGTGACAATAGCAAATAACGTTCCAATTTTACAAACGTCTATATTACAACAGTTTGCTTAAATATTCATAAGGGGGAGGGGTTGTTTTTGTAAAGAAATCCGTCACTCATGTCGGGTAGTTTGACACGTGCTCAGATATTGTGTGCACGTGGAGCGGCTTCGAATTTTGACCCGGTATCGTCGTCCAACGGTGCCCCACCCCCTACGAAATATTGAGCCTTTATAGGTTGAGGGCGGGTCTCAAGGTGCCGATAGTGGGTTAAAATTGGATACTGATTGACAGACAATGAACTCTATGGCTCAAGCAACCCTTAAAAAAAACTTTTTTGAAGCCATTGCCTGGCTCGATTTTTCAACCCTGCATCACCTTTCTCCCAAGGGGACTTTTGCGTATAAGACTTTCACAAACCGTTCACAAACCGAGCTACACTTTCACAACTTTCACAACATTTCAGTGGACTTTGGCCAGCAGCCAACCAGGGTAAGTAATAATTTTTATACAACTTTACGTCGCACTTCTTTATTCTGACAGCATTCGAATCCCTTATCTCTCCGCCATTAACAGAAAGGCCAGTCACATTGACTGGCCTTTCCCGCGTTTTACCCCTTTTCTCTTCTTTGCCCCCCGTCCTCTCTTCCACTACATATCCCCCGTCCCTTGTCATTTATGCCTGCCGCTTCCGGCTTAAGTCACTGGTGTAGCGCGATTTACTACTCCAATTGACAGCAGCCTTTTGATATAATGTCTTCTTGGAGCAATTAATTAAGGGTGGAGGTGGGACATGAACATAGTTAAGACAGCAATTCGTTTTTGCTGTGTCCTATCACTCGTTGCAGGTCTTTATGGGACTGCACCCGCAATTGCGGTTGACGAAAAGCCCCCCGTGGATACGACGAAGGGACTGATGGAGATGCCGGTGCTTACCGGGGAAGTTTGGCAGACCCTGCAGCCTGACGCCAAGTTCACCTTCATCTGGGGCGTAGGACACGTGGTCACCATCGAGGAAAATGTGAGTCAACGTCACCCTGAACTCAAAAGACAGGGATTCTCGACAAAACTGGCCGAAGGCCTTCGCGGCGTACCTATGAAGGCAATCATTCAGGATATCGACAGCTATTATCGGAACAACCCCAACGACCTTGATCTCCCTGTGATGCGGGTAATCTGGACGCAGTTGGTTAAACCCAAGCTGAAATCAGGCATAGCCGACCGGCCCCTGGCCGGTTCCAGCGGACAATAGGGCCTGGCAAGGAGGCAGCGCATGAGAGCTTTGAAATATATAGCAGTCGTGCTGCTGGTCGCGTTAAGCTTCGGATGTGTCGGGATGTCGCGCCAGCAACAGAGCACGCTTAGTGGAGGCGCCATAGGCGCCGGCGGCGGCGCTTTGATCGGTGGACTCTCTGGCGGGAGCCCCGCAGTAGGGGCGATACTTGGCGGTGCTGCAGGTGCGTTGACCGGGTATATCCTGGGCGATCCTGACGCCGGAGGCCGTTATCGCCACCGCTGATATTGCTGACAGCTTAACGGGTTCGCCGCACAATTTCAGTGTCGAGAGCAAGAGCGGGCATTCGGGAAGCCCTAAAGGAAAGGAGGGAGCGATGAAGCGAAAAGTCGCAGCTGCTGTAGCCGTCATCCTCGCCTGCATGTGGACCCTGACCGGGTGCCACACGGTCAAAGGCTTTGGCGAGGACCTTCAGAGTGGCGGTAGGGCCATAGAGCGATCTTCAGGAAGGTAACCTTGTTGGCTCTCCTAAACTTCAAGAGGCCGGCCTTTGACCGGCCTCTTTCCTTTCACAATCGAACTGTTTCCGACTAAATCCGGACTTCATACCTTCGCCCGCCCCCCCGTTCAAAATTTGCACGGCGTGTTCACATTTAAAGTTCGCTAATATACTTGAGTTTGTCGGCGATTTCGCGGGAATGCTGTGCGGGCCGAGTACAGGAGACGATGAAAACTGCTTTCATCGGCAACCAGGCACCCCCCAGGCAACACGCCCGCATCATTAATAAAATTAATAATTTTTAAAAAATATAACCTGTTGGCACATTGGGTGAAACGCCCCCATACAGAAGTCAACCACACCAACACACGGAGGTAAGCCATGGACGAATACGTATTGAGATCAAACGGACCCGACACCACCTACCTTGCCAACATCAACATCTTCTTCCCCGTAGTGTTCAGCCTGGAAATCTTCAAGAACGGCTGGCCTGAAGACAAGTTAGGATCGCAGAGCGTGCTGCAAAACGAAGTGGACTGGTACCGGCAGATGTTCGAGAGCGGTCGCACCGGGAACCGGCTGCACATAGCAGCCCGCAAGTCCGCCCGGGAAAACCTCAGTGGGCGCATCCAGAAAATTTTGCGGTACGCGTCGGTGATGGCCGACGAAAACGATGTGAAAGCCCTGCTCAACTCCGGCGTCGTCACCTATAAAACCAAGAAGAAAGCTCGCCGAACCGCAAGGCAGGTCCAATCGTAAATCCCAGGAGGTTGCAGCGGTCACCTCTGCACCGCCAGCCTCTTCACCATCATTCCTGGCATCGCAAGACCCCGATGGAACCACACCTTGGTCAGGTGGGGACGACATCGGGGTTTTTTATTGATGTCGTGGCACCGCGAACATGCGCACCTCAACCTCTGCCCCACCCCACACCATCGCAACAAAAATCATGACCTACTTTTTCTAATGCAAGGGTACGATTAACTTAAACTAGACCTGCTTTTTCTAATGCTGGGGTGCGTTTAAAATAAACAAGGGTCGTAGATGCTAAACGCGAGTCGATTGCACACCAAGACAGGTTGTCACGCACACCATTGGCACCGTATTTAGAAATGCCGCACCCCCGTGTGAACCTTACTGACCGTTGATTTCTCCCGAAGTAGGTCTTCACCAGAGCCAATGCACCCGTTTTTACCCCATCAAAGGAGCTGCGTCATTAATGAGCCTCTCCGTTTAAAATAAACACGACCTGTTTCAAGTTAAACAAGACCATGTTTAACATAACTATGACCATGTTTATCTTAAACGTGGTCATAGTTGTGTTAAATGCGGCCGTAGTTATTCTGAACGGAATCCCGCAGCGCTTAACTACGAGCCGCTTCAAATTTCCGCCAGATGATCTCGCGCTTAGCAGCCTCATCGCAATTTGAGTTACGGCCTCCCGCAGTTTAACAGCGAGGACGTTTAAAATTGAATGCGGGGCCGCAAGGCTTGCGTGCCCATCAGCATCCTGCGGGCACGCACAATTTGCGATCTTTACGCGGCCGTGATAACATTAGCTGTCGCAAATTTAGCGATAAAGGTTCTTCTGCTGAAGGCAGGAAAGGAGGACATCATGAAACGCAAAATTGCAACGGCAATCATGCTTACCTTGACCAGCATCTGGGCCCTCGCTGGTTGCCACACCGTCAAGGGGGTCGGCCAGGACATGCAAAGCGGTGGGAAGGCCATCGAAAATTCCTCCGGGCGATAATTTCATCTCGCACCGAAACGAAAAGGCCAGTCTCTCAGGACTGGCCTTTTTCTATTGCGTGCTGCTGATTGGAGAATTACTTTTGTACCGCGGGGACCACTCGTCCGCGTATGGCGAACGCGAGCCGTGCCAGACGGCGGTGCGGGTAACTCGGATCGATAATGGGTATGCCTTCCCTGCAGGTCACGAACCCCTCCGCCTGCGCCCTTTCAAAACAGTCATGCGCGGCATTCCTCAGGGTGTCGAAAAAGAAAATCGCCGAGATCATGGCGTTATAACAGGTGACGCCGAGCACTTCGTGCGACATGAGGCCGCTCACGTAACCTCCCATCGCCACCAGTGCGACATAGGGCGCACTCACCAGCGCCGTATAGAAGATGAGCGTCGCTCTCGCCCGGATCGCTTCCTTAGTCAGCCGCACTCCTTCCCATGGATCTTCCTCTTCGTACAGGCAGTAATCGCGTTCGCGCATGGCATCCTCCCGCCGCTTTTAACCCTGCAGACCTTCGGCTCCTGCTGCTGAAAAGCTCAGCTGTCTACGTTGAATGTACGGAATTATGGCGAAAGGTAAATTGCCTGTCAATCGCCAGACGTTATGGCGCTAACACGGAAGGAATTTTCGTAACGAATGGGGACACCCGCGTGATTGGAAAACGTGAACCTTGACCATATTCGGATTGACGGATATAGTTCGCAACCATGACCAAAACTGTCCTGGAGCATCCCGTGCATCAAAAGAAGATCCTATTCCTTTGCACCCATAACTCATGCCGTTCGCAGATGGCGGAGGGACTGGCCAACCACCTGCTGGGAGGCGAGGTAGAGGCGCACTCGGCAGGAACCGAGGCCACTCGGGTCAACCCCTTGGCCATCAAGGTGCTTGCGGAAATAGGGATCGACCTCTCGGGACACCGCTCCAAAACTCTCGAGGAGTTCGACGGCGTGAGCTTTGACTATGTGGTGACCTTGTGCGGGGACGCCAACGACAAGTGCCCGCTGTACGTCGGCGGCACGCAGCGCAGCCACCATGGCTTCGACGATCCATCGCGCTGTGTCGGCACCGAGGAGGAGGTCCTACCCCAGTTCCGCCGCGTGCGCGATGAAATCAAAGCTTGGATATTGGAATACTTCGGAGGAGGCAAATGAGCGAACATCTTTCCCGCAAACTATCCTTCCTGGACCGCTGGCTTACCCTCTGGATCTTCGCCGCGATGGCCCTGGGCGTGGCCATCGGCTACTTCGTGCCGGGGGTGGAATCGTTCATCAACCGCTTCCAGGTCGGCACCACCAACATCCCGATCGCCTGCGGCCTGATCCTGATGATGTACCCTCCCTTCGCCAAGGTCCGCTACGAGGAAATGCCCGAGGTGTTCAGGAACAAGAAGGTGCTTGGGCTCTCCCTGGTGCAGAACTGGGTCATCGGCCCGGTACTGATGTTCGTGCTCGCCATCGTCTTTCTCCCCGACAAGCCCGAGTACCTGGTCGGCCTCATCATGATCGGCCTCGCGCGCTGCATCGCCATGGTGATTGTCTGGAACGACCTGGCCAAGGGGAACACGGAGTACGCAGCGGGGCTGGTGGCGTTCAACAGCATCTTCCAGGTCCTCTTTTACAGCGTCTACGCCTGGTTCTTCATTACCGTACTCCCCCCCTACTTCGGCCTCGCCGGCAGCACGGTCGAGGTCAGCATCCGGCAGATTGCCGAGAGCGTCTTCGTCTACCTCGGCATCCCCTGCATCGCCGGCGCGGTCACCCGGTTGGTCGGCGTCAAGGCGCTCGGGGTGGAGCGCTATCACCGGGAAGTCGTGCCGCGCATCGGCCCGATCACCCTGGTCGCGCTCCTTTTCACCATCGTGGTCATGTTCAGCCTGAAAGGGAGCCTGATCGTGCAACTCCCGCTCGACGTGGTCCGGATCGCCATCCCCATGCTGATCTACTTCGTGGTCATGTTCCTGGTCTCGTTCTACCTCGGCAAAAAACTGGGTGCCGACTACTCCAAGACCACCACGCTCGCCTTCACCGCCGCCAGCAACAACTTCGAGCTTGCCATCGCTGTCGCCGTGGCGGTGTTCGGACTCAATTCCGGCGCGGCCTTCGCGGCAGTGATCGGGCCGCTGGTCGAGGTGCCGGTGATGATCGCCCTGGTTAACGTCGCTTTCTGGCTCCGAAGCCGCTACTTTGCCGAACAGGCTAGGGGCTGAGTTGGGGTGACAGCTATGACAACATCATGGATGCTACGGGGGTCACGGTCACCGGTCGATCTTCTTGATAAGATCCCCCAGGCGGTCGTCCGCTTTTCCCAACTCTTTGGCGATCTTCTCAACGGTCTTGTCGACATCCCTGCCCGCACGTTCCGCAGGTCCCTCCTTCTTACAGCCGCAGATACCGGTAAGGCTACCAACCACTATCACGGTGATCATGCCTTTGCTCATATTCATTCTCCAGCATCTCCTTCCTGAGCCAGCGAGGAGCGGCGGCAGGGCCGCCGCTCCTCGCCTCCGCTAAGAATTGTGCCCCCTGCCGTGTCCGCCACCATGACCGTTGCCGGGTCCATCGCCGCGCCCGCCGCTCCGTTCGCCGTTCCTGCCAGTGAAGTGGAGGTTGCCGCTCTTCAGGGCGTGGAATTCGCGGGACCCCGGCTTGATGCCGAGCCCCTTGGCGATTGCGCCCCATCCCTTCTTCCTGTTGGGCTGGTAGACGGCAAGTACGGACTCAGGCGAACGGTGTGACATCTGGCCGAGCTGCAGGACCATGAAGGCGTCCGCTGGTTCCGGCACAGCCCGGATCACGGTCTGCACCTGGGTCACCGGCACGCCGAACTGGGCGCTGAGCCCCATCGAGAAGCCGGGCATGTCCGTCCGGGCCTGGACGTTAACGTTGGAAAGGAAGACCTCCAGCCCGCCGGCGAAGACGGCAGCCGGCACCAACAGGGCAACCGCGAGGAGAATCATGATGCGTTTCATAGCTACCTCCGGATAAGATTTGGCCAGGGATCGACGGCTAGTTGAAGAAATAGCGCAGACCGATGGTCCCGTTAAAGCTCGAGGGATCGAAGTCACCGCTGTGGGTGCCCTGGTAGGTGATGTCGGCATCGGGGGCAAGGACGAATTTCGCCTCGGCGCTAAGCGCCAGGTCCTTGGTGACGAAGTAGTCAGCCCCACCTTTAAGGTGCGCGCCCACACAGGTATCTACATGAAGTGAGGCCCCATCATACGGGTCGTAGTCAGAGATCAGGATATCGAGACCGGCGCCGAGGTACGGTACTATCCTGCTGTTTCCTGGGGCCCTGAAGCGGTACTGTGCGCCGAGCGAGACGTCGGTGACATGGAAATCGCCGGTATCCGAGTCAAAACTGGAGTGGGAGGCATCGAGCTCCGCCGCCCAATTTGAGTCCATTCCATAGATGAGACCGACCCCGCCGACCAGCCCGGTGTCGGTTTTGTTGTTCCCCCAGCCGAATTCCGCCTCGTTGTCCGCGGGAACCTGGAATCCGATCCTGCCGGTGACGCCGGCCCGTCCCTTTATGCTTTCCGCCATGGCTGTCCCCGATGCCAGGGATATGGCCCCCGCAAGGCAGGCAAGGACGGTGACCAGCTTTACTTTTTTCGAGATGCTCATTTCAGTTTTCTCCTCCTGATTCTTTCATAAAAGTTTTTGTCGACTCTCACTCTGTAGTAAAAGTTGTGAGATGACGTCGCCATGCTGTTGTCCAGCAAGAAATTGTAATAGTCATTCTCGTCGTCTACCTCGATGGTGATCCGGTATTGCTTAATGAGGCTGTAGGAGGGGCTCACATCGCCCACCGCACAACCGGGGTACTCCTCGCACACCATCTCCAGTTCTGCCGGTCCCAGGATCAGTACATCGGTCAGTTTCATCGCACCTCCTCCTGCCATGTCGGCCGCCCCCCAGGTAATCGGAGCACGCGCCGATGGTTGATTGGCAAAGCATATTTTCCTCCGGTGGATCCTATACCCCGGTTTCGACGCCTTCCCTGCCGCAGTTGCCGACGAGCCTTGTCCTCATCCGGTCTGCGAAGACCTTGTCATTCTTCATCCTGAAGTAAAACCTGTTCGAGGTCATCGCCATGCAGTTGTCCTGAAGGAAGTCGAAGTAACGCTGTTCATCCTCGTCTTTCAAGATGACCCGGTAGCGATGGATAACCGCATCCGCACTGGTAAGCCGAGTCACCTTGCAGCCAGGGAAAGCCTCACTCAAAATGGCCGGTTCCCCCAGCCCGATAATCAGCGTATCGATGATTACGCTCATCACCTGCCTCCTTGCCCTCCCTGCGCAGTCTCAACGAGCGGGAAGGAAATCGATCGGGTATAGGATGGTTGTCCTTGGCACACCGTCCTTGGGCCCAAAGTTGAACTTCCTGACCCTGTCCACGATCTGGTCGCAGAACTCGGCGGCGTTGATGTTGGTTGATTCGACAGAGCAGGCGGAGACGACGCCGCTTGGCTCGATGGCGATCTTCAGCACCATCTTGCCGCGCAGGGTCGGATCCTTGCGCAGCTGAGTGTTGTAGATGCGGTAGAGGGCGGCCTTGTACCGGTCGAAGAGAATCTGGATTTCCTCGTCGGTGCGGGCGGCACGGGCGTTGGAGCTAAGCGGTCGCCCCTCTTTGGCACCTCCGGCTCCGGCGATCCCGCTCTTGACCTGGGCGAAGCCGCCCCCCTTGCCGAGCCTCCCCTCTTTGCCTCCCCCGACGTTGCGACCGACGGCGGCATTGCCGATACCGCCGCTGCCGCCGTTGCCGACGTTCTGGCTTACCGCGGCGTAGCCGCCTCCGCTTCCGACTCCCCCCTGCATGCTCACCAGGGAACGGCTGGCAACCGCCTGGCCGGCGGCGTTGGCGCTGTTGAGCCGGGACTCGGCGCCAAGTTTCGGGGTCGGGGTCTCGTCGATAAGGTCCTTGAAGCTGTCCTTGAAGGCAAGCATCCCAGTGTTCTGCGACCTCTTGGGGGCTGCCGTCTGCTCGACGGCCGCAGTCTTCGGCCTGTCCTGGGCGCGCTCCTCCTGGGGCGCAGCCTGCTTTTTCTCCTCGCTTTTCTGGCTAGCCTGCTCCTTCTTGGCCGGGTCCTTGTCCGTCTCCTTTTTCTCCTGCTCTTTCCTGGGCGGGGGCGGTTTCGGGATCTCCTTGCGCACCATCATGGCGAGTCGTTCCGGGACCTCGGCAATGACGGGGTGCACCGGCGCCGGCACGGTCACCACGCGCACGATGACGCTCAGGATGAGGCTGAGCAGCATGGCGATGGACATGGCGCGGCGGTAGCGCCGCTCGACCTCGCGGTCGTCGCTCCAGGGCATGACCAGGACATGCTCGGGTATCGGGAAAAGTTCCCGCTCCACGAGGAATTCCTCTTCGCGCCGCTGGTCGCGGGCGTGGGCGTCCTGGATCGCGTCGTAAAGACACTCCAGCTCCTCCCGGTGTCGATCAACCTGCCCCTTGAGACGTGCCTTTGTTTCCAGGACGCCGCGGATCTCCCCGTCGAAGGCCTCGACCAGGCTTCGTATCCGGGCGACCCGCGGCGCCGGATCCGTCACCTCCGGCAGCACTTCCCAAAAAAGCTGGTCCGCGTCCAGCGCGGCAAGCCGCTCCATGGCGTTACAGGCGTCCCGGAGGGCGTCGAAACGCATCTGGTCGTCTGAAAACATTCCGAGTTCCGAGTCCGCCACGCTTAACTGCATCTCCAGGTCGTTGAGCGCTTCCTTGACCTGCCTGACCTGTGCGTTGAGAGGGGCCAATTCCTGTTCCAGTAAGGATGTATTCACAGTGCACCCGCTAGGCATGCGACGCTTTCTGGATGACGGCAAGTGATATCTTTCCGTATCCGGAAGCTGTGCAGCTCGTCATGATTTTTTTGAGTACCTTGAACGGGATGTTCTTGTCCGCGAGCAAGGTCACTTCCCTCGTTTCGTTTTCGGCGGCGGTGCTCCGCCCCTGGTCGATCTTGCCTTGGATCTCCTTAAGCCGATCCGTCACTTCGCGCACGTAGCCGACCTTGTCGTCGTACAGTTCGGCCGTTCTGACCACCGGCTGCCCTTGCACCACGACCGCCTCGGGAGTCACCGAGACTACCACCGTCCCCCTGGGCTTGGTCTCCACCACCGAGTTCGGCAGGCTCAGGCGCTGCTCGGGCATGTCCCCGTTGAACGAGTGGAAAAGCAGGAAGAACACCAGGACCGAAAGAACGTCCAGCATGGGGATGAGATTCAAAAATGCCTGTCGGCGATGGTTGTTGCGCTCCAGCCGCTTCATGCGCCTGCTTTCTCTCATGGTGCATCTCCTATCGATATCTTCGGGAAGAGGACGATCTTTGCCCCCTGTGCGCTCCCCGGCGTCTTCACCACCGTGCCGCGCACCACATCCATCACCTGGACCAGGTAGTCGTACTCGACCTTCGGCTCCATGAGGACGGTCGCGTCTTCTTTGTCGGGGTACTGGGCCTTGATGCCGCGCATCACTTCGGAGAGCTTCTCGAGGTCGTACTTGTCCCCCTTCTTCGAGATGACGGCTTCTACGGACTTGCCGTTGGCGATCTCCAGCCCCGCCTTGCGGACGATCACCTCGATGGCGAAGTTCGGCTTGGCGGCAGCGGCGGCTCCGGCGCCGGTGGGGACGCTCAACTCCATGATGGTGATACTGGTGAAGACCGCAGTGATGAGCAGAAAAACGACGAGAACGGTAAAGACGTCCATCATCGGTGTCAGGTTCAGCACCTCCATGATGTCCATGTCCAGTTCTTCTTTTTGCTTTCTTCTACGTCTGGCCATAACCGGCTCCTGTCATTTTCTCTGTAGTAGGTTTCGGGTTCTCAGTAGGCACGCTTGGCAAAGGTGGAGATGCTGTTGAGCGCCTTCACCGAAACCATCTCCAGGCTCCCCACGATCTGCCCGGTGGTCGATGTGAGGCGGGCGTGGATCAGCAGCAGCGGGATCGCGGACATGAGACCGAAAGCGGTGCAGTTCATCGCCTCGGAGATGCTGGCGGCCAGCAGTGCCGCCTTCTCGGCCGGGCTCGCCGTGGCGACCGCGGTGAAGGCGGCGATGAGGCCCATGATGGTGCCGAGCAGACCGAACAGGGTGGCGATGTTCGACAGGAGCGCAAGGTACGGGGTGCGCTTTTCCAGCTGGGGAATGATCTCCATGAGGCTTTCTTCCATGGCGATCTCGATATCCTCTCTTCTTCTCACCGCGCCCTGGCGTGCCAGGCCCATGGACAGCATCTGCGCTATGGTGGAGGTGTCCTCGTTGACCAGATCCCGCGCCCTGTCGAAGTCGCCGGTCGCCAGGATGGGGTGAACCTGATCCCAGATCTGGCTGTTCTCCTTCTTCACCCGGTTCAGGTGGATCCAGCGCTCCACCGCGATGGCGAGCCCGGCCGCCAGTACCAACAGAATCGGGAACATGAAGAACCCACCCATTTGGAAAAACCTTACGATTGCGTGCATCACTTGCCTCCTTGCCTGTAGACCTCTTTGGGTCGATTGATCCGCTGATGCGGTGATTTATTACATGCCCGGTTTCGAACCTGCCGAAGCGCTCCCGTTGGCGCCGGCGCTGACGTCATAAAAAGCCACCTCGCGCAAAAAAACCTCCCGGTCCACCGGTGCGGGGCGCTCATCCAGCGTCCTGGTGAGACTTGCTTCGGCACCCAGCTCCGAGGTTTTCCAGGGGACGATGACCAGGGACATGGGGGCCTCCTTGTTGCCCAGGACCGACATCCCCGAGACCATCTTGGGCTCCGAGTCGCCGGGGGCCGCAGGGGCTGCCGCGCCCACGTTGACATTGGGGTCGTCAGGTGCGGCAGTCCCGTCGTCCTGAGCGATGACGATGCCAACCGGGATAAGGACCAAAAAGATGAAGAAAAACAGCCTGCCAGACATAGTGCGTTCCTCCTTGTAGCGGTGATGCCTTAAGCAAAACCGGATCTGCCGGTAACGGTGGTGCCTCCACGAAAAGCAAGGCTGCCTCTCCTCCTGCTCGGCCGGAGGCCTCTGCCTCTTGCCTTGCAACGGGGGAAAGTCGAAATCGTCAACACTCATTGCCGCGGTCCCGCCTCCTTGTGCATGGCGACCTGTCCGCTGCGCCCCTGCAGGTCAGCAATCCACAGCTTCACCTGCTTGTCGTCGGGGGTCGCCCTGCTGTACGCCTCGTAGTGCGCGCGGGCACAGGTGAGGTCCTTGAGGTAGAGGTCGCAGAGTATGGCGAGGTTCCTTTCCAAGGGACGGTATTCGGGGAACGCTGCCAGGGACTTTTCGTACACGACGCGGGCCTCGGTGAAGCGTCCGGCCTTGCGCAGCAGCAGGCCGTACTCGTTGCCCGCCACGGGGTGCCCGGGGATCGCCTCCAGCGCGGCCTTCAGTTGCTGCTCGGCCTGTTCGGGCTTGTTCAGCTGACTGTAAGCGCCGGCGGCGTTGATGCGGGGTGCGGTGAGTCCCGGTGCCTGTGCAATCACCTTTTCCAGCAGCTCCGCGCCCTTCTGGTATTCGCCCGCCTTGAGGAGTTCGTTCGCCTTGTCGAAATCCGTGCGTGCCTGCCGGTCGAGGTTCACGGACTCCCTGATGACGAACCCTTCCCTCCCCTGGCCCAGACGCTGCACCGATGGAGCGGAGGACTGGGGGAGGGGCGCCTCGGCCACGGGGACCGGGGAGGCATCGGGCACTTTCTTCGCGTGCCCGCCGGTCACGCACCCCGACAAGACCAGGAGCAAAAGGAACAGGAACAGGAAACCGGGACGGTCGTTCACCAATCGCTTCACTTGTTACCCCCTTTTGGGCGCCGCTTCGCGGTCCCCTTCTTAGATTTCTTCGCCTTGGTCGGTGCGGCTTTCTGGGCAGCTTCCTTGCTTTGCGCCGGCGCCGCGGCGGCTGCATCTTCCTGCGGTGCGCCCCCCTCCGTGGCCTTTGCTGCCGTCTTCCCTTCTCCGCCCTCGGCAGGTGCCGCCGTCGAACCCTCAGCGGCATTGCCGACAGTTGCGGCAGGCTCGGCGGGCGCCACCGCGTCGCTTAGGACCGGGTTCCCGGCTGCGGGAGCCGGCGCGGCCGGCGCTACCGGTCTTTCGATCTCGTAGCTGTAGCTCTCCAGCGAGGCCATGAGGCCGCTGGCGGCTTCCGGCTTGTCGTAGCGCACGGGCAGGAGTTTCGCCAGCTTGCCGAGGCTCTTATCGATCCAGCCGTTGTAGATGCCAAGGGAGATCAGCTCCATGTTCTTCTCGTGGACCGTGATCGCCTTCTCCTCGAACGGAAACGCCTGCTCCTCCAGGGCCATCTCGTACTCCTGCAACTCCTGGGGATTGAGATCGTCCGGCCGCTCGGAACCGGTGAGCGCCTTGGCGAAGTGCCCGTAGATTTCGGCCAGGTAGAAGGTCGCCGCCGCGGTCACCTCGCCCACTTCGTACTGCGGCAGCTTGTTGAAGTTCTGGATGGTCTCCTTCATCAGCTCCTTCTTCTTACGCAGGTTGTCTTCGAACGGTTTCACCAGGCGCACCTCGGTGAAGCGTTCGTAGGTCTGCTCGGCGAGCACCAGGGCCCCCGTCCCGGCCAGGTACCTGGTACGCGGGGTGCGCGCCGGGCCGGCCGCGGCGTCGATGGCCACGATCTCCCTCAGTTCGTCGAGGTACGCCTTGCGGTCGTCCTCCTTGAGGATCTCGCAGACCTTGTTGCGCATCTCCAGGTTCACCTCGACCGGCTCCGGGAAGTAGCCGACGTAGCGGCGGTACACGACCAGTGCCTGCTTCCTGTTCCCGGTCTGCTGGTGCAGTTCCGCCGCCAGCATGAGGGACTCCCTTCTGACCTCCTCGTCCTTGAACTCCGTCTCCAGGCGCTCGTACTCGCCGGCTGCCAGGGAGAGCTGCCCATCTTCCTTGTAGACGTGAGCGAGCTTGCGGGTGACCTCCGGCTGCAGTTCGTGCCCGGGGAAGAGGCCGCGGAAGCCGGTGAGGATCGCCGTCGCCGCTTTCCAATCCTTGAGCTGGATCAGCGCAACCGAGGCGTCGTACTCGGCGTTGACCCGGAGCTTGGAACCCGCGGCCATGCGGCCGACCCGCAGGAAATGGTCTGCGGCGGCGCGGTAGTCCTTGGCGGCGTTGGCCTGCTCGCCCTGCTTGTAGATCGAGGCGGCCAGGTTGTCCGTGAAGCCTTCCCGGCTCTTGTCTTCCGCGGGGACCAGGGCCAGCACCTGGACGTAGGCGGCCTCGGCGTCGGCGTACCCCTTCAACTCATAGGAGGAGTGCCCGACCACGATCCAGGCGGACTTGAGCACGTCCTTGTCCGCGGTCGGGAAGGTGGCAATGAGCTTTCGTCCCACCGTGAGCGACTGCTGGTAATCCTTCAACTCGTAGAGGTCGTCCGCGGCCGCCCCGAGCACGATCGCCGCCTTCTCGTGTTCCGGGAAAGTGTCGGCGAACCTGAGCGAGCTGCGCACCGCTTCCCGCTTGACCTGGTCCTTTTCCTCGTCCCGGGTGCCCTTGAGCTGTTCGCGGTAGGCGAAGACGGCCGCATACCCCGCGGCGGAGGACTTCTCGTAGCGCGGGTATTCGTAGGCGGTCTTCTCGTATTCCTGCGCCGCCCGCGCGAAGGAGCGGTTCTCCATGAGCAGGTCCGCCATCTGGTAGTTGATGACCGGCGACTCGGCGTCCTTGGGGAAGGAAACCAGGAACTCGCCGTACCAGTGCAATGCCTCCTGGAAGTTCTCCTCCTTCTCCTTGGCATGTTCCGGGGCCTGGTACAGCGCATGGTAGTGGTGGGCGAGATCGGTGAAGTTGGTCTTCAAAAAGCCCAAGACCTCGGGGCGGGAGCCAGGCTCGAAGTGCTTCCAGTACTCCGCCTTCAACCCGTAGTTCCTGGCGAATTCCTTCTTCGCCTCGATCACCAGGGTCGGGAACCCCCCCGCGATGTGGATTTCGATCACGCGCATGCTGAACTGCGGAGAAGCCCGGTGGAAGGGGTTGCGGCTCACGAAGGCGTTGTAGGCCGCCGCCGCGTCGCTGTAACGGCGCTTCTCATAGTAGAACTCGCCCAGGTTGCTGTAGACGCGGTCCTCGTAACTGCGCGTGCCTTTCTTCTCGAAGAACTCCACGGCGGAAGCGGCGCCGTGCAGGTAGGAAAAACTCTGGCTGACGACGCGGAAGGTGTCGTCGACCCGCTTGTGTTCAAGGTCGTCGCCGGTCTGGGTGAAGTCGTACCCGGTAGCGACCTTGTGGTCCAGGAGCGCGATGAACCGGTCCAGCCCCTCCTCGTAGAGTT
Organism: Geomonas agri; assembly: GCF_020179605.1. Lineage (NCBI taxonomy): Bacteria > Pseudomonadati > Thermodesulfobacteriota > Desulfuromonadia > Geobacterales > Geobacteraceae > Geomonas > Geomonas agri. The sequence continues at coordinate 155,576 of NZ_JAINZO010000002.1, forward strand.
CCTGCTTGTAGAAGGTCCAGCCGAGCTTGTAGAGGGCCAGCTCGTAGTAGGAGGTCTCCGGGCCGGCCTCGACCAGCCCCTTGTACACCCCTTCCGCCTCGATGTACTGCCGATGGGTGAAGAAGTACTCCGCGCGGCGGAACTGAACCTCGTTCAGGTAGCGCGACTTCGGGAAATCCTTCACCATGCGATCCAGCACCGCCATCGCCTGCTCGGTCTCGCCCAGTTCCTCGTAGGCGCGGGACATCTGGTAGAGGACCTGGTCGTTGCCGTCGTAGCGGGGGTACTTGTCCAGGAGCTTCTGGTACAGGGCGATCGCCTCGCGGGCCCCGGCCCGTTCCCCCGTCTCGTGCCCCCCCTGGGCCTTGAGCGCCCTCTTTTCGAAATCGGCTTCGGACTCGCCCGGTTTCGCCTGTTCGGAAGCGGCGACAGGCGCGGCCTGGACTGCGGTCCGCTCCGGCGCCGGGAGCGCGACATCGCGGCTGTTCCCGGCGGGGGCGGCAAGGTAGCCGTACTCCTTCTCGATCTTCAAGTCGGCCAGGCGCCGGATGGCGGCCGGGGTGAGCGAAGATTCGGGCGTCTCGTCAAGGAAGCGCTGGTATCCCTCCATCGCCTTGTCGAGTCCCCCCTCGATCGGCTCTTCCTTGATCTCGACCTGCACGGTTCTGAGCTGCGCGATGGTTTCCCTGCCGCCGCCGGACTGGCACGCGGCAAGGAGCGCGGCGACTGCCAGGATCAGGAATCTGGTCCGCTTCATTCGCCCACCCTCTTTTGAGCCTGCGCCTTGTTGGCGCGGTCGTAGCTGTCCGCGATGGCAAAGCGCGCGGTGACCTGGAACTGCTCGAGGCGCACCCGGCGCCGGGACAGTTCCTCCACCGCCATGGCCTCCAGTATCTTCCCCTGGCGCGGCAACAGCGCCGCCACCTTTTCCCGGGCAGTCGCGATTCTCGCGCGCTCGCCGCGGATCCCATCGTCGTGCCCCTGGTAGCTTTGCGTCGCGGCCTGTCGGGTGCGCACGAAGGAAACGTACTGCTGCTTGAGGCGCTCCGTTTCCCGGTTCAGGTTGTCGAGGTCCTCGAAGGTATCGGTGAAGCGCTGGTGGTACTGGGTGGCGATGTTAAAGGAGATGACACCGCGCAGCCGTGCCAGTCGCTGATTCACCTCGGCGGGAGCGGAGGCACCGGCGGCCTGCTCCAGCCGCGCGATCTCCTCACGGGCGATCCTCTCCTGCGCGGTGGCCAGGTGGTCCGGGCGCGGCGCCGTCAGCATGGCGTGCAGCCGTTTCTCGATGCGGTCGCGCTGCTCCTGGCGCAGCCGGATCTGGGAGTCGAGCTGCTTGAAGGACTCGTCGATCTCGGGAAGCAGCGGCTCGTAGTAGCCGCGGCGCAGCTTGATCATCTCCTCGAAGGAATCGAGGTCCCGGTTCCAGGCGGAGAGTTTCCTGGCCAGCTCGTTCAGGTCGAGGTAGTTTTTCAGGGACTCCTGGAAATCGTTGGAGGCCATCAGGTCGAGGAGGTAGTAGGTCTCCGGCGCCTGGGGCAGGCTGCGCAGCTTCACCACCCAGTCCGGGTCCTGGCGCAGCTCCTCCCGCTCCAGGGCCTTCAGGAACTTCCCTTCCTGCACGGAGGTGATGGAGGCGCCCAGCTTGTCGATCTCCTTGCCGAACGATGCCAGCGCCTGCCCGTACAAGACGGCCGCCTTCCCGTAGACCTTCAGCTTGCCGTAGGCGAAGGGGACCGCCAAAAGGGCCTCCTGCACCGCGGGATCGGTCACCTCGCGCCTGGCAAGGATGCTCCAGGGAACCAGCGCCCTTTCGAACTGCCCCTGGTTGGCGTCGGCCCACCCCGAGCCGAGCAGCGCACGGTTGGAGAAGGGGCCGCTCAGGCGCACCCGGTCCAGGACCAGCTTGGCGTCGCCCCCCTTGTTTTCGTCCAGGAGCTTGTAGCCGAGCACCAGGTTGGACTTGTCCCTGATTCCCTGGCTGGAGGGATCGAGGCTTGCGATCTGCCCGGCCCGGTCCAACTGCTGTCGCCCGTCCTGCTCCTTCCCCTGCCGCATCAGCGCAATCCCCATGTTGTAGCCGGAGAAACCTTCCAGCCCCTTGGTCCCCAAAAGTTCCTTCAAGATGTGCGACGCCTCCTCGTGGCGGTCGTTGGCCATGAGGAGCTGCGCCCGCAGGAACGCGACGTCGTCGCGAATCCGCTCCGGCACCTTGCCCCGGATGCGCTCCATCGCCTGGAGGGCCTCCCGCGGTTGATCCTTGCGGAAGTAGAGCCGGGCCAGCCGGTAAATGGCCGCGTTGCGCTGGGGCTCGTCCACCTTCCCCTCGATCACCGCCCGGATGGCGCGCCCGGCGCGCAGGTGCATCCGGTAGCCCATCTCGAAGTCGCCGACGTCGAACTGCGCCTGGTCCACGTGGGGGTAGAGCGTATCCAGCGCAGGCTCGTCGACCCGGTGGTGCTGCCCGAGTTCGGTGTCCAAACGCGCCACCGACTCGAACCACTCACCCTGGTAGGCGTGGAAGAGCGCTTCTCCGAAGTAGACGTCCTTGAGGCCGCCGACGGGGCGGGGAGCACGGTCGCCGCTTTCCGTAGCGGCGCCGGCAGCCAGGGCCACGCTCGCCGACAGCAGGCAAACCAGTATGAGGATCAGCCTGGACATGGCTTACCAGTCCTTCACGGTGATGGTCTTGCTGCCGGTGAGAACCACGCCGACCAGTTTCGGGCCGATCCCCTTGGCGACCTTGAAGTTCTCCTCCCTCTGAAAATCCGATCCGCCTTCGGTCTTGCCCATGATCGTCACGTGCAGGGGGTGCTCGCCGGTCATGGCGTTCCCCACGTGGATCCGTTGCACGCCCCCCTTCCGCAACGCCTCGATCTCGTTGTAGGTATAGAGGTGATGGGCGACCTTCTTGCCGTCCATCTCGATGGTCACGGCGTCCAGGCGGAACTTCTCGGTCCCCTCCAGGGAGACGAAGATGGCGACCTGGGTGTCGGAGGGGTAGAGGAGCTTCTCTTCGAGCCGGTTCAGCTGCGCGGCGATGGAGAGGACATCCGCCTTGATCTCCTGGACCTGCTCGTCGAGCCCCTTGGTCTGCTCTTTGTCAGCCGCCCGCCTGGCCTCGGCCTTGACCACTCCCTGTCCGACCGGGAGTTGCGCGGGACTGGGCACGGGTGAGGCTTCGACGCCCTCCGCTGCGGTCTGCGCATCGGGCTTTTCGTCCGCGCTTCGCACGTCGATATCCTCGGGTATGGCCTGATCCTCAACACCCTCCGGTGCGACTTCTTCCCGCACGCTCTCCTGCCCCCCCGGTACCGGGGCAGCTCCCTGCGCATAGACAGGAAGGGTCAACAGAAGTGCCGACATCCCTACGACGATTACCTTCAGAACTTTGCTCATGTCTGCCACCTATGTTTAGTTGTGCCTGCGTTCCGGGACGGGTTGCCGGCGGTTCATTTGAAGACAGTCGGGTTCCCCTCGCCCCCCGGGAGAGGGGCAGGGGTGAGGGCGCTGCAACGGGCGAAGATCTCCTGCATGGCCTCTCCCTCACCCGGCCTTCGGCCACCCTCTCCCGGAGGGCGAGGGGGTAAGGCCGCCTCAGACATGACTAAATCATCCCCACCACGTTGACGAATATTCCCTGGTGCCGATAGCTGAAGTCGGTCAGGTCGTCGGAGAAGTTGCTGAAGTTGTAGCCGCCCCCGACCTTGACGTTGTTGCCCAGGTGACGGTAAAGCCCCAGGAGCACGCCGCTGCGCCGGTCCTTCGCCTCCGGCAGGTCGAGCATCCGCCCTTCGACGAGCGCATCCCATTTGTGCAGGAAGTGCCAGTCGGCCCGCGCCACGTAGAGATGGGCGGTGCTGTCGAAGTACTCGGGGTTGACCCGGTCCATGCTGACCTGCCCGAGCCGGTAGGCGTACTTGCCGCCGATGCTCCAGCGCTCCGTCAGGTCGTAGGTGGCGTCGATCGACGCGATGTGGCTGCGCTGCATGACACCCGCGCTGGTGCTGGTGCCGTTTAGCTGTCCCACCGCGGGGAGGTTGAAGAAGTAGGTGTACTTGACCAAGGCGTTCAGGCGATCGTTGGCGACGGGGCGGTAGGCGTAGCCCACCACCGCCTCGGTATAGCTGCCGTCGTAGAAATCCCCCTGCGAGCTGGTGCTCTGCGAGTAGTTGAACTTGCCGATCAGCCGCCAGTCCGGGGTCACCTGGTACTTCAGGCTGTTCTTGAACAGCCAGGTGGTCCGCTTCACCCGGCTCAGGTCCGACTGCTCGGCGTCGTCCACCCGGTATTCCACGGCGCTGGAGAGCTTCACCTTCTCAAAGCCGTACCCCGCGCTCACGCCCAGGGCTTTCCTCTTCAGCTCCGCGCCGGTGAGGTTGTCACGCAGGGTGCCAAACTCCCCCTTGGCCCCGAAGTTGAGCCGGTCAGTCGGGGCGAGGTCGACGCCGTAGGAGTGGAGCAGGCCGCTGGGGACGTCGCCGTGGGTGTAGCGTTCCTCGCCGTAGACGCTGGCGCTGTCCGAGTAGCGGGTGCGGAAGCCCGAGGTGAGGGCACCTTTCCTAGCCTGCACGCCGTTGTCGGAGCGCTCGTTCTCGAGGGCGTAGTTGGTATAGAGGGTGGTACGGTCGCTGTAGAGGTACTCGCTGCCGAAGCGACCGGCCAGGCCCTGATTTCCCCCGGACGCCTCGCCGTTCAGCTTCAGGCGGTCGGTGACCCGGAAGGCGCCCCCCACGCCGCCCCGGCCGTTACCCTCACGGTTGCCGGTGGTGAGTACCGATTCCTGCCCGAAGAGGTAGCCGCTCCAGCGCGCCTTGGTGTCGTAGCCGACCTTCCCCACGACGTCGACGCGGTCCCCGGTCTCCTGGGTCAGGGGTACTACGGTCGACTGGTCCTTGCGGCTATCCAGGCGCGCCCCCACCCCGGCGCTCCAGTGCTCGTCCACCTGGTAGGTGCCGTTCACCTCGGCTGCCGTGGTCTGCAGCCCCTGGTCCACGTTGCGCTGGTCCGCCTTGACGTTGACCTTCAGGCGGTCGTTGACCGGCACCTCGGCGGTGCCGCCGACCAGAGTGGTTTCCTTTTCCGCTGCCTGGCCCGGTGCGGAGTACCCCGCCTCCAGGAGCTGGCTGTAGAGGGTAAAGCGCCCCCGCCAATCCTTATTCAGATCCTGCAGGGCGACGCTCGCATCGATCCGGTAGGCGTTGGCGGCGATCGCGGCAGCGACGGGTGCCTGCACGGTGCTGTAGTTGAAGCCGCCGTCGAGCGAGGTGGAGGTGAAGAGCCCCGCCCCCTTGCTGCGGCCGGTCTCCAGCTTGAGCCAGGTGGCGGCGGACTTGCGCAGGGTGAGGTCCGCACCGGCGAGGCTCTCGTCGATGTCGCCGTCCTTGCCGCCGGTGCCGGTGAGGCCCAGTTTCACATAGTCGCCGAACCAGTAGTGGGCCCGGCCGCCGAAGGTCATGGTGTCCAGTTCCGCGGCTCCCGGCGTGTACTCGTAGCGGGCCACCAGGTAGACGGGGTTGCCGTCGATGGTGTCGCTGTGCACCAGGAGGTTGTCCGCCGCCGTCGACTCCAGGGGCTGGGTGAGGACCAGGCGTCCCTGAAGGTAATCGACGTCGTAGTCCTGGACCGGGGTCAGGTCCTTCACCGCCAGCACCATGTTGGAATCCTTGTCCCGGATCTCGATGCGCACCCGCTCGGAACCCTGCAGGATGTCCTGCCGGCGCAGGTAGTAGAGCGACCCGCCGGTGCCGCGGAACTCGTCGCGGCCGGCCACCGTGCCGGGCTCGGCGGCGAACCCGTCCACCATGAAGCGCTTCTCGCCGAAGCTGGTGACGCCGGGGATCTGGTAGTGGAGGTTCGCGCCGTAGAGCCCGCGGTCCACGTGGGCCAGGTCGTTGTCGAGGTACCCGATCCTGAAGTTGCCCCACAGGCCGTAGTTCTGGTCCTTTTTCAGCCGGGCGTAAAACTTACCGCTGGTGGGGGCATCCTCCAGCACGGTCGAATCGTCGCCGTAGGTCGGGAAGTGGTAGTCCTGGTCGATGCGCCGAAACAGCGACTCGGGCGACTTGTCCAAGAAGTTGCTGAAGAGCTGGTCCAGGGGAGCTTCCCGCGTGTCGGCGCTGGCGGTGAGCCCCCAGCCGTCGCCGAAGGTCCCCTTAGTGTAGAAGGCGAGGCGCCCCTCGGCGTTGAAGTCGTGGCTGTAGCGCGGCTGGTCCGGGGCGAGCAGCTTGGCGGGGCCGCTGGTCTTGTCCGCAGAGAAGGTCAGGTCGGCGATCCCGACGGTGAACCAGTCGCTTTTGGGCATGGCCAGGTCGCGCAGGAAGAGCTCGCCGTTGCCAGCCTTGTCCAGCACCGCCACCTCCACGGTGTGCATCCCCTTGGGGAGGATCTCCTCGACGATGAAGCGCCCGTTGCCGTCCACCGGTCCCGGGTAGCCGGCCAACCAGACCCGGTGCTCGGTGGGGATGGAGCTGCCGTAGGCCTGGACGGTACCGCCGGCGACCGGGATGTTGCGCTCCCCGATGCGGCTGCCGCCGTACCCGGCCAGGAGTTCCCGTTCCGGGTCCGACTTGGCGGTGCCGGGATCGACCTGTTCGACCACCCACAGCGGCTGGGCGACGGTCTCGTCGTAGTTCCCCTGCGCGTCGTAGACGCGGACCAGGTACTTGAGCTCACGGGCCGGGGTGACCGGGTTTTCGAAGTTCGCGCTCCAGGTGGCCATCCCCTCGCCGTCCATGGGGACTACCGCCAGCGGCAGGTCGCGCACCGAGCGCTCCTCGTCGAAGATCCTCACCTCCGCGCGCTTTATGAAACTGTGGTAGTTGGCGTAGAGGCGGAAGCGGACCAGGTTCTCGGCGAACTCCGTCCCCGGCAGGTCCTCGTACCGGATGCTGCGCGGCCAGGCGGTGACGTTCAGCCGGCGGTAGGCCCTCAGGTTGTCGTACTTGAATTCGATCCTCGCGACCTGCAGCGCCACGTCGGTGCAGCGCTGCAGGTCGGGGATGCTCTTGTTCAGGTCGTCGACCGGCTTGCCGTCCACCGAGATGCGCAGGAGGTTGAGCGCCAGGGGATCGGCCGCGTTCACCTCCCGGGTCATGCGCAGGATGTCCACCCCCTCGTAGTCGTTGACCGGGACCTGCTCGTCATAGACCACCTGCACCTCGACCCGCGACTCGCCGGTGCCGGTGAAGCCGGTCGCGACCACGTCCGCCGACTGCACGTAGCCCCGCCCCTCGAACTCCGCCTGCTTCGGGACGAGCCCCATCTTCGCGCTCACCTCGGTCATGCCGCGCCGGGCGCGCGCGGTGGCCCAGCCGATGTCGTCGCCGTAGACGGCGGCGGTGCGACGCTCCAGCCGCTCGTTGCTGATGTAGCCGATGAAGCGCAGGCGCACGTTGCTGCGCTGCTTGATGTCGTCCATGAGCGTTTTCAGCCGCTCGGTGTACCCCTCGGGGAGCACCGGGTTGCCGTCCTGGAACAGGATGGCCGGGATGGGACCGGAGGGAGGATCGTAGACCCTGGTGACGGTCTGGGCTTCGGCATCCTCTGGGCAGAGTTGCGGCTCGTCGGACAGTTCCTGGAGCGCGTCGTCGTGCCAGAACTCCACCGCAACGCGCCGGTTCAGCGCCCGCCCCTGCGGGGTGTCGTTGGAGGCCACCGGTTGTGTGGCCCCTTTCCCCTCGCTTTCGAAGGAGACCGGGGTACTCTTCAGCGCGTCCTGCACGGCGAGGGCGACGCGCCGGGCGACCGCCTTGGAGAGCCCCAGCTGGTCGCCGTAGATGCGCTCGTCACGCGCCTCCAGCGGCGTCGTGTCGCTGTAGGCGATGAACTTGACGGCGATGTGCTGCTTGCCGGCCAGGTTGTTCAAGGCCTGCCTTACCTGGTGCGGGAAATCCTCCGGCACAGTCAGCATGGCGGCGTCGTACTGCAGGGGGGCGACGAGGTTCTTGATCCGGACCCGGTGCGAAAGCCCTTCCTGGTAGCGCATCTTGCAGACCGTCTCGGTGCGGCAGATCTTGACCCGGTTCACCTGCGCCGGGACGATCACTTCCTTTTCCACCATCTTTTCGCCGATCTCGTCGTACCAGACCTCGACCTCCACCCGCCGGTTCAGCGCCCTCCCCTCCTCGGTGGCGTTGGAGGCGACCGGCTTGGCGTCGCCCATCCCTTCATAGGAGATCGCCTCCGGGGGAAGCCCCAGGGCGCGCTGGCAGTACTCGGCCGTGGTGCCGGCGCGCTCGCGGGACAGGCCGGTGTTGTCGCCGAACTTCGCCTGCAGCGCACCGCTCAGCCGTTGCGTGTCGGCGTGCCCCACGAAATGGAGGCGGACGTTATTGCGGCCCCGCATCTTCTCCAGCACGCCGCGCAGAAGCTCCAGGTACTCCCGGGTGATGTCGGCCTCGCCGGTGCGGAAGCGGATGGGCGGCACCAGGTTGGTCAGCTTGACCGTCTTCACGTCCTTCTCGGCAACCTGACGCTTCTCGGTGCGGTCCCCCTGGTCCTGCGCGAAAACGGACGGGTCGAGCAGCCACGGCGTATAGGTCGCTTCCTTGGGAAGATGCCCCTCGGTCGTCTCACCGGGACCGGCTGCGTCCCGGACGTTGGGGGTCGCGACCGCCGGCGCGGCGGCAGCCTTGGCGACCGGCGCGGGTGTGCTCTCCGCACGGGCCGCGGGCCCGGCTGCTGCCAGCGACGCGAGGATCATGCATGTAAGGGCGATACGTTGCTTCACCATTGGTCCCATCCATCTACCCAAACAGGTTGAGGTTTCTTTGTTGAATGCCATTGCACGAGCTGCCTGAGCCTCCCCCTCCCCGCAGCGTCCCCCACCCCATACCCCCCTCCCGGATCGGGAGGGGGGTATGGGGTGGGGGATCCCCTTGGAACAGGGAAAGAAGAGCCGGCTCCTCCCCTGCAAGACTATTCCGGTCACGGCGGCGCACCCCGGCGCCAGAAGACCTCGGTCTCGATGGTGAGGGGGTAACCGTCCCCCCACTTGCCCGAGATCTCCGTCTTGAGCGCCTTGAGACGCTGCTCCACCAGGGCCTTGCTCTCCACCTCGGCGAGGTAGGAAAGCCGCAGCACCGCCGGTGCCTTGCGCAGTTCCTTCAAAAGGAGGTCGATCCTCGGCTGCCATTGCCTGCGCAGCCTCATCCCGTTGGGCTCGAAGGCGCCGTCGGCGACGTCCAGGGACACCACGTGGTGAATGGCCGCGCCGAAGTCAAAGCGCAGCATCTTGCCCCGCGTGGCCCGCTGCACTTGGGGGTTTTCTCCGGTGACGCGGTACCCGGTGGGGAGCGTGCGCTCGTCGAGCTTCAGGATAAAGTTGCTGCCGCGGTCCTGGTCCGGCACCACCGCGCAGGTGATGTGGAAGCGGCCGAACTCGTCGGTGGTGGCCACCAGCCCCCGGGCGGTCACGGCGCGCACGCCGGCGAGCCCTTTTTCTCCCTGGTCCGGATAGCCGTTGGCGTTGGCGTCGTCGAAGACCTTGCCGATCACGTCGGTGCAGTCGAGGTCCGCATCGGGGATGACGCGGACGGTCGCCGAGGCGACCCCGGAGGCGACGCTGTCGGTGATGGTGCTCAGCACCTGGGCGCGGTTCACGTACTCCCCCTCGGAGACGCCGGAGCCGACGATCATGAGGAAGGTGATGCTGTGGCTGGTGCTGCTGGTGAGCTGCGCGACGCTCCAGGTCATCTGGCGCGTGTTCAGCGTCGGCTCGGCCTTGCGGCCGTCCAGGCGCGCCGACCCGGCCACGTACTTGAATCCCGCCGGGAAGGTGTCCACCACGCTCAGGTCCCTGAGGGTCGCCCCCAAGGTGTTGTTGAGGGTGATGGTGTAGGGGACCAGGGCGCCGCGCGACACGTCGGTGACGGCCGCGGTCTTGGTGATGGCGACTGCCGTGTTGAGGGTCGGATCGACGGCGATGTGGTTGTTGTAGATCTGGCTGTAGCCCGGCTGCAGGTTGTCCAGGGTGAGCCGCAGGTAATAGGCGGTGGCGGCGCCGGGGAGGACCGACGTGCCGGGCGCCAGGTCCGACGCCTGCGCCTCGCAGTACCCGGCCGTGGTCGGCACCGCGTCGAAGGCGCTGCTGGGGCAGGCCGGGACGGCGAAGGAGGCAGTGCTGTCGCTGGAGGCGGGCGGCACCAGCTTGGAGACGCCAGCCATGTAACCGGTAGCCGGGGGGGTCACCTGGATCAGGTACTCCCCGCCGGAGGGGCAGGAGGGATCGCTGAAGTTGAGGTCAAATTTATAGAGGCCGCTGGCGGTGGTGACCTGCCCCTGCTGCACCGGGTCGTTGAAGCAGCTCGCGGCGACGGGGAGGCGGCTCCCCGCCTGGACCATGGTGAGGGTCGCACCCGGCACCGGGGTGCGCACGATGGAGTTGTAGACCACGCCGTTGGGTGTGAGCGGCAGGTTCAGCTCCTGCAGCAGCGAGCCGCCGCCGGCCACGATGTCGGAGATGCGCTGCATGCCGTTGGTGAAGGGAGAGCTGCACCATCCCAGGAGGGCGGTGGCGGCACCGGCGCCCGGCGCGCGGAAGCGGAGTTCGTACTTGATCGCCGTGCCGGCGTTGGGGGGCACCCCGCTGAAACGGTAGGAGCCGTCGGTAGAGCTCTTCACCGTACCCACCACGCGGCCGTCCTGGTACAGGTCCACCGTCCAGCCCGCGGAAGGAAGCTCGCCGCCATCGAGGACGTTGTCGTGGTTCGCGTCCTGCCACACCGATCCGGTGAGGCTTGCGCTCCCCGGCATGCCGCCGACGGTGACCGAAGTCCCCGCGCTCGCCACCCGAGTCGGGGTATCCCAGCTCGCCTGGGCGGTGTTGTTGACCACGCTGCCGCTGGACACGGTGGCGTTCAGCTTCACCTGGAAGCGCATCACGACGGCAGCACCCGGCGCCAGGGGGCCGTAGCTGGCACCGTAGTTGGCACTGAGGACCGGGGCCGCATAGGTGACCCCGTTGGAGGAGCCGTTCATGACCCCGGAACCGGTGAGGTAGCTCGCCTGGGGGAGGAGCGGGGTCAGGTCGTCGGTCAGCACCACGCCCGTGGCTGGCACCAGGCCCACGTTGGTGGCGCGCACGGTGTATTCCAGGACGCTCCCCGGGAGCGCTGCACCGCCGCCGACCACCACGGCTGACTTGGTGATGCTGAGCTGCTGTGCGTTCCCCACCGCGATCACGGTAGGCTGGTAGCCGTTGGTGGGGGTGCCGTCGGAGTCGGTGGCCAAAAGCGGCAGTTCCGTGCTGGCCACGCTCCCCTGGTTGCTGATCACGGTACCCGGGGCGACCCCCTGGTTGACCTGGACCTTGAAGGTTACGACACCGGTGCCGCCTGCCGCGAGGGTCCCGGCGGTCGCGGGGGGCGCTGGCGGGGTGACGCCCGGGGAGACGACACCGATGCCGTTGGTGAGGGGGGATACTCCGGCCGCCGCGTCGGCCACCGCCGCGCCGTTCAGGCGTACGCTGTTGGCGACGTAGGTGGTGTTGGCGGGGATGGCGTCGGTGAGCAGGACGCCGGTCGCGGCGGTCCCCCCCGAGTTGGTCATGGTGATGGTGTACTGGAGCTCGTCGCCGGGATCGACCAGGCCGTCGCCGTTGGCGTCGCCGACGAGCTGGACCGTCTTCAGCGCGTAGAGAAGCGGCAGGTTGCCGACCACCACCGTGGTGGGATCGTTGGGCACCGGCGTCGCCGGGTTGTCGGATGCCTCTTCCGGGAACGGGCCGCTTGCCGCACCGGTCCCGGCCAGGAAGGCCTGGTTGGAGATGAGCGTTCCGGCCACCACGCTCCTGCTGATCCTCACCTCGAAGGTGATGGTGGCCACGTTACTCGCAGCACCCGCCGCCGCGGGCATGGTGCCCGGTACCGGGTTCGCCGGCGAGTTGACCGTCATCCCGCTCTGCAGCGGGCTGGCACCGCCGACGTCTGCCACCGGTTTGCCGTTCAGGGTGGTGCTGTTGGGAACATAGGCGGTATTGGCGGGGACCTGGTCGCGCAGGGTGACCCCGGTGGCGTTCTCTGTGCCGTCGTTCTTGACGGTGATGGAGTAGCGCAGCGTGTCGCCGGCCGTGACCGTGGCGCTCCCGGAGGTGACGTCCCGCACCGTCTTCTGGAGCAGGAACCGCGGCGCCGACGCGATGACGGTACGGGTCGGGTCGGCCGTTCCCGGCAGCGACGGATCGTCGCTCAGCTGCGACGGCAACAGGGGGGACGCGACCTGCGCCTGGTTCTGCACCAGGGAACCGCTGTCGATCACCGGCGCCAGCGTCGCCTGGAACTCGACCGTCAGCACGTCGCCCGCCTGCCCCTGCGGGGCCACCGTGAGATTGCCGATGCTCACCACGCCGGTCCCCTTGCTGCCGCCGTTGGCCGAGGTGGCGGTGACGTTCGCCCCGGAAGGCGCAGTCAAGAGCTTCAGTGTCCCGGGTGCGAACATGGCGACCGCGTTCAGCTTGTCGAGCTCGTCGGTCAGGGTGAAGTTCGCCGCACCCAGGGTGCCCAGGTTGCGGATGGTAAGGGTGTATTTCAGAGTGTCGCCGGGCCTCGCGTTCGCGCCGGACTGCCCGGTGGTCGCATTCTGCACCGTGTTGGTGAAGCTCAAAAGCGGCGCCTGGGTGGTCACGGTGAAGGCGTCCTGAACGTCGAGCACCCCGGGGGTGCCGTTAGTGAGCGCAGCGGTCGTGGCCTGTATGTCCGCAGCCGCGGTGACCGCCGGGTCCGCGCTCAGCCACCTGGTGGCGCCCGCCACGTTGGTGAGGGTGATCCCCCCCGCCGTGTAGGGGTCGAGCGAGGCGCTGTAGTTGACCAGCAGTCGCTCGCCCGGCGCGATGGCGGCGGCGGCCGATTTCATGGCGACAGTCATGGTGCAGGCGGGCGCGGGCGCGAAGCTCACAGTGAAGTCGGTGCCGTTGACGAGGTTCGCCGAGACCGGCGTGACGCCGTCGGCCTGGTAGACGCGCGCCGTGACGTTGGTGGGGGCGGAGCCGCACATGCTCCCCGGGGCCGGGGTGGTCACGTTGGGGAGGAGGTCGGTGAGGGTCGCCTGCCAGGCGGTGCTACCGCCGGTGTTCTGGACGTTGAGCGTGAACAGGCCAGGAGCGAGTGCGTTGATGGTGGCCGGTCCGCTCTTCTGCACGGTCAGCGCGGGGCCGACGACGGTGATGGCGGCGCTGGCGCCCGGCGCGCCGCTGGCCTGGGTGGCCGGGGTGTTGTTGACGCCGTTGTAGGTGTAGGTCGCCGTGTTCTGGAACTGCTTGCCGAGGGTGTTGGCGGCGGAATTGGTGAGGAGCACCGTCACGTTGATCACGGCCTGCTGGCCGGCGGGGATGTCGATGCCGCTGCCGCTGTCCTGGATCACGAGGCTCGTGGCGCTGCCGGTGTTGACCGGGGTGAAGGCCGGGCCGGAAACCCGCTGCACGCCGACAAAGCGCAGGTCCACCCCGGTTGCAGTGGAGCTCAAGTCGTCCAGGACGCGCACGTCGTACATGGCGGCCGGCTGCGGCACCGCCGGCACGGTGATGGTGTAGCTGAAGGGGCGGCCGATGGCGGCGCTGGTGACCTGGGCCTGCTTGGAGAGCGCGGTGGCCGCCGCGGTGGTGAGCTGCACCGTGGCCACCGTCGTCGGGCCGTAGAACTGCCGGTTGCCAAGGACGCTCGCCGCCGGGACGTCCTGGCTGTCGAAGGAGTAGTAGGCGCTCACCTGGGCCTGGTTGTTCAGGGTCACCCCGGCGCCCAGCCCCGCGTCCCCCTTCACCTGGTAGCTCACCCGCAAGGCCTGCCCCGGCGCGACCGCGTAGAGCCCGGCGGAACCGGCTGCGTCGAAGTTCCAGGTGGCGACGCCGGTGGCGGCGCTGTAGCTCGGGGCGAGCACGGGGAGGGTCGCGCTGGTAGCGCCGGTGGCGCTGTCGATCAAGGCGACGCCGGTGGTGGTGACGCCACCCTGGCGCAGGCCGACCGGGAGCGTGTCGGCAAGGACGGGGTTGTAGGCGGGCGAAGTACCGCTGTTGGCCATCGTGACGGTGTAGGTGATGGCCTCGCCGGCGCTGATCACCGTGCCGGCGCTATCGGTCCGCGTCTTGGACACGTTGAGAAGCGGCTGCCAGACGTTGAGGGTCGCGCCGGAGTTCTTGGGGGTGGCGGCCACACCGTTGATGGCGTAGTTGAGCGTGGCGCTGTTGACGAGCTGCTGTGCCGTCGGGGACTGCGCCAGCGCGTTCTTCATCACGTGGGCCCGGTACTGGATGGTCAGCGTGTTGTTGGCGGCGTTGTTGTCGGGGGTGTTGGCGACGTTGCCGAGGTTCCAGGTCAGGGTGCCGGTGGCGCCGGGCGCGGGCTGGGAGGAGACCGTGTAGCTGAAGTTGCCGCTCCCCGAGGCGGGGGCGATGCTGACCAGGGCGTCGTAGGCGAGCCCCGTCGGCAACTGGTCGGTGAGTACCACGTTCTGCGTGGTCCCTTCGCGCAGGGTCAGGGCGACGTTGTAGACCACGGTATCCCCCACCCGCACGGTCGCGTCGGTCGCGCTCCCCGGGGCCGCGCTCCAGGAGTCGGCGACGACGGTCTTGGCAAGCGCGGTCGGGTCGAGCGACGAGACGGTGGCGGAGACCGGCCCGGAGCAATAGGTGTTGGGAGCGGTGGTGCTGGGGCAGCCGGCGCCGGTACGCTCACCGGGAACCGAGCCGGAGAGCGAGGTCCAGTCGACGTACACGTCGTTGGTAATGGGGGCGCCGCTCGTCTCCAGCACGGTCACCAGGTAGCTCAATACCAGGGTGCCGCCGGCAGGGATGTCCAGGCTCGCGTCGCCGTTGCGGCTCCCCCAGTCCACGGCCCCGCTTGGCAGAAGGGCGGGCGTAGGCATGAACCCGGTCACCGGTGCGCCGTTCACCTGCGCGGTGGCCGAACCCGGCACCAGCGCCACGTTGGCCGGGAGGAAGTCCATGACGTCGGCGTCGTAGGCCCGGGAGCCGCCGTCGTTGGTGACGGTGACGGTGTAGCGCAGGACGTCGGCGGGAGCCGCGGCGGCGGACGCCGCTTTCCCCGCCGGGGATGCGTAGCCGACCGCCTTGGCCGCGGTCAGGTGCGGTTCGACCACCGTCATGTTGGCCGTGGTCGCCGCGCCGCCGACCGACTGGGTCAGGCTGTCGCCGTTTAACTTGTTATAGGTGTACGAAGCGGTGTTGTTGAAGGTGAGACCGGCGCGGTTCACGGCGGAGTTCTGCAGTGCCGCTGTCACCTGGATCACCGCCTGCCCCCCCGCCGGTATGTCGATGCCGGTGGCGAGGTCCTGGAGTATTACGTTGGTGGCCGTACCGGTGTTGGTCAGGTTCCAGGTACCGCCGGAAATCACGTCGGCACTGACGAAGCTCATGCCGGCGGCGGAGAGCCCCAGGTTGTCCAGGACCCTCACGTCGTAAAGGGGGACGTCGGCCGGGGTGGCGGGTACCTTGATCTGGTAGCTGAACTGCTGGCCGATGGTCGCCGTGGCCGGTGACGGGTTCGTCTTGGATAGCGCTCCGGGGGCCTGGATGGTGACCCTCGTCGGATCCCCTCCCGAGCCGAGCAGGACGGTGCCGTTCACGTACGGGTCGTCGCTCGGGCCGGACCAGACCGTCGCGGGGGTGGTGGTGCTGTCGGTACCGGTAACGCCGGCCTGGTTCGAGACCATGGTGCCGTTTGCGAGTGTCGTATCGAGGGTCGCGTCGAATTCGATCTGGACCTGGGCATTGGTGGCGGCGCCGCCGGGCAGGCTGAGGCCGGAAACGGTGACGGCCCCGGGGGTGCCACCGCTGGGCTGGGTGACGCTCACTGTGCCTCCCGCCGGGGTGACGGTGACGTTGGAGACGGAGCGCAGCCCGGCCGGCAGGGTATCGGTGACCGTGACGCCGTTCAGTGGGGGCCAGGTGAAGTTCTGCAAAAGCAGGGTGTAGTGCAGCCGGTCACCCGGAAAGGCAGCCGTGGCCGGATTGGCCCCGGTGGTGAGGTCGCGCACCGTCTTCTGAAAGTAGTAGCCGGCGAGCGCCGCCGTGACCGTGTAGGCATCCTGGAAGTCCAGGGTGCCGGGGGTGCCGTCGGTGATGGTCCGGTCGTACTCGCGACGTCCGGGATAGGTGCTGTTGGCGCTGAACCACCTGGTGGCACCGGCGATGTTGGTGAGGGTCGCCCCGGAGGCGACGCCGGTACTGTCGACCTGCGCCAGGTAGGTGACGATGAGGCGCTGGGTGGGGGCGATTTTGGCGGAGTCGAGCAGGGCCAGGGTGAGCAGCCCCGGCGACCCCGCACCGCCGCTCCAGGTGGTGGTGAAGTCGGTGCCGCTCACCAGCGGAGCCGACACCGGGGTGGCCCCGTCGGAGGCGAAAACCTGGGCGCTGATGGTACCCAGCGGAGAGACGGTGCTCATGCCGGCAGGGATGTGGTCGGTGACGGTGGCGTTCCACGCGTCGCTGCCGCCGGTGTTCTGGACGTTGAGCGTGTACCGTACCTGCGAATCCATGTTGACCGTCGCGGCCGAGCCGCTCTTGGTAAGGGTGAGATTCGGCTCGACCACCGTCATCGGCGGCGTGGTGCCGGGCCATGCCTGCAGGTCCACCATGCTGGCGGTGTTGATCGGCTTGTTGAACCACATGTTGGCGGTATTGGAGAACTGCGCCCCCGCCTGGTTCACGCCTGTCGGGTTGTTGTCGAGAACGACGGTGACCTGGATCTCCAGGTTGTACCCTGCCGGGAGCGAGGCCAGCGCCGGGTTGTACTCGTAGGAAAAGACCAGGTGCCTGGTGGCGTCCGAGAGTACGCCGGGGTGGCTGCTGAGCCAGCCGGCGCCCGCCCCGAGGGCCAGCGGCGCCCCCCCGTTCAGCGCCGTCCTCGCCCCCGTGGCGGGGTTAACCAAGTAAGCAGCGTTGGTCACGTAGCTCAAGGCGGCGCCCGTGGCGGTGAGATCGTCGGGGATCACCACGTTGGTCACCGTGGCATCGTCGCTGTTGGCGATGTACTGGAACGTCCCCGTCGCGTCGAGTTTCCCCAAAAGGGGGACGCTGATCGTATAGGTGAAGGGGACCCCGACGGCGGCGGTGGTCTGCGCCGGGGGATTTTTCTTGCTCACCGCGTCGACCGGTACCATGAAGGCCTGGCAGGCGGGACTGATGTTGTTGTACCCGCCGGGAGCCCAGTAGATCCAGAAGTCCGACTGGGTGGGGTCGTTGCACGACATGTTGCCGTAATAAAAGACGTTCAGAAAAGCGATGTAGTACGACTGCTGCTGCGGGAAGTTGAAGTTTATGTTGGTGATAGGGAAGCCGCCGATGGAATCGGGGAAGTTCTTGATGGTGCAGTTGGTGTCAACCCCGAAGGTGGATGCCCCCCTGACCGCGGCGAGGGTGGCGGGGTTGTTGCCGTCGACCACACCGCCGAACTGGGAGCAGAAGATCCCCGCGGCGTGCGCGGTCGTTCCCCACGCAACCAGCATGACCAAAAGGGCGGCGGTTGCAGCCAGGCGCACCAGGTACTTGGCGGCGCCCGTCCTGGCGGCCATCGGTAACATCAGCTTTGTCTGTGTCAGCATTCTCACTTCTGCCCTCGATGAAGATCACACAACCATTGTTCCGGCCCCCTCAGGGCCGACCTGTACGCACCACGAAAAAACCCGCGCCACAGCCGGTGCTTCGGCTGATGACGCGGGTTTCACTTGCCCCGTAGGGATGAGACTTACCGCTGTTTCAATGCTGGTTTAATTTTCGGCGGGTGGCCGGATCACTTCATTCTTTCGTTCCTGGTCGCGTCGCAGACGCGGTAGTCCGCGATGTTCAAGGTGACCTGAAGGTGCGGCGCGGAGAGAAGCCCTATCTCCTTCATGCAGTCGGTCAGCTTTCGTTTCCACTCCGGGTCCAGGGTCTGTTTGGTCAACTTTTCCATGGCATGCCTCATCTACTTCATAAAATAAAAAAGAGCGCTCCATCTTCCGAAGATGAGAGCGCTCCTTGAGCCGGTGTTTGCCGGATGCCAAGATGCTGACCCATCTCTTCGGCAACCCGGCTATCCTTCACAGGACCCGTGGCTTTGCGTCACCAGATCACTCTGGTTTTGCCCGTTCGGAGAACGTATTCTTTTTTTCAAAACCTGCAGCCGCGGTCGCCGCGCCAATAAAAAAGGCGCTCACATCTGCCAAAGATGAGAGCGCCTCTTGATCTGTATAAACGGTGCCAAGATGCTAACCCATCTCTTCGGCAACTCGGCTATCCTGATTCAGGACCCGTGGCTTTGCGTCACCAGATCACTCTGGTTTTGCCCGTTCGGAGAACTTTTTTAACTAATTGTAATTGACGGCCACTTTTTTAACAGATGCGTTAACGATTTGCAACAATTTTTTTCAGAAAACAAATTTTTACTAACAAACCCCTGTGCGAACGTCCGAAACTCCCGCTGTCGCGGTACCACGGCAGGGAAAGCGCCATAGCGTCACGCCGACTGGCGCCTCGCCTCGGACGCGGAGAGCTCCCCCACGAAAGCCCCCAGTTTGGTATCGCACTCACGGATGTGACGGCTGACCCAGTGGTCCAGGATGACCAGTCGGTTGATGTTCAGGCTCCCGCCCGCATTGCGAGAGGTACGGACGTCTATCATCCTCTGCCTGAACAGCTCATGTTCATCCCGGTGCGCCAGGAAGTCCGGGTAGCAGGTATCCATCATCAGCATCTGCTCGTAGTCGAAACACTGCGACATGTAGACCAGGATTTCGTCGAGAAGGTAATCCTCAGGGGGCGTACCCGTCACAAAGCCGTCATAGGCTTCGTTTATCTTCTTCACCACGTACTTGTGGCACTGGTCGACGTCTTCAATACCGATCACCAGATCTGAGGTCCATTTCGTGTTAAACATAAGCCCTCCCACGGCATCATGAATTACCCGGAACGTTCACTGGATATTCCCGTTGTATCGAAACCCGCCCCTGCCACTCAGGCTTTTGCCGCGCCCTCTTGACGCAAAAAAGCCGGGGCCTCGATATCTGGAATGATATTTCGGCGACCCGGCTGTCTCGGTGAGACCCTGTAGGCTTTCCGTCCCATCCTCGCGGATGGTTTAGTATTTTCGTGTATCGGTCCTTGCTATTTCGGAGGCAGCATATCCTACCGAGGAATCCATGTAAACGACATTTAATGTGTGACGCCATACCTTGTTGGCATCACGACACCTTTCCTCCCTTCACCTATTCGCAGTGGCCACTATTTGCCGCCCAGCGCCGTCTTCACCTTCTTCAAGGTGTCGATGTTCTTCTGCAGGCCGCTTACGTTCTTCTCCATTTCGGTGATGGTGGTGCCCAACTGGGCTACACTGCCGATCACGCCTCCGCTGCCGGCGGCCCTCTGCAGCAGTTCCGCCCCCAAGTCTCCCATCTGGGCGTTGGCCCTCTGCTCGGTGATCGAGCCACAGACGTACCCTGCCACGAAGACCACGGCAAAGGCCGCGACCCTCAAGCTGTAGACGACGCTTTTGTCTTTCATGTCAGATCCTCCCCCTGGGCCCACTCACTGTCCGTTGTCGGCTACTTTTTCTTTTCCTTCTTCTCCGGCTTGGCAGCGCCGTCCTTAGCCTCGATGCTGGCTGCTTTCATGCTATACATGATGGTTACTTTGCTGCCGACTTTTACATCGCCGGTAACCTTGGTCTCCTTGTCCTTCGCGATCTGCCACTTCTCGCTGCCCTTCTGGACTACGATCATGTCATCCTTGACTTCGAGGACCGGACCGGTCACCTGGTAAGTCTTGGGAGCTGCATAGACGGTGCTCGCGGCAAGCAAAGTGATTCCCGTTAACGCTGCTATCAGTTTCATCCTCTTTCCTCCTTAAGATTTGTGAGTGCTGAACGGTAAATTCATAACAGCTTACTTGCGCAAGTCAAACCGCGGCGGCGGATGGCGCTGGTCATGCCCGCTGATCAATCCGCCCATCAACAGGCAAACTGTTTCTGCAGCATCACCGTCTGTACCGGCATCGGCGCCGGGAAACCAGCGGCAGCGAGACTCTCGCGGATCACCTTGTTGCCATCGAAGTACACCTGCCAATAATGATCATTGTGACAGAAAGGACGCACGGCCAGCACCGGCCCGAGCGCGGTGAACTCCAGTATCTCCACCTGCACCTGGGGATCGGGCAGGACGTTGGTAACTTGCGCGAGTTTCTCCCGCAAAAGCAACATGGCGGCGACGTGATCGGCCTCGCCGGAGAGTTGGCACTTCATTTCGACCCGCCGGAACGCGTTGAGCGAAAAGTTCTGAATGGTATCTCCGAAAATCTTGTTGTTACCGACCATGGTCAGGACGTTGTCCGGCGTGTTGATCGAGGTGATGAACAGCCCGATCTCCTTGATAGTCCCGGTCACCCCTGCGGCGGTGACGAAATCGCCGACCTTGAACGGATGCAGCACGATGAGAAAGATCCCCGCGGCGAGGTTCGCGAGCAGGCCGCCCCAGGCGGCGCCTATCGCGATGCCGACACCGGCGACCAAAGCGGCAAACGTTGTGGTCTGAATGCCGCAGTAGCCAAGGATGGCGACCACCAACACGATATTGAGGGTGACGGAAACGAAGTTGCCGATGTAACGCATCAGGGTTGGGTCGACCTTCTGTCTCTCCAGTACCCCCTGCAGCATGCGCCCGACCAAACCGATGAGCCAGCGCCCCACAAGCCAGAACAGGATTACTGCGACAAGTTTGGTACCGTACTCAGTGGCATACGTTACGGCGAGTTGCTGATACTGCCCCATATTGTCCATGTTCCCTCCTTAAAGCTGCGATTGTCTCGCTTGTTGAGCAGTGCTCCCTGTAACTGCTTGAAAAACATGTCCAGTGTACACTCATCGTCCCTCTTTACAATCTAACAGGATCACTACCATCACTTATGCCATCAGAAAGGCCCGCTATGAGGACGTGCCTTTTCTCTGTGATAGAGCAAATGTAAAAGAAGGGGCACCGTTCGCACGGTGCCCCTTCTGATTATCCCTGGTTGCTGCGGCGCATTGACTCAGCGGAGAAGTTCACATATGAGCTACCGTCTTTACCTCATTTGCGGTAGACACTGAAGCAAATAAGGTATTCCGGAGCCGGTGCCTAAGGGGCTCAACCATAGTCGGTGCTAGTAAAATCGGGCTCTTAGCATTTTTTTGAAAAGCTGGCACGACTGATGCTCTATGAAGGGCAGAAGTTCAAATTCATACTAGGAGATTTTCACATGAAAAAGATCGTTTCTTCCGTAGTTGCTGCTCTCGTTGCTGTTGCTTTCGCTGGTGTTGTTTTCGCTGCTGACGCTGCTCCGGCTGCTGCTCCGGCTGCTGAAGTTAAGAAAGAAGAAAAAGCTCCGGTGAAAAAAGCTGCTAAGAAGAAAAAAGCAAAGAAAGCTGCTAAGAAAGCCGAGAAGAAAGAAGCAGCTCCGGCTGCTGAAGCTGCTCCGGCTGCGAAGTAATCCACTTTTCACCTGTAGCATCAAAAGCCGCCCGTTGGTCGACATCGGGCGGCTTTTTTAGTATCACACCGTAGAGTAGCGACTCGCCCCACTTCGCGGGCAACTCAGGGGTGTTCCATGCGTAAGGTCCTCAACACCGGGCAGGGATGGGTAACGACAGGATATATAGCAGTCGTGGCGCTCGGGTATGTCGACTACCTTACCGGCGATTATTCTCTGCTGCTTTTCTACCTCGCCCCGGTATCCCTCGTTTCCTGGCAGGGAGGGGCACGCGGAGCAATCCTGGTCTCACTGTTTGCCGGCCTGGCGCGCTACCTGTCCGATTACTACAGCCACTCGGCCTTGACCTTCAAGTCCTTGCAGTCCTTGGAAGACACGGCCCTCATCGTCGCGGTTGCTTTTCTGGTCCTCGTGATGAAAAAGATGATGACTGAGAGTCGGGTCTGATCAGCCGGCGATGAGAATAGCCCTGAAATCGTTCACGTTGGTGAGTGTAGGGCCGGTCACCAGCGTTTCCCCCAAGGCCGCGAAGAAGCCGTGCCCGTCGTTGTCATCGAGGCTTTGCCTGGGGTTGATCCCCATCCCCCAGGCCCGCAGCAAAAGTTCCGGGCTCACGAAGCCTCCTGCTATCTCTGCCTGGCCATCCACCCCGTCAGTATCACCCGCCACCGCGTAAATTCCCTTTTCACCCTGCAGCGCCAGTGCGAGCGCCAGTAGGAATTCCACGTTGGGGCCGCCACGTCCGCCCCCCCGCACCGTTACCGTGGTCTCCCCTCCCGACAACAGGACGCAGGGGGCGGCAAAAGGTTGACCGCGCCGTGCCACTTGCAAGGCCAGCGCCGCCAGGACCTTGCCCACCTCTCTCGATTCACCCTCCATGCGATCGCTCAGGATGTGCGCGGCGACGCCGTTACGCTGTGCTACCTGCGCCGCGGCTTCCAGCGCCGCCTGGGGGGTGGCGATCAGGCGAAACTGCGCATGAACCAGGCGCGGGTCGTCCGGCGGCACCGATTCGCCCCGACCGGATTCGAGACACTCACGCAACGACTCGGGCAGTGCGATACGGTAGCGGTCGATGATGGCAAGCGCATCGGCACAGGTGGTGACATCGCCGACGGTGGGACCGGAAGCGATGTCGACAGGGTCGTCACCGGGAACATCGGAAATAGCGAGGGTGAGCACGCGGGCGGGGTGGCATGCGGCGGCAAGCCTCCCTCCTTTGATGGCGGAGAGATGGCGGCGCACGCAGTTGATCTCGGAGATGACGGCTCCGCAGCGCAACAGCTCCCGGCTGAGCTCCTGCTTTTGCGCAAGGGTTACCCCGGGCAGGGGAAGGGGCAACAAGGCAGAACCACCGCCGGAGATCAGGCAGACGACCAGGTCGTCGGCGCTGAGTCCATGCACCAGTTCGAGCATCCTTGCCGCGGCATCGCATCCCGCCTGGTCCGGGACCGGATGTGACGCGCCCACCACCTCGATGCGCCGGCAGGGGACTTGGTAGCCGTAGCGGGTCACCACGAGCCCGGCGGCGATCTCCCCTTCCCAAGCGTCCTCGAAGGCGCGCGCCATGGCTGCCGACGCCTTCCCCGCTCCGACGACGATCACCCGTCCCTTGGGGGGCGCCGGGAGGTGACGCGCCAGGCAGGACTCCGGACGCGCCGACAAAACGGCGGCTTCAAACATCTGCTGCAATAGTTGGCGCGGCTCCATGGTTTCTCCCATGCGGTGTAAGGTCCCCGATTGATACACCATCGAGATGCTGCTGCGCAACGGGGAAAATCATCCAAAACAACAAGGGCCCGCAGGGTTTCCCCCACGGGCCCGGTACCACCATGGCTGCTGCACCGGCTAGTACTGCTCCCGCTTGATCCAGCCGTACTTCTCCCCCGCATAGAAGTGGCCGTGGCAGGAATACGGCCCGTTACTATAGATGTCCACGACCAGCACCTCGCCGCACACCGGGCAGGGCGCAGTCGGTCGTTCCCTCTTCCGCGCCTCCACTCTCAAGTCTTCGAGCTGGCTCTCCAGCATCTCGATGCGCGCTACCAGCTCGCGATCCAGGAGATGCTCGAGGCAGCCATGCACACCGCATCTCTGCTCTCTGCCCTCCACCAACACCGGGTGCTGACATTCAGTGCAGCTGCAGTCGACCTGAAAATTGCCACACAGCGGGCAGCGGTTCTCTTTGATTTCCGGGAGTGCGAAACACCCCGGAGGATAGATGTAGCTCAGAATCGATCTGGTCATGTCTCTTCCTCCACTGGCAGCCAGTCGCTGCACTTCCTGCTGGCGTGTATAGACCCGGATACAGGACAATGGTTAAAATCGTGCCATAAAAATTTCATAATGCAAAATTTCACCGGCACCTGCCGCTCCACAATATCACCTCCCCATCTGCAGGTTCCTGTGCGCGCTGGCGCAACGAACTACCCGGGCCACCAGGGAGACCGGCGAGATGTTCAAGGCGATCCAGAGCGAGACCAGGGGCGCCGAGTGCGGCAGCGCAGGTGCACACCAACTCCGGGGAATTGCAGCAGGTGGTGCAGCAGGTCCGGCTTTAACTGTCCCCAAAGGAGCCGGGTATTCACGGCTCCTCATTACACCACTCCTCTTAGTAACTACGTTATCGCAACAAGAACACCTTTTTGTCTTAGCGTATGCACTACTCTTCCAGCTTAATCTTCAAGTTTCTTCAGAGTCCTGTCGAATAGAACCCAATGCGTCTACTTGACAGTCGTTGCTTTGTGTCATTTCAATCTGTGAGCAGGAGGAATTACCTATGAGAGTAATACGTGTTGCGGCAGTTATTATCATGTCTTTACTGGCAGGGCTCGCGGCTCAGGCAGGCGCCGAGGAACTCAAGATCGGTGCGGGGGGTGCGCCCACCGAGAACATCCTGAAGCCGATCCGCGCCGCATTCGAACAGGCCACTGGCCTCAAGCTCTACATCGTCGCCTCCGGCCCCAAAAACGCTTTCCTGGACCTGCAGAAAGGGGAAGTGGACGCCGCCGCTGCGGGGCTTACCTACCAGGACTGGCTGGCTCTGATGAAGAAGGAAGGAGCCGAGGTGGGGCAGCCGACTGCCTTTGCCCCGGTCGTCATCGGCAAGGACAAGATCAAGGTACTGGTACACAAGGAGAACAAGGTTAACCAGTTGAGCGCCGAGCAGCTGCAGGGGATATTCTCCGGAGCGATCGGATCCTGGAAGGAGTTGGGCGGTGAGGATGTGCCGATCCTGGTGGTGATCGGCAAGCTGACTCCCGGTACCAACAGCATGTTCTTCAAGAAGTTCATGGGGGACAAGGCGGTCGCCAAGGACGTCATCGACGCCACCACGGCCGAGGACGTCAGGCTCAACGTCGCCTCCAACCCCTCCGCCATCGGCTTCGGCCCGCTGTCGCTGGTAGACGAGTCGGTCAAGGCGGTGCAGACGCCGGAACTGGCGCGCGACATCACCCTGCTCACCAAGGGAAAGCCCTCGGCCAAGGTCCAAAAGCTCCTCGACTTCATCAACGGCGAGGGGAAAAAGTACATCAAGCAGTAACGACCTAACGACGCCTGTCGTTCGGAGCAACTTTTCCCGTCTCGTCAAGAGACCTACCAAACCAGGAGGGTACGCAGTTATGAAAAGAGGGATGATCTGTCTGGCACTCGTTGCATCGATGGTCTTCGGCAGCACCGCCATGGGCGAAGAGATCAAGGCGGGAGGGGGCGGCGCTCCCATCGACGGCTATCTGAAACCGGTGAAGGAACCTTTCGAGAAGAGCACCGGCATCAATGTAAACCTCAACTTCAGCAGCGCCACCCTCGCCTTTAAGCAGCTGATGGCAGGAGAGCTCGACGTTTCCGCTGCGGGTCTCGCCTTTGCCGACCTCGTCAAGACCGCGAAGAAGGAGAACATCGAGGTCGCCGACCCGTCCGCCTACGTCGCCACCGAGATCGGCGCCAGCAAGATCTACACGGTCAGCCACAAGGACAACCCCGTCACCGCACTCACCATGGACCAGCTGAAAGGGATCTTCACCGGCAAGATCACCAACTGGAAAGAGGTAGGTGGCAACGACGCCCCGATCCTGATCGTCCTGTCCTCGATCAATCCCGCCACCAACGCCGCCTTTAAGAAGCTCGCCCTGGGCGACGCACCCTTTGCGACCGACGTGGTCGATGCGGGCAGGTTCGAGGACGTGCGTGAAAAGGTCGCCGCCAACCCGGAGGCGATCGCATTCGGTCCGATCACCATGCTGGACGCCACCATCAAGACCGTGAAGACCCCTGACGTGGCGCGGCCGGTCATCGTGATCACCAAGGGTGCGCCCTCGCCCAAGGTGCAGAAGCTGATCTCCTTTATCAAGGGAGAGGGACAACAATACATCAAGCAGTAACCCGACCACCGTTTCCCCAGCGCCCGCAGACCGGAGTAGATGCATGAGCATGACTATCAAGACCAAACTCACCCTGAACGTAGTCACCGTAATCCTGATCGTTGCCGGAGTCGCCATCGCCAGCATCGTCGGCATGCGCTTTGTCGACAGCAAACTCCAGGATCTCACCCAGCGCAGCACCCCCTTCCAGATGAGGACGGTGGAGTTCCAGCGCGAAATCCAGGAGGCAACGGCCGACCTGATCAAGGCCAGCGCCTCCCGAACCCGCACCGAGTTCGAGACCGGCAAGACTGAGGCGGAAAAGTCGCTGGCCCTGGTGGACAAGGGCCAGGGCGCGCTACAGGCGCTCTCGGGTGACGCGAAGATCGAGGCGCACCAGGCGCTGACCAGCATCGCGGGCGAGATCTTCACGGTCACCAAGGGGAAGCTGCAGGCCGAAGAGGACGCGGCCGCGGCCAACAAGGCCATCACGGAGCGGATGCGCGAGGCGACCACGCGCCTCAGGGAACTGGACGCCAAGATCAAGGGGCTGCAGGCGTCCAGCTCCACCTCCTACAGCAGGTCGGTGACCGAAACCAAGGGGGTCTCGGACCGGGTGCGCAACGTCGAGGCGCTCAAACTGACCCTGAAGGACTTCCACCTGGGCCTGCTGGAGGTAAGCAAGGCCCAGGGGAAGAAGGCGGTCCTCATCTCGCTGGCCAAGTGCAACTCCGCCATGAACAAGGCGCTGCAAAACGAGTTGGCTAAAAGCTCCAGCAGCATCTCTGCCGACCTCAAGTACCTGAACAGCAAAATCGCCCCCTTCGGCAAGGCGCAAGGGGCGACACTCGAGCCGGGGGTGACCGATACCTCGGCGCGCGACCAGCTCTTCTCCGAACTCACCCAGAAGATGAACGCAGTCAACCTGGTGCTGGAGCAGGAGGCGGCCATGGCCGCCGACACCCTCTCCTCGGAAAGCCGCAAGCAGTCCTCTTACTTCAACAACTCCACCGTGGCTACCGGTGCCATGGCCAGCAATTCCGAGCTCCTCTCGCTCGGGCTCAAGGTGGACGGGCTCGCCTCACGGCTCTTCACCGCAGGGAGCGTGAAGGACGTCGACGCCATCGAGGCGGAGCTGAACGGGATCTTCGGCCGCATCGCCCAGGTGGACGCCCAACTCGCCCAGGCACTGGCCAAGCTCAACGCGCGCGGCGAAGCCGCCCTGCTGCACCAGGCGGAGGGTGGGCTCTCCACCATCAAGGGGTTGCTCTTCGTCAAGGACGGCGTGCTCTCCAAGATCCGCAACCGGCTCGACATGGAGGCCAAGGCGGCTACCGCCATGGGCAAGCTGCGCGAGATCGTCAAGCAGCAGGCGGAGAGCGGGCAGAAAACGGTGAGCATCGCCCAAGTGGACCAGGAGAAAGCGATCACCTCCGTGAACAAGATGGTGCGCTTCTCCACGCTGCTCATCGCGGCCATCAGCCTCGGCGCCGTGCTCTTCGGCATCATCTTCGGCATCTGGGTCTACCGCTCCATCTCCGCACCCCTCGCCCAGCTCCTTTCAGTGTCGCAGGCGGTGGCCAAGGGGGATCTCGCGGTACAGATCGACAGCAAGAGCGGCGACGAGGTGGGCAAGGTGCAGCTGGCCATGGGGGAAATGGTCAACAACCTGAGGGGCATGGTGGGCAAGATCAAGGACGCCACCCAGAGCCTCGCCAGCAGTTCCGAGGAACTCTCGGCAACGGCGGTGGCCCTTGAGCAGGGGGCCGAAGAGCAGACCTCCCGCATCGACCAGTCCGCGACCGCCATGACCGAGATGACCCAGACCACCATCGAGGTGGCACGCAACTCCAGCGACACCTCGGATGCGGCCACCAAGATGAAGGGGATTGCAGAACGCGGCAAGCAGGCGATGACGGAAACGGCCCGGGAGCTGGACCGCTTCGCCGAGTCGGTGCAGCAGGCGGCCCAAAAGGTGGAGTCGCTGGGCAAACAGTCCGAGGAGATCTCCGACGTGGTCACCCTGATCAATGACATCGCCAACCAGACCAACCTCCTGGCCCTGAACGCAGCCATCGAGGCGGCGCGCGCCGGCGAGCAGGGGCGCGGTTTCGCCGTGGTCGCCGACAACGTGCGGGAGCTGGCCGAGCGGACCGGCACCGCGACCCAGGAGATCGCGCAGACCGTCAAAACCATGCAGAACAGCGTCCGCTCCTCGGTCGACTACATGCAGGAAGAAAGGGAGTCGGTGCAGAAGGTCCAGGGGCAGGTACAGCAGACCCTGGTGGCCATCGGCGAAATCGTGAGCTACGTCGAACAGGTGGCGGACATGGTGCAAAGGATCGCGGTGGCCGCCGAGGAACAGTCCTCCACCAGCAGCGAAGTCTCGCAGAACATGGAGGGGGTGCACGAGATAGCGAAAGAGCTCAGAAGCTCCTTCACCGACATCAGGCACTCCTCGGGGAGCCTGTCCCAGCTGGCCACCGAGTTGAACGGCATGGTGGGGTGGTTCAGGGTGTAGACGCTGTTGTTTATTATAGTTATCGCGTCCGGCTCTCCAATGATATATACTCTTGCGGGTATTTCATGAGCAGTGGAGAGTCGGATGCGCATCCTGATCATCGAAGACGAGCACAAGGCCGCCAACTACCTGAAAAAGGGGCTCACCGAGAACGGCTTCAGCGTCGACATCGCCAACGACGGCGAGGATGGCCTGCACCTGGCCATGACCGAGCAGTACGACCTGATCATCCTCGACGTGATGCTCCCCATCAAGGGGGGATGGGCCATCATCCAGGAACTCAGGGAGGCGGGCAAGGACGTCCCGGTGATCTTCCTGTCCGCGCGCGACGCGGTGCACGACCGGGTGCACGGCCTGGAACTTGGGGCCGACGATTACCTGGTGAAGCCCTACGCCTTCTCGGAACTGCTGGCGCGGATCAGGATCATCCTGCGCCGGCACCCGCTTCAGCAGGCCGAACTGCTCAAGTTGGCAGACCTGGAACTGGACCTGGTCCGGCACAAGGCCCGACGCGGCGGCCAGACCCTCGACCTGACCGTCAAGGAGTTCCAGCTGCTCGCGCTGATGCTCAGGCGCCGCGGCGAGGTCCTCTCCCGCACCACCATCTCGGAGCAGGTCTGGGGGATCAACTTCGACAGCGACACCAACGTAGTGGACGTCGCCATCAGGAGGTTGAGGAAAAAGGTGGACGACCCGTTTACCCTGAAGCTCATCCACACCATCAGGGGGGTCGGCTATGTCATCGATGAAGTGGCCTGACCGTCCCCACTCCAGCTCGATTACCGCCCGGCTGGTGGGTTTCTACCTGATCGCCACCCTGCTGATCCTCCTCTGCACCAACTGGTTCCAGTTCAAGACCCTTTATAAAGACCTCGACTACGAGGACAACGATTTCCTTGTGGAGCGTATCGGGACGCTCAGGGACATCATCGCCCGCCATCCCGACGCCCTGAGGGACCAGATCCCGGTCAACAAGCCGGGGCAGCCGAACCGGCACCTGGTGCGGATCCAGGATGCCGAGGGGCACACCCTGATGCAGTCCCCGGGGATGGCTGTGCTCGCGGTTGATCTGTTCCCCCCAGCGGTGACCAGTACCGAGAAGATCAGTCGCGGCCGCAAGTACCGCGCTCCCGACAAGAGGCACTACGTGCTCAATGCCGCCTGGGCAGAGCGGGCCGGCGCTCCCCATTACCGGCTGATCCAGGTCGCGCTGGAGATCACCGACGAAGATGAACTGATGTCGAAGTACCTGATCCGGACCGCGGTGGCGGTGGTGACCGGCCTGCTGCTGGCAGCGCTTTCCGGGGTAGCGATCGCCCGCCGGGGATTGCGGCCGCTACAGGAGATGGCGGAAAAGGTGGCACACATTACCGAGGCGGACCTGCACCAGCGCATCGGGACAGCGAGTTGGCCGCGCGAACTGGACCAGCTCACCGTGGCGCTGGACGCCATGCTGGGGAGGCTGGAGGAATCCTTCGCCCGCCTCTCGGAATTCTCCGCCAACCTGGCCCACGAGCTGCGTACCCCGATCAACAACCTGCGGGGGGAGGCCGAGGTCGCGCTCTCCCGGGCGCGCTCGGAGGAGGAATACCGCCGCATCATCGAGTCGGCCATCGAGGAATATGAGCGGCTGTCCCGCATGGTGGTGGACATCCTGTTCCTGGCGCGGCCGGACCGTGCCTACCAGCCGGTGCTGATCGACGCACGGGCCGAAGTGGAACGGCTGGCAGAGTACTACGGCACCCTGGCCGAGGAACAGCACACGGCGATCGTGATCGAGGGGGACGGAGAGGTGAGCGTCGACCCCAACCTGTTCCAGCGCGCCGTGGGCAACATCATCTCCAACGCCCTGCACTACGGCTCCCGATGCGGCGAGATCAGGGTGAAATTGAGGTGCACCGACGAGGGGGGACTGGAAATTGCCGTCGAGGACGACGGCATGGGGGTCGACCCCGCCGAGCTGCCGCGCGTGTTCGACCGGTTCTACCGCTCGCCGCAGGCCCGCCAGATCTACAACCAGGGGAGCGGACTCGGCCTCGCCATCGTGCGCTCGATCATGAACCTTCACGGCGGCACCGCCTCGGTAGCCAGCCGGCCCGGCGCGGGAACCGTGGTAACCCTGCGCTTTCCGCCCCCCCAACATGGGGAGACAGGAGCATCCGTTGCCCGTATATGACCAGGAACGAGCGGGAGGGCATCCCGGCCGCCCGCTGATCCAGAACCAGACGGTGCGCATAGTGGTGATCTACGCCATTTTCGGGCTGGCCTGGATCTACGGATCCGATCACATCATCGACCTGCTCATCGATGACAAGGGGATGCTGCTGCAAATCGCTGTGGCCAAGGGGTTCGTCTTCATCCTCTGTACCGCCACCCTGCTGTACATCCTGATCAACCGGCTGCTGGGGCAGTTGGCAGCCGCCGACCGCGGTCGCTTGGAAAACCTGGAGAACCTGAGCCAGAAGAACGCGCAGTTGCGCCTGTTCTTCGAATCCGCCCCCGCATCGCTGGCCATGTTCGACCGCGACATGCGCTACATGGAGGTAAGCCGCCGCTGGCTTTCCATGTACGGCCTGGGGGAGCGCGACATCATTGGCCTGTCCCACTACGAGGTCTTCCCCGAAATCCCCGAGTACTGGAAAGAGTGCCATCGCCGCGGCCTGGCCGGGGAGACCCTGCGCGAGGAGGCGGAAGAATTCCGGCGCGCCGATGGGTCGCTGCAGTACGTCAGATGGGAGATCCGCCCCTGGTACCAGGCGGCGGGTGAGGTCGGCGGCATCGTTATCTTCACCGAGGACATCACCGAGAGAAAGAGGTTCGAGACCGCCCTCGAGGCCAACGAGCGCTTCCTGCGCCTGCTGACGGATCACCTGCCGGGCTTGGTGGGCTACTGGAACGGGGACCTGACCTGCGGCTTCGCCAACCGGCCCTACCGGGACTGGTTCGGCAAGAATAACGACGAGATCATCGGCTCCACCATGCGCGCCCTCCTGGGAGAAGAGCTCTTCCTCCAGAACGAGCCGCACGTGCGCGCGGTGCTGGCGGGAGAGCCCCAGCACTTCCAAAGGACGCTGGTGAAGCGCGACGGCGAGACCGCCTACGTCTGGTCCCACTACATCCCCGACCTGGTCGAGGGCTCGGTGCACGGGTTTTACGTGCTGGTATCGGACGTCACCGAGCTGAAACGGGCCGAGACGGAGCGGCAGCGCCTGGAGCACCAGCTGCAGCAGGCCCAGAAAATGGAATCGGTGGGACGTCTCGCGGGAGGCATTGCGCACGACTTTAACAACCTGCTCACCGTGATCATGGGACTGGCCCAACTGGGGATGCGAGAGCTGGGGGCGGGACACCCGACCCTGGTGCGGCTTGAGGGGATCCAGCATGCGGCAGAGAAATCGGCAGCGCTCACCAGCCAGTTGCTGGGTTTCGCCCGCAAGCAGACCATCGCCCCCAGGGCGCTGAACCTGAACGGCGCGGTGGAAGAGATGCTGAAGATGCTCAAGCGCTTGGTGGGAGAGGACATCGACCTCGCCTGGAACCCAGGCCGGGATCTCTGGAAAGTGTGCATGGACCCCTCGCAGTTGGACCAGATCCTGGCCAACCTCTGCGTCAACGCGCGCGATGCCATCACCGATATCGGAAAGATCACCATCGAAACCGGCAATGTCTCCTTCGACGCGGAGTACTGCAACGCGCATTTCGACTTCGTCCCTGGCGAGTACGTCCTGCTGGCGGTGAGCGACGACGGCTGCGGCATGGACCGGGAGACCATGGCCCAGATCTTCGAGCCGTTCTTCTCGACCAAGGAGATAGGGCGCGGAACCGGGCTGGGGCTCGCCACCGTGTACGGCATCGTGAAGCAGAACAACGGCTTCATCAATACCTACAGTGAGCTGGGGGAAGGGACCACGTTCAAGATCTACCTGCCGCGGCACACCGAGGAGGGCGCACGGCCGTTGCCCGAAGCAGCCCCGGCACCCTGCCACGGCGGCAGCGAAACCATCCTGCTGGTCGAGGACGAAGCCAGCATCCTGAACGTCGCCGTCTCGCTGTTGACCCTGCAGGGGTACCAGGTACTGCCGGCAGCGAAACCGGGAGACGCGCTGGAACTGGCGCAGCAACACCGCGACCGGATCGACCTGGTCATCACCGACGTGGTGATGCCGGACATGAACGGCAGGGAGCTGGTGCGCAGGCTGCTTCCCTTCTGCCCCAAGGTCAAGTGCCTCTACATGTCAGGCTACACTGCCAACGTGATCGCGCACCACGGTGTGCTGGACCAGGGGGTGAACTTCATCTCGAAGCCCTTCACCATGAACGACCTGGCTGCCAAGGTGCGCGCCGTGCTCGACGCGAAAGGCGAGGCCGTCGACTAGCCACATGACAAAAATGTCATCTACCTGCAATGCAACGGCAACGAGCAATATCCTAAGATACAGTGTTATTTTGCCATCAGAAAAGTAAAAGAGGTTCCCCTATGCCGCAACGACGACTTGGGCTAGTTGCCTTCGTCTCCTGTACCTTCCTCGCAGTCAACACCGCCATCCGCATCATGCTGGCAGCCGCCACCCCGAAAGGGGCCGGCCTCAAACTCGCACTGCTGCTCAAGGCCGCTGCCGCAGGGTTCTACTTCGACCTGGCGACGCTGGCCTACGCCATCCTGCCGTTGGCGCTGTACCTGATCCTGGTACCGCGCAAGGTGGCGACGCACCGCTGGCACATATGGCTGGTGCGCTTTTTCTTCGCCCTGTTCGTCGCCGCCCTCATCTTCGACATCTGCGCGGAGTTCATCTTCTACGACGAGTTCGGCACCCGCTTCAACTTCATCGCCATCGACTACCTGGTCTACACCCACGAGGTGATTGGCAACATCCGCGAATCCTACCCGCTTTCCGCCATCTTCTCCGGTATCGGCGCGGCCGCGGCGGCGATTTGCTGGGTGCTGAGAAAACCGCTGACCCGCGGGGCGGAGCTGACGTTCAACGGCGCCTACCACCGCACCGGTTTCCTGCTGCTGCTCCCCGTGGTCCTCTCGTACGGCGTGGTCAACATCTCGCAATCGACCATATCGAAGAACAACTACGTCAACGAGATCGCGGGCAACGGGGTCTACAACCTGTTTGCCGCCTTCATCAACAACGAGCTTTCCTTCACAAGGTTCTACCGCACCCTGCCGCAGAACCAGGTCAACACGCGGCTGAGGACCTTGGTTGCGGAGAGGAACAACAGCTTCGTCGATCCCAAATCGGAACGTTTCACCCGCGCCATCCGCGCCGAGGGGCCGGAAAAGCACCTCAACGTGGTGGTAGTGACCGAGGAGAGCCTGTCGGCGGAGTACCTGGGCACCTTCGGCAACAACAAGGGACTCACCCCGAACCTGGACCGCCTTGCCTCCCAGTCGCTTCTGTTCACCAACCTCTACGCCAACGGCACCCGCACCATCCGCGGTCTGGAGGCCATCACCCTCTCCGTTCCGCCGCTGCCCGGCACCTCCATCGTGAAGCGTCCCAACAACGGTGGCTTCCGCTCCTGGGGCGAGATCATGAACGCCAAGGGGTACCAGTCCAAGTACATCTACGCCGGGCACGGCTACTTCGACAACATGAACGCCTTCTTCTCGTCTAACGGTTATGCCATCGTGGACCGCACCGACTTTGCCAAGGACGAGGTCACTTTCGCCAACGTCTGGGGCGTGTGCGACGAAGACCTGTTCCGCAAGGTGATCAAGGAGGGAGACAAGTCGTTCGCGGCACACAAACCCTTCTTCTCCATGGTGATGACCACCTCTAACCACCGTCCCTTCACCTACCCCGCGGGCAGGATCGATATCCCGTCCAAGACGGGGCGCGACGGCGGGGTGAAATACGCCGACTACGCCATCGGCAGGCTGATCGCTGAGGCGAGCAGCAAGCCCTGGTTCAAGGACACCATCTTCGTCATCATCGCCGACCACTGCGCAGGCAGCGCCGGCAAGAGTGACATCCCGATCAAGAAGTATGAGATCCCGCTGCTGGTCTACTCTCCGGCCCACATCAAGCCGGCGCGCGTGGACAAGCTGATGAGCCAGATCGACCTCGCCCCCACCGTGCTCGGCCTGATGAACATGAGCTACCAGAGCGACTTCCTCGGGCGCGACGTCTTCAAGGAATCGGGGCAGCAGCCGCGCGCCTTCATCTCGACCTATCAGAAGCTCGGATACCTTACCGAGAATGAGCTCCTGGTGCTGGGACCGCAGCAGTACGCAGCGCAGTACAAGGTGAACCGCAAGACCGGCGACGCCAAAAGCGAGCCGGTGACAGACACCATGCTGGCGGACATGCTGGCCTACTACCAGGGCGCGGACTACCTGTACCAAAACAGGTTGAACCGGATCCGCTAAGGCGGGACGGCAACAGACGGCATAGAGCCGCTACAACGACAAACGGGACGCAGCCACATCGGCCGCGTCCCGTTTTTATATGGGGGCGGGTGAGGGGAACACCACGAAGGGGAATCTCGCCTACGGCAACGCCCTCACCCCAACCCTCTCCCGGAGGGAGAGGGAGGAGACACAAGCTATTCTTCGTAGATCATCTTGCGGGTCATGCCGCCGTCCACCACGAAGTTCTGGCCGGTGATGAAGCCGGCGCGGGGCGAGGCAAGATAGAGGACCATTTCGGCAATGTCCTCCGCGCGGCCAACGCGTCCCGCGGGGTGCTGCTGGTGGTCGACCGGCCGCAACTCGGCCTCGTCGCCGTTGTGGATCCATCCCGGGCTCACGCAGTTGACCCGGACCTCGGGGCCAAGGCTCATGGCGAGGGCATGGGTAAGCGCCACGACGCCACCCTTGCTGGCGGAATAGGCCTCGGTGTCGGGCTCGGATTGGAGCGCACGGGTGGAGGAGATGTTGACGATACTGCCGCGGCTTTCCTTCAGGTGCTGCACCGCGTACTTGCTGCAGAGGAAGACGCCGGTCAGGTTGGTGCCGATGACGCGGTTCCACTCGGAAAGTGCAAGCTCGTGTACCGGAGCCGCATGTGCCCGCGCCAGCGCCGCGTTGTTGACCAGCAGGTCCAGCCGCCCGAAGCAGGCCACTGCCCGGGCGACAAGGTCCTGCACCGATGCCTCGTCAGCGACGTCCGCCTGCAGCGCCAGGACGGCCTCCGGCGCACCGAACCCCGCTGCCGTTTCGGCAACCGCCGCACCCTCTATGTCAGTCAGCACCACCGCGTACCCTTCCGTGAGCAGCCTCCGCGCGATTCCCCTGCCGATCCCGCGCGCCGCGCCAGTAACCAGCGCCACCAGCCTCTGTTCTCCTTGAGCCATCTCGACCTCCGATCCAACGTTGCGGCAACAGGGTCAAAACTTACAACAGCATCAGGGTGATCGCAATAGAAACGGGTAGGTTGCAAAGAATCCTCGTCTCCCTTGTGTATATTTGAACCGACCTTTCCAGAAGCTTTGATAATGCTGATCGTTAAGCGCCGCGCGTGACCGAGCGTACCCCCCTTTGCGAAGGGGGGACAGGGGGGATTTGCCGTGGTTAGACCATACAACCATCAGTTGAAGGAGCCATCGCGCAAACTTCGCAAGCAGATGACTTATGCTGAGCAGCTGCTGTGGTCTCATCTGCGGGGCAAACAACTCCTTGGACTCCACTTCAACCGACAGAAACCGGTTGGTCCCTATGTCGTTGACTTCTATTGTGCTGCGGCACTGCTGGTGATTGAGGTGGATGGCAGCCAGCACTTGCAAAGGGAGCATAGTAAACGTGATGCGGCACGCGATCTGTTTCTGCTGCAACATGGACTGATGGTGCTAAGGTTCGACGATCGGCAGGTATTGTTGGAAACGACAGCGGTTCTGGAAGAGATTTTTGGAGTGTGCCAGCAAAGAGCAAATCCCCCCTGTCCCCCCTTCGCAAAGGGGGGAACGTGATAGCGCCGTCTAATTCTGGCGGCAAAATCGTCGTGACTCCATGGTACCCAATCAATCATTCTCACCCGGAGGCTTTTCCTTTCTACTCCGCAACGTTGCGGCACATTGACATAACAGCCGCATCCGTCTCTCAGAAATTTCCCGGCTCCTGCCAAAAAAAGCATTTTTTAGCAGCGAATACGAGGTTTGTATGTTAGCCTTAATCGCATTTTCCAACCTCCGGAGGCAGCTTCTTATTCATGCAAAACAAGGTAATTGAAAAAGTTCTCCAGGAAGTGAGTGAGGGGACGCTCGACGTCGCCCAGGCACTGGAGAAATTGAAGCACCTCCCCTTCGAGGACGTCGGCTGCGCCACGGTCGACCACCACCGCACCCTGCGCCAGGGTTTCCCGGAAGTCATCTTCGGGCAGGGCAAGAGCGTGGCCCAGATGCGTACCATCATCACCGCGCTCATGGAGAAGGGAGGCAACGTCCTGGCGACGCGGGTGAACCGCGCCAAGGGGACAAAACTCCTGGAGTTTTTCCCGCAGGCCGTCTACCACGCCGACGCCCGCGCTCTCACCATCGAACAGCATCCGGTCGAATTGCGCGGCCGGGGCAAGGTGCTCGTGGTCTGCGCCGGCACCTCCGATATCCCGGTAGCGGCCGAGGCGGTGCTGACCGCGCAGATGATGGGCAACGAGGTGGAGAAGGTCTACGACGTGGGTGTGGCCGGCCTGCACCGCCTGCTGGCGCGGCGCGGAACGCTCGCGGAAGCGTCGGTGATCATCGTCGTGGCCGGAATGGAGGGGGCGCTCCCTTCCGTCGTGGGCGGGTTGGTGGACAAGCCGGTCATTGCGGTGCCGACCTCTGTGGGCTACGGCGCCTCCTTCGGCGGTGTGGCAGCCCTCTTGGGCATGCTCAATTCCTGCGCCGCCGGGGTAACGGTGGTCAACATAGACAACGGTTTCGGGGCGGCCTACGCGGCGAGCCTCATGAACAGGATTCACGGATGAAGGTACTGTATTTCGATTGTTTCGCCGGGATCGCAGGTGACATGACCGTGGCCGCCCTGATCGAACTCGGGCTCCCGCTGGAGACGCTGCAACAGGAACTTTCCTCGCTGCCGCTGTGCGGCTACACGCTGGAGAGCCGCAAGGTCGACCGCCACGGCGTCGCCGGCACCTCCTTCAAGGTCACCCTCACCGAGGAGGACCAGCCGCACCGCCACTACTCCGGCATCTCGGCGATGATCGAGAAGTCGGACCTCAAACCGCGGGTCAAGGAACTCTCCCAGCGCATCTTCCTGAAGCTGGCGCAGGCCGAGGCGACCGTGCACGGCGTGCCGCTGGAGCGGGTCCACTTCCACGAGGTGGGCGCCGTCGACTCCATCGTCGACATCGTCGGCACCGCCATCGGCCTCGACTACCTGGGCATCGAAAAGGTCTGCGCCTCGGGCCTTCCCTACGGCCACGGCTTCGTCAAAACGGCGCACGGCCTGCTTCCCGTTCCGGCGCCCGCCACCGCCAAACTGATGGAGGGGATCCCGCTCGGTCCCGACATCGGCCCGGGCGAACGGGTCACCCCGACCGGCGCGGCCATCGTCGCGGCGCTTGCCGACAGCTTTGGCCCTACCCCGGTGATGACCGTCGCGGCAACCGGTTACGGCGCCGGCGAAAAGGACTTCCCGGAACTCCCCAACCTGCTCCGGCTGGTGCTTGGAGAGAGCACCGAGGCAAAAGAAGCCCAGGAGGTGCTGGTCCTCGAGACTCACATCGACGACATGCCCGCCGAGATCTTCGGCTTCCTCATGGAACGGCTCATGGAGGCGGGGGCGCTCGACGTCTCCTTCTCGCCGCTGCAGATGAAGAAGAACCGCCCCGGCACCCGGCTCACCGTCATCGCCAACCCGGGTGACCTGCAAAAGCTCTCCGACCTCATCCTGGCGGAATCGAGTGCCATCGGCCTGCGCTACTACCCGGCCGGGCGGATCACCCTCCCCCGCTGCTGCGAGACGCGGGTGACCTCGCTGGGCGAGGTTCGGGTCAAGGTGCTGGGCAACGGACGGGTGACGCCGGAGTACGACTCCTGCCGCGAGATCGCCCTGGCAAAGAGGATGCCGCTGGTCGAGGTGTACCGGACGGTGGCAAGGGAGTGCTGCCAGGGATGAAAACATTCGTCATCATTGCCGCGACCTGGTTTGGCACCGGCTTTTCCCCCTTTGCCTCCGGAACGGTCGGAACTCTCGGCGCCATCCCGTTCTTCCTGCTCCTCTCGGAGATGCCGCTGTGGCTCTACCTCCTCACCACGGTCGCCTTCACGCTGTTCGCCTGCTGGAGCGCGGGTTTCGGCGAGGAGCTCTGGGGCGAGCACGACTCGGGCAAGATCGTCATCGACGAGGTGGCCGGCTACCTGGTGACCATGACCGCGGTCCCGGCGTCCTGGCAGGGGATCCTCGTTGGCTTCATCATGTTCCGGATCTTCGACATCCTGAAACCGCAGCCGGCACGCTGGTTCGACCGCTCGCTGAAAAACGGCTACGGCGTAGTGCTGGACGATATCGCCGCCGGCGTCTACGCCTGCGCCGCCACCCACCTGGCGCTGAGGTTTTTGTGAGAGTCGCCATCCTTTCCATAGGGGACGAGCTGCTCACCGGCGAGGTGACCGACACCAACGCGAGCCACATCGCGGGGCGGATCTACGACTGCGGCGGCCGCGTCTTTCGGCACCTCACGGTTCCGGACGACGAGGAGGCGATCGCACAGGCCCTTACCGAACTGGCAGCGGCCAGCGACGCGGTCATCGTCACCGGTGGGCTCGGCCCCACCCCCGACGACTACACGGCGCAGGGTGCGGCACGGGCGGCGGGAGTCGAGCTGGAGTTGTCGCAGACGGCGCTCGACCACCTGGCCGAGTTTGAAAAGAGGATCGCGAGGCCGCTGCACCCGTCCAACCGGCGCCAGGCGCTTTTCCCGGCAGGATCCCGGCTCATCCCCAACCCGCTGGGAACCGCCTGCGGCTTCGTGGTCACCATCGGCGCGGCGGATCTCTTCTTCCTCCCCGGAGTCCCGTACGAGATGGAGCGGATGCTGGCGGACACGGTGCTACCGGAGCTCGCCAAGCGGCTCCCGGCGCCGTGGCGGCGCATCACCCTGAAAGTGTTCGGCATCCCCGAGGCGGCGATCGCCGAGCGCCTGGGAGGCGCTTTCCCGGCGGACGCCCCCGTGCAGCTCGCTTACTGCGTCAAGTACCCCGAGATCCACGTGATCCTGCGTGCGGCAAACAAAGACGCTCAACTCCTCGAGGCAGCGGCCGCGGAGGTGAGAAACCGGCTGGCACAGTACCTCTTCGCCGAGGACGACGAGACCATGGACGACGTGCTGGCGCGCCTGTTCCGGGAACGCGGCCTCACCCTGGCGCTGGCCGAGTCCTGCACCGGTGGCATGATCGCCGCGCGCATCACCGCCGTGGCCGGCAGCTCCGCCTACTTCCTGGAAGGGAACGTTACCTACAGTAACGCCGCCAAGAGCAGGATGATCGCCGTCCCCCCCGAACTGATCGAGCGGCACGGGGCGGTCAGCGCCGAGGTCGCCCGCGCCATGGCCGAGGGTGCCCGCAAGGCCGCCGGAAGCGACCTGGCCCTGTCGGTCACCGGCATCGCCGGACCGGACGGGGGCACCCCGGAAAAGCCGGTGGGCACGGTGTACGTCGCGCTGGCCGACGCAGCCTCCTGCCGGGTCGAACGCTGCAATTTCCAGGGAGATCGGACCCGGGTCCGCTCCATCACCTGCTTTACTGCGCTCAACTGGTTGCGCGAATACCTCCTCACCCACAACGGAGCAGCGGTCCCCGACTGACGGGGCCATTACTTAAATGCCGGTACAGGGAAAACGACCTTGCACTTCGCGCCGCTGTTACTCATAGTCGCCTGCGAACTGCTGCTCCTTCTTATCGAGCAGTACACGCCGCTGCCCGGACTGCTGCACTTCGGCGTCTCGGTGTCGCTGGCGGCGGTGCTCTTGTGCTTCGTGGCGCTCTTCAAGCAGCGCGAGGCGAAGGTGGTGGACGGCCTGCGCCGCGAGATCGACGGCATGCAGCAGGAGGCCGCCAAGAGTGCCCGGCGCTACAAGAGCCTGCTGGAAGGGGCGGGTAACGCCATCTTCATCTTCAACGTGGAAACGGCGGTCCTCGAGGAGGAAAACCGGCTGGGGCGGGAGTTGTTCGGCTTCACCAAGGACGAGCTATCCACCATGGTGGTGCGCGACCTGATCGCCCCCTGCGAGCACGAGCGGCTGCGCTCGTTCCTGTACCAGCTGGTGCGCAACGGCGAGGCCGACTGGGACGAGGTGCAGCTCAAGCGCAAGGACGGCTCTTCATTCCTGGGCGAAATCAACGCGCGGCTCATCGACCTCGGGGATGAGCAGGTGGCCCACTGCCTGCTGCGCGACATTACCGAGAAGCACCGCACCGAGCGGGAGATCTGGCAGAGAAACCGCGAGCTCTCCATCCTGAACAACATGCTGACCAGCATGAACCTCGGCAAAGACCTGAAGACGGTGCAGGAAGGGACCCTGCTCCAGCTGATGGAGCTGTTCCGCGCGGAAAGCGGCACCCTTCATCTCTCCACCCCCGATACTTCCTCCCCTACCCTGTGCGCCTCGAAACACGCCTCCCCCGAACTGGTACAGGTGCTGGGGACAACCCTGAGCAACCCCGACGGCTTCCACGATGTATGCGTGGTCCCCCTGGGCGACGCCGGCGAAGGGTGGGGGAGCCTCACCTCCATCCCCGTCAACTCCCAGGAGCGCCTGCTCGGTGTAATTCACCTCATCCACCGCGAGTCCTACCGCTACACCCTCGAGGAATTGCGTTTCCTGGAGACGGTCGGCAAGCAGATGGGCAACATCATCGAACAGATCAGGCTCTTCACCGAGCTCACCTGGAAGAGCGAGGAGTTGCTCCGCTCGCACCGTCTCCTGGAGAAGAGCAGTCACAGCCTCTCCGTTTCCGAAACCAGGCTGAAGCAGAACCTGGCCCTGGTGGAGCGTGCGCACGTGGAGCAGATCCGGCTGGACCGCATGAAGAACCAGTTCCTGGGCATGGTCTCCCACGAGTTCAACACCCCGCTTACCAGCATCATCTCCGGCGTGGACCACCTGCTGCAGCAGGGGTGGAGTTCTCAGGAGGACGCCTGCCGGGTCCTCGAGATGGTGCGCGACGGCGGGCTCAGGCTGAAAGCCCTGGTCGCCGACCTGCTGAAGCTGATCCGGCTGGAGTCACGCCGCGAAGGGCTGGAGACCTCTGCCATCCACCTGAGGATGCTCCTGGAAAATCTCCTGGACCAGCTCCAGCCCCTGTTCGAGGAGCGGGGCCAGGTGGTGACGCTGCGCGACCTGGACCACCTCCCCTTCTTCCAGGGGGACTGCGGCTACCTCGAGCGGGTCTTCTACGAGCTCCTCTTGAACGCCATTCGCTTTAGCCCCGAGGGGGGCGAGATCGTGGTCCACGGCCGGGTGGTGCAGCAGGAGGACCTGCACCAGCGCGCGCACACGCTGATGCGTTTCAACCCCGAGTTCCTCAGGCGCTGCGGTGAGCGCTGCTACCTGGAAGTGGAGGTGCGCGACTGCGGCATCGGCATCCCGCTGCAGGAACAGCAGGGCATCTTCGAGATCTTCTACGAAGTGGGCGAGATCAGGCACCACTCCAGCGGTAGGCGACAGGGCAAGGGTGCCGGACTGGGGCTCGCCATCGTCAAGGGAATGGTCGAAGCCCATGGCGGCATGGTATGGGTGGAGAGCTGCGAGGGAAGCTCCTTCTTCCTGGTGTTGCCGCTCGAGCAGGAACTGATCCAACCCGCACTGTTCTAAAACCCGTTCAACGTTCGATGCTCATTCCGACCAGAGGACGTGGCGCGGGGGCAGTAGCGCCAGAGATTATTAAGCAGACAGCCCTTTTACGAACATTGAACGTTGAACCTTGAACGGTTTTTGTGTTATGTGTGATTGGTTCCGGAACCAGACCCAAAAATAGCGCCTGACAAGGCTAAGGAGATATAAAACGATGCTCGATAAGGAAAAAGCGGAAAAAGCCCTCGACCTGGCCATGAGCCAGATCGAGAAACAGTTCGGCAAAGGGGCCATCATGAGGCTGGGCAACGAGGAGGCACTGCCGGACGTGGCGGCCATCCCGACCGGCTCCCTGTCGCTGGACTTGGCGCTTGGCGTGGGGGGCGTACCCCGCGGCCGCGTCATCGAGATCTTCGGACCGGAATCCTCCGGTAAAACCACCCTCGCCCTGCACGTGATCGCCGAAGCCCAGAAACTGGGCGGCATCGCCGCCTTCGTCGACGCCGAGCACGCCCTCGATATCGGCTACGCCAGGAAGCTGGGCGTCAAGACCGACGACCTGCTGGTCTCCCAGCCGGACACCGGCGAGCAGGCGCTCGAGATCGCGGAAACCCTGGTGCGCTCCGGCGCCATCGACGTCCTCGTAGTCGACTCCGTCGCCGCCCTGGTCCCGAAAGCCGAGATCGAGGGCGACATGGGCGATTCGCACATGGGCCTGCAGGCACGCCTGA
Organism: Geomonas agri; assembly: GCF_020179605.1. Classification (NCBI taxonomy): domain Bacteria; kingdom Pseudomonadati; phylum Thermodesulfobacteriota; class Desulfuromonadia; order Geobacterales; family Geobacteraceae; genus Geomonas; species Geomonas agri. The sequence goes on from NZ_JAINZO010000002.1 coordinate 198,376, forward strand.
TGTCCCAGGCACTCAGGAAACTGACCGGCATCATCTCCAAGAGCAACTGCTGCGTCATCTTCATCAACCAGATCAGGATGAAGATCGGCGTCATGTTCGGCAACCCCGAGACCACCACCGGCGGCAACGCGCTCAAGTTCTACGCCTCGGTGCGCATGGATATCCGCAAGATCGCGGCGCTCAAGCAGGGCAACGACATGATCGGCTCCCGGACCCGCGTCAAGGTGGTCAAGAACAAGGTGGCGCCCCCGTTCAAGGAAGTGGAGTTCGACATCCTCTACGGCGAAGGGATCTCCAAGGAAGGGGACGTCCTCGACCTGGCCGTCGAGCGCAACGTGGTCGAGAAGAGCGGCGCCTGGTTCTCCTACGGCAAGGAGCGCATCGGGCAAGGCCGCGAGAACTCCCGGCTGTTCCTCAAGGAGCACCCGGAGATCACCGAAGAGATCAGGGCTAAACTCACCGCTCCAGAACAAGACGCCCAAGCATCCGGCGCAGCCTAAACCATGCAACTTAACGAGATCCTCGGCATAGCCATGAAGGCGAAGGGGTCGGATATCCACCTGAAGGCGGGGCTCCCCCCCATCGTCAGGATCGACGGCTCCCTGCGCGCCATTCCCAACGCGGAACGGCTCTCCAGCGAAGCGGTCAGGAACATGGCCTTCTCCATCATGAACGACCGCCAGAAACGGATCTTCGAGGAAAACTACGAGGTCGACCTCTCCTACGGTGTCCCGGGTCTCGGGCGCTTCCGCGTCAACGCCTTCGCCCAGCGCGGGACGGTCGCCATGGTGCTGCGCACCATCCCGATCGCCATCCCGACCCTGGAGACGCTGAACCTGCCGCCGGTCCTCAAAAAACTGGCGCTGGAGCAGCGCGGCCTGATCCTGGTCACCGGCACCACCGGTTCCGGCAAGTCCACGACGCTGGCCTCCCTCATCGACTACATCAACGAACACAGGACCTGCAACATCATCACCATCGAGGACCCTGTCGAGTACCTGCACAAGGACAAGAAGAGCCTGATCAGCCAGCGCGAGGTGGGCTTCGACACGCTCACTTTCGGCAAGGCGCTCACCTCGGCGCTGCGCCAGGACCCGGACGTCATCCTGGTAGGCGAGATGCGCGACTACGAGACCATCGAGACCGCCCTCACCGCCGCGGAGACCGGTCACCTGGTCCTTTCCACCCTGCACACCCTGGACGCCGCCGAAACCGTGAACAGGGTGATCTCCGTCTTCCCCCCGTTCCATCAGAGGCAGGTCAGAATGCAGCTGGCCGGCATCCTGAGAGGGGTCGTTTCGCAGCGTCTGGTGCCGCGCATCGATGGCAAGGGGCGCGTTCCTGCGGTCGAAGTCATGATCGGCACCGCGCGCATCAGGGACTGCATCGACGACAAGGAAAAGACCAAGCAGATCCCGGAGGCCATCGCCCAGGGGCACACCACCTACGGGATGCAGACCTTCGACCAGTCGCTCATGCAGCTTCTGGGCAGGAAGCTGATCACCTACGAAGAGGCCCTGCGCCAATCCAGCAACCCCGACGACTTCGCACTCAAGGTTTCCGGCATCTCCTCAACATCGGATTCCAGCTGGGACAACTTCACCGAGGAACCGGAAGCGCCAGCCCAGGAAGGCGGGGCGGACCTGGTTATCGAGAAGTACTAGGTGCAGCGCGGGACCGCCCTAGAGTGCAGTCTGCGGGTGCTCACCCTGCGCGACCACTCTGAAGGGGAACTGAGGAAGAAGCTTTCCGGCAAGGGATACGAGGAAAGCGACATCGAGGCGGCGGTCGGACGGATGAAGGAGCTTGGCTATCTCGACGACCTGCGCTTCGCCCGCAGCTTCGCTTCTTCAGCGCTCAGAAACGGTAAGGGAGTCGGACCGAGGCTGAAGCTGGAGCTGTCCCGGCGCGGCGTGGCCAGTTCGATCGTGAGCCAGGTACTGGACGAGTTGGCCCAGGAGTACAGCGAGGCGGAGCTCCTGGCGCAGGTGATGGAGCGCCGCTACCCCGGCTTCGACGCTGCCACGGCTTCCGACAAGGAGAAGCGGCGCATCGTCGGCTACCTGCAGAGGAAGGGGTTCTCGCTGGGCGCCATCTTCAGGGAGTTGAAGGCACACGAGGATTAGAAGGTCATACCCTCGCCCTCCGGGAGAGGGAGCCCCCACAACGCACAACCGTTTTAGGTTTAGATATTCCATTTACTGAGGTTTTTTTATGACAGGCAAAGAGATCCGGGCGCAGTTCTTCAACTTCTTTCAGAAAAAGGGCCACACCCTGGTGGAGAGCTCGAACCTCATCCCGAAGAACGATCCCACCCTGCTGTTCACCAACGCAGGTATGAACCAGTTCAAGGACGTGTTCCTCGGCCTTGAGAAGCGCGATTACAACCGGGCCGTCTCCTCGCAGAAATGCGTCCGCGCTGGCGGCAAGCACAACGACCTCGAAAACGTCGGCCGCACCGCGCGCCACCACACCTTCTTCGAGATGCTGGGCAACTTCTCTTTCGGCGACTACTTCAAGAAAGAAGCGATCGCCTTCGCCTGGGAATTCCTCACCGTCGAACTCGGCCTCTCAAAGGACCGCCTCTACGTCACCGTGTACAACGACGACGACGAAGCCGCCGACATCTGGCACACCCAGGAAGGGGTACCGCGCGAGCGCATCTACCGCTTCGGCGAGAAGGACAACTTCTGGGCCATGGGCGATACCGGCCCCTGCGGCCCCTGCTCCGAGATCTTCTGGGACAACGGCCCCGGCACCGGCTGCGGCTCCCCTGACTGCGCCGTCGGCTGCGACTGCGATCGCTACATGGAGATCTGGAACAACGTCTTCATGCAGTTCAACCGCGACAAGGACGGCACCTTGACCCCGCTCCCGAAACCCTCCGTCGACACCGGCATGGGCCTCGAGCGCATCTCCGCCGTCATGCAGGGGGTCACCTCTAACTACGACACCGACCTGATCCAGGGGATCATTCGCCACATCGAGGGGATCTGCGGCAAGAAGTACCGCGCCGACGAGAAGGACGACGTCTCCATGCGCGTCATCGCCGACCACTCCCGCGCCACCACCTTCCTGATCTGCGACGGCGTGCTCCCCTCCAACGAGGGACGCGGCTACGTGCTCAGGCGCATCATGCGCCGCGCCGCGCGCCACGCCAAGATGCTGGGCGTGTCCGAGCCGATGCTCTACAAGGTGGTCGACGCTGTCAACATGATGATGGGCGATGCCTACCCGGAACTGCTCGAGCGCGAGCACTACGTGAAGAAGGTGATCAAGGCGGAGGAGGAGCGCTTCATCGAGACTCTCGACCGCGGCCTCGCCATCCTCAACGAGGAGACTGCAGCCCTGAAAGCCAAGGGTGACACCGTGCTCTCCGGCGAAGTGATCTTCAAGCTCTACGACACCTTCGGCTTCCCGGTCGACCTCACCGCCGATATCGTCGAGGCGGAAGGGCTCACCCTTGACGAGGACGGCTTCGCCCTGTGCATGGAGAAACAGCGCGTCAAGGCGAGGGAAAACTGGAAAGGCTCCGGCGAGCAGGGCCTTGCCGCCATCTACAAGGAACTGCACGGCTCCGGCATCACTAGCGACTTCGTGGGCTACGCCGAGCAGACCGCCTACTCCACCGTGAGCGCTATCGTCAAGGGAGGCGTGCTGGTCGAAGAGGCCAACGCCGGGGACGAGGTCGAAATCGTCACCGCCAAGACCCCCTTCTACGGCGAGTCCGGCGGCCAGGCGGGCGACACCGGCACCATCTCCACCGGCGCCGCGCATGTCGAAGTGGAAAGCACCAGCCGCCCCTTCACCGACCTGATCGTGCACCGCGGCAAGGTGGTGTCCGGCAACATCCGTAACGGCGAGGCCGTGGACCTGAAGGTTGCCTCGGCCAACCGCTCTGCGACCGCGAGAAACCACACCGCGACCCACCTGTTGCAAGCGGCGCTGCGCGAGGTGCTGGGCGACCACGTCAAGCAGGCAGGCTCCCTGGTCACCCCGGACCGTCTGCGCTTCGACTTCACCCACTTCAGCCCGATGACCGCCGAGGAAATCCGCAGGGTCGAGGTCCTGGTCAACGGCCACATCATGGCCAACGACAGTGTCGACGCCCGCGAGATGCCGGCTGCCGAGGCCCTGGCCGCAGGCGCGACCGCGCTCTTCGGCGAGAAGTACGGCGACGTGGTGCGCGTGGTGCGCGTGGGCGACGTCTCCTCCGAACTGTGCGGCGGCACCCACGTGCACGGCGCAGGCGAGATCGGCCTCTTCAAGATCATCTCCGAGGCGGGTATCGCCGCCGGCGTGAGGCGCATCGAGGCCCAGACCGGGCACGGCGCGCTGGCCGTGGTGCACCAGATGGAAGACGAGCAGAGAAGCATCGCGACCCTTTTGAAGGCAGAAGGGGTCAGCACCCTCGACCGCGTAGAGAAGCTCCTGGCCGGCCAGCGCGAGCTGCAGAAGGAACTCGACGCGCTGCAGGCGAAGATGAACGCCTCCAAGTCCGCCGACCTGATCCAGCAGGTGCGCGAGCAAAACGGCATCAAGATCCTGGCGGTCAAGGTTGACGGCGATGCCAAGGGGCTGCGCGAGCTCTCCGACACGCTCAAGGAGCGCATCGGTTCCGGCATCATCGTGCTGGGCGCAGGCGACGCCGCCAAGGCGAACCTGCTGGTGGCGGTCACATCCGACCTCACCTCGCGCTGGAAGGCGGGCGACATCATCAAGGCCATCGCTCCCATCGTGGGCGGCAACGGCGGTGGCAAGCCCGAACTGGCCCAGGCAGGCGGCACCAAGCCGGAGAACCTCGCCGAGGCGCTCGAGGCGGTGTACCGCATCATAGGGTAGCTGCTCGTAGAAACATACAGGATTCCCCACTCCCACCCTTCCCCTCCCGGGGGGAGGGTCAGGGAAGGGAAGAAGTTAGCCCCACTTGCAACAGGCAGATATTTCAGCACAACCGGGACATGCCGATGCTCGAACTGACCGCCAATCACACCCAGGAACTCCTGCAGGACAGGGACAAGAAAACCATCCTCATCGTCGACGATGAAGGGGTGATCCGCGACCTGTGCAAGCGGGTGCTCAACGACTACCACATCGTCGAGGCGGGGGACGGCCAGGAGGCGTACGAGATCTTCCTGCGCGGCGGCGTCGACGTCATCCTCACCGACGTCATGATGCCCCGCATGGACGGCATCGAGCTGCTGAAAAAACTCAAAGAACGCGAGCCGACCATGGTGGTCATCATCATGACCGGCTTCGCCGACAAGGACCTGATCCTCAAGGCCCTGAAAGCCGACGCAGACGACTTCATCACCAAGCCGCTCAACCTGCTGCAGTTGAAGAGCGCCATCAGCAAGGCGCTCGTCAAAAAAGCACTTAAGGACGAGATCGCCAACCTCAGGAACCTCGACCGCTTCAAGACCGTATTCCTGTCGCTCATCTCCCACAAGTTCCGCACCCCCATCACCTCCATTTCACTGTTCCTGCAGAACCTCGCCTCCGGCATCATCGATCCGTCCGACGCGGGGACCAAGGAACACATCAAGCTGATCTACAACGAGGCGTGCTACCTGGGCAACCTGGTCACCGACCTGCTCACCTTCTCCTCGGTCATGGACAGCGGCGTCGGGCTGCACCTGGAGCCCTGCACCCTCAACCTGCTGCTGCCCAAGCTTCTGCAGGAAGCCCGGGAGGTCGCAGACCGTCCCGGCGTCACCGCCCACATCACCCAGGACACCGTTCCGGCACTTATGCTGGACCGCGACAAGGTGAGCTTCGCCGTGCGCCAGGTGATCGACAACGCCATCAAATTCTCCAAGGAAACTGGTGTGGTCTGTGTCACGCTGCGCAACCTCGAGGACCAGTGCGAGATCACCGTGCAGGACAACGGCATCGGCATCCCGACCGAACAGCTCCCCAAGCTGTTCGAGAAGTTCTACCAGGTCGACGCGGAGCACACCGGTCAGGTGCGCGGTTTCGGACTCGGCCTGTTCTACGTGCGCGAGTTCATCCGGATGCACGGCGGCACCGTCAGCATCGATAGCGAGGAAAACGTCGGCACCCGCGTCGTCATCACACTCCCCAACAAAGCCAGCCAAAGCCCCTGATAACTCTGGGCTTCGCCCCTCTTTGAAGTTGATTATTTCCCCCTATCTGCTATATTACGTCTTTCTATGCCCTAATTAACGCTATAAGAGGCACTTATGCAGCATCTCATAGAAAAAGCCAGCACTCTCATGGAGGCCCTTCCCTATATCAGACGCTTCTCGGGGAAGACCATCGTCATCAAGTACGGCGGGCACGCCATGGCAGAAGAGAAGCTGAGAAAGTCTTTTGCCCTCGACATCATCCTGCTCAAGTACATAGGCATCAATACCGTGGTAGTGCACGGTGGCGGTCCCCAGATCAACGAGACACTGAAGCGCTACGGCATAGTGTCAGAGTTTGTCAAAGGGATGCGCGTCACCGACGCGGAGACCATGGGCGTGGTCGAGATGGTGCTGACCGGCCAGGTGAACCGCGAGGTGGTCGGCTACATCAACCAGCATGGCGGCCGCGCCGCCGGTCTTTCCGGCAAGGACGGAAGTCTCTTGCTCTGCGAAAAGCTGCTCCAGGAAATCCGACGAGAGGACGGCGGGGTCGAGATGGTCGACATCGGCTTCGTGGGCGACGTCGTCGAAGTGAACCCCGCCATTCTGCAGGCATTGGAAAAGGGTGGCTTCATCCCGGTGATCGCGCCGGTAGGCGTGGGGCGTGACGGGCAGAGTTACAACATCAACGCGGACGTGGTAGCCGGCAAGGTCGCCGCCGCGCTGGGCGCCGAGAAGCTGATCCTGCTTACCGACGTCTCCGGTGTGAAGGACAAGCAAGGGGAGCTTCTTTCCAGCATCCCGCTCGCCGACGTCCCCGCGTTGATCGACAACGGCACCGTCACCGGCGGCATGATCCCGAAAGTGACCTGCTGCACCGACGCGCTCGCCGCAGGCGTGAAGAAAGCGCACATCGTGGACGGCCGGATCGAGCACGCCATCCTTCTGGAGATCTTCACAAACGTCGGGATAGGGACAGAGATACAGGCGTAAAGGCAGAGGCTAGGGGCTGGAGACTAGAGACTGGTAAAACCAGCGGTCTTCGCCTTTGCTAGCCCTTGGTCCCAAGCCCCTGGTCCCGTTTTTAAGGAGTTTAGTTATGAATTCATCTGCCTGGATAGAAAAGGCTGACAAATACATCATGAAGACGTACGGCCGGTACCCGCTGGTGCCGGTGAAGGGCGAGGGGTGCTACCTCTGGGACGCGGACGGCAAGCGCTACCTCGACTTCCTGGCCGGGGTCGCTGTCAACAACCTGGGACACTGCCACCCGAAAGTTATCGCGGCGCTGGCCAAGCAGGCGGCGGAACTGATCCACTGCTCGAACTACTACCACATCCCGACCCAGATCGAGCTGGCTGAACTTCTGTGCAACCTCTCCTTCGCCAACAAGGCCTTCTTCTGCAACTCGGGCGCCGAGGCGAACGAGGCGGCCATCAAGCTGGCCAGGAAGTACAGCCGCGAGAAGTTCGGGCTCGACCGCTACGAAATCATCACCGCCATCTCCTCGTTCCACGGCCGCACCATGGCCACGGTCTCGGCCACCGGCCAGGAGAAGGTGCAGAAATTCTTCGATCCGCTCCTGCATGGCTTCCGCCACATCCCCTTCAATGACGCCCAGGCACTCAGGGATGCCATCGGACCAGGCACCTGCGCCGTAATGCTGGAACCGATCCAGGGCGAAGGTGGCGTGGTAGTTCCCGATGCTTCCTACTTCCAGGAAGTGCGCAAGATCTGCGACGAGAACAACCTGATCCTCATTTTCGACGAAGTCCAGGTGGGGATGGGGCGCACCGGCAAGATGTTCGCCCATGAGCACTTCGGCATCACCCCGGACATCATGACACTCGCCAAGGCGCTGGCCGGCGGTGCGCCGATCGGCACCATGCTCGCCACCGACAAACTGGCAGAATCCTTCACCCCGGGCACCCACGGCTCCACCTTCGGCGGCAACCCGCTGGTGACCGCTGCGGCAGTGGCGACGGTACGCGCCATCCAGGAAGAAGGGATCCTGAACCACACCGAGGAGATCGGCGAGTACCTGATGGGCGAACTCGAGGCTTTGGGCAAGAAGTTCCCGAGCCTGATCACCGAGGTGCGCGGCATCGGCCTCATGATCGGGGTGGAGCTGGCCATCCCCGGCGGCGACATCGTCAAGACCGCCCTCTCCCGCGGGCTGTTGCTGAACTGCGCCCAGGAGAAGGTGCTCCGTTTCGTCCCGCCCCTCATCGTCGGGAAGAAAGAGGTGGACGAGATGATCGCCACCTTGTCGGAGATTCTGGCCGAACTGTAAGTGAGGCGCCGATCGATCCCCTCGTCCTTCGGGAGAGGGGCTGGGGGTGAGGGTGTTGCCCCCGACTGTGATAGCACAAAAACAAGAAGCTCCCTCACCCCAACCCTCTCCCAGAGGGAGAGGGAGTGAGTGGACATAGAGCTGTAACGCCGCCTGTCGGCCATCTAAAAAAAGAGAAGCGAGAACCAGCGATATGAAAAAAGACTTCCTGGCACTGAGCCAGTTCACCAAGGCCGAACTGGACGCCATGTTTGCCCTGTGCAAGGACCTGAAAGCGAAGACCAAGAACCGCGAGGAGCACCACCTCCTCAAGGGCAAGTCGCTGGCCATGATCTTCGAGAAATCCTCGACCCGCACCAGGATCTCATTCGAGGTCGGCATGTACCAGCTGGGGGGGCACCCGCTCTTCATCTCCAGCAAGGACTCCCAGATGGGCCGCGGCGAGCCGATCAAGGACACCGCCCGCGTCATGGCGCGCTACTGCGACGGCGTCATGATCCGCACCTTCGCCCAGGAGACCGTGGAAGAGTTCGCCAAGTACGCCTCCATCCCGGTCATCAACGGCCTCACCGACCTGCACCACCCCTGCCAGATCATGGCCGACGTGTTCACCGTGATCGAGCACAAGGGTAGCTACGACGGGCTCAAGTTCGCCTGGATCGGCGACGGCAACAACATGGCCAATTCCTGGATCGAGGCCGCCGCCATCTTCGGCTTCGACCTGACTCTCGCCTGCCCGGAAGGGTACGACCCCAACCCGCAGGTTATGGCATGGGCCAAGGCGAACGGCTCCTCCAAGATCGTGATCACCCGCGACCCGAAAGAAGCCGCCAAGGACGCCGACGTCTTGAACACCGACGTCTGGGCCAGCATGGGACAGGAAGAGGAGCAGAAGATCCGCGAGAAGGCCTTCGCCGGCTATCAGCTGGACGAGCAGCTGCTCGCCCTGGCCAAGAAGGACGCCCTCGTGCTGCACTGCCTCCCGGCGCACCGCGGCGAGGAGATCAGCGACGGCGTCATCGAAGGCCCCAACTCGGTGGTCTGGGACGAAGCGGAGAACCGCCTGCACGTGCAGAAGGCCATCATGGCCACACTGATGAAATAATCCGACCGGCCGCCCCGTACGGGACGGTCAGAGCGATCAACGACCAAAGGAGAACCCATGGCAAAGAAAGAAGTGAAAAAGATCGTCCTCGCCTACTCGGGCGGGCTTGACACCTCCATCATCCTCAAGTGGCTCAAAAACGAGTACGGCTGTGAGGTGGTGACGTTCTCCGCAGACCTGGGCCAGGGCGACGAGCTCGAGCCGGTACGCGAGAAGGCATTCAAGACTGGCGCCGACAAGGTGTACATCGACGACCTGCGCGAAGAATTCGTGCGCGACTTCGTATACCCGATGTTCCGCGCCAACGCGATCTACGAGGGCTCCTACCTGCTGGGCACCTCCATCGCGCGCCCGCTGATCGCCAAGCGCCAGATGGAAATTGCCAAGATCGAGGGCTGCGACGCCGTCTCCCACGGCGCCACCGGCAAGGGCAACGACCAGGTCCGCTTCGAGCTGGCCTACTACCACTTCAACCCGGCCATCACCGTGGTCGCACCGTGGAGGGAGTGGAAGCTGAACTCGCGCCAGGCGCTGATCAACTACGCCAAGCGCAACGACATCCCGATCCCGATCACCAAGAAGCGCCCCTGGTCTTCCGACCGCAACCTGCTGCACATCTCCTTCGAAGGGGGCATCCTGGAGGATACCTGGCTCGAGCCGCCCGAGAACATGTTCGTGCTCACCAAGGCTCCGGAGAAGGCACCGAACAAGCCGCAGTACGTCGAGATCGAGTTCGAGAAGGGTAACGCGGTTGCCGTCGACGGCGTGCGCATGACCCCGGCGCAGTTGCTGGCGCACCTGAACACCATCGGCGGCGAGCACGGCATCGGCCGCGTCGACCTCCTCGAGAACCGCTCGGTCGGCATGAAGTCCCGTGGAGTCTACGAGACCCCGGGCGGCACCATCCTGCGCGAAGCCCACATGGCGGTCGAGCAGATCACCATCGACCGCGAAGTCATGCACCTGCGTGACTCCCTGATCCCGCGCTACGCCGAGATGATCTACAACGGCTACTGGTTCTCCCCGGAGCGCGAGATGATGCAGTGCCTGATCGACGACTCCCAGAAGACCGTCAACGGCGTCGCCCGCCTCAAGCTCTACAAAGGGCACGTGCGCACCGTGGGCCGCAAGTCCGAGAGCGACTCCCTGTTCAACCTCGACTTCGCGACCTTCGAGAAGGACCAGGTCTACAACCAGGCGGACGCCGAGGGCTTCATCAAGCTGAACTCGCTGAGGCTCAGGATCCGTTCCCTGATGATGGCCAACAAGAACAAGTAGTTGAGCTGGCAGTAAAGGAGGGTCATAGGGGCACGAGGCTTTCGTGCCCCTATCCGCTTATATGGAGCAAAACGATTTCAAGGCCAGCCACATAGTCACCTCGGTGGTTGCGGTCATCATCGACAGCGATGGCCGGGTGCTCCTCACCAAGAGGAACATCCCTCCCTTCCAGGGGGAGTGGGTGATGCCGGGTGGCAAGATCGACCTCGGTGAACCGATCGTGGCGGCGCTCAAGCGCGAGGTCTGGGAAGAAGTGGGCCTCGAGGTGGAAGTGGGCGACCTCATCGACGTCTTCGAGCACGTGACGCCGGGTGAGGACAACTACCACTTCATCATCATCTACTACCGCTGCACGCCGCTTTACTGCGACGTGAACCATAACAAGGACGAAGTGGCCGAGGCCCGCTGGGTCGAGCCGGCCGAGTTGGCGACCTACAAGATACCGGCCGGCGCCCGCTTTATCCTCAGTAAGATCTTTACGGGTGGTACCTGAAAAGCCTTTGTTAACGCAAAGACGCAAAGCCGCAAGGTAAAACCGGTGAGTTGCCTTTCAGTTTTTTCCTGGTGTCTTAGCGCCTCCGCGTCTTTGCGTTAAATTAGCGATTTGCAGTCCGCTGTTCATTGTCAATTGTGCATTGTCCATCGTCAATTGGGGTCCCCGCCCATGGTCAAGATCGTCGAGAAACATGTCCAGCTCGATTTCCCTCTGGGTCATCACCTGCACTGTCTCATCGCCCAGATCCCGAACCGGCTGCAGCGCCGCGACCACCTGTTCTCCCTGGTCAACCCGGAGGAGCAGTGGCACATGGTACGCAGCGTCATGGATCTGGTGGCCGACGGCGCGGGCAACCTGAAGCGGCTACATTTCCTGATGTTCCCGGAGACCTCGGTCCCGGTCTCCCACTTCGACGACCTGCTCGACGTGATTGCGGAGCGCTTCCGCCCCAACACGGTGACCATGTTCGGCATGGAGCAGATCCGGCTGGAACAGTACCGGGCCCTTTTGACCCGCTTCCAGGATGACAACGCCGAAGCGCTGGAGGGTGTGGAACGCGACATCGATTCGGGCGACATCCTCGGCATGCCGGTCAACTGGTGCTGCATCGCCATCAAGGAAAGCAGCGGTCGCCTGCGGGTTTTCCTGGAGGCCAAGACGCACCCCTTCCGCGGCGAGGAGTTCCTGGACAAGGACCACGACCTGTACCGCGGTCGCCATTTCTACCTGTTCCGCGGTGAGCCGGCCTGCTTCAATTTCATGACGATCATCTGCCTTGATTACCTCTACCGGGACCTCTACTCCTCCAACATCAAGCAGATCATCGATCACTCCAACCGGCTCTTCTTCACCATGAGGCAGTCGCTGGACGCCCTGTTCGTGATCCAGTGCAACCCAAAGCCCGAGCACCGCGCCTACCGCGACGTGGTGACCGGCTTCTACGGAGAGTACCTGGAGGACACCCCTGGGGTGCGCGAGACGGTGACTGTCTTCGGCAACTGCTCCGACGAGAGCGAGATCGAGGGGGTGCGCTGCGAGGGGTGCTACGGGGTTTCCTTCGTGGCCATCAGCGCACGCCACAAGATGTCGCCGGTCCAGGGACGGGAGTTCGCCAGCGACGACTTCGGCGGCGCGCCGGTGTGCCGCTTGAGGTTCGGCACCGGGACCAGGCTTTTCTACTTCAACCTGCCGCTCTATCACGAACTCGACCCGAGAAGTTCGCGGGTGCCGTTGAAGGTGCACACGGTGCTGCGCTGGACCGATGACGGCTGGATCAAGGCGAGCGGCGGTGAGGAGCAGGTTTTTTAAAGGAAGTGCAGTTCTAAAAATAATCGGCAGCAGGAGATCGAAAGACATGTCCAAAGACAAACTGTGGGGTGGCCGTTTCACCCAGCCCACCGACAAGTTCGTAGAAGAGTTCACCGCCTCCATCAACTTCGACAAGCGCCTGTACCACCAGGACATCCGCGGGTCCATCGCCCACGCCACCATGCTGGGCAAGCAGGGGATCATCCCGGTTAAGGACGTAGAGGAGATCGTGCACGGCCTCAGGGAAATCCTGGACAAGATCGAGGCAGGCGAGTTCGACTTCTCGGTCTCCCTGGAAGACATCCACATGAACATCGAGGCGCGCCTCTCCGAGAAGATTGGCGACGCGGGCAAGAGGCTCCACACCGGCCGCTCCCGTAACGACCAGGTGGCGCTCGACATCCGGCTCTACCTCCGGGACGAACTGGTGGAGATCTCCGCCTACATCGACCTTTTGATCGACGCCCTCATCTACCAGGCGGAGCAGAACCTCGGCGTCATGATGCCGGGCTTCACCCACCTGCAGACCGCGCAGCCCATCCTCTTCTCGCACCACATGATGGCCTACCACGAGATGCTCAAGCGCGACAAGGGGCGCATGGAAGACTGCCTGAAGCGCACCAACGTGCTGCCGCTGGGCGCCGGCGCGCTGGCCGGGACCACCTTCCCCATCGACCGCGAGTACGTGGCGGAACTGCTCGACTTCCCCGAGGTGACCAGGAACTCGCTCGACTCGGTTTCCGACCGTGACTTCGCCATCGAGTTCTGCGCGGCATCCTCCATCCTGATGATGCACCTGTCCCGCTTCGCCGAGGAACTGATCCTCTGGTCCACCAGCGAGTTCAAGTTCGTCGACCTCTCCGACTCCTTCTGCACCGGCTCCTCCATCATGCCGCAGAAGAAGAACCCGGACGTCCCGGAGCTGGTCCGCGGCAAGACCGGCCGCGTCTACGGCAACCTGATGGCGCTCCTCACCCTGATGAAGTCGCTCCCCCTGGCCTACAACAAGGACATGCAGGAGGACAAGGAGCCGCTGTTCGACACCATCGACACCGTCAAAGGGTCGCTCAAGATCTTCGCGGACATGGTGCGCGAGATGAAGGTGAACGAGGCGCGCATGAAGACCGCAGCCGCTGCCGGCTTCTCCACCGCGACCGACGTGGCCGACTACCTGGTGAGAAAGGGGATCCCGTTCCGCGACGCCCACGAAATCGTCGGCAAGGCAGTGCGCTACTGCATCGAGAACGAGATGGACATCCCGGAACTGTCCCTGGCGGAGTGGCAGATCTTCTCGCCGCGCATCGAGGATGACATCTTCGGCTCCATCACCCTGGAGGCTTCGGTCAACGCACGCCGCGCGACCGGCGGCACCGCGCTCGAGTGTGTCAAGGCCGAGATCGCCCGCGCCAAGGAAGGGCGGTAATGACGGCCGTTCGCGGATTCCTGCCGGCCCTGTTCCTGGCCGCCGCGCTTACCCTCAGCTCCGGCTGCGCCAAGAAAGGGCAGCTGATCCCGCCCGAGGCGCTGGTCCCGGCGCCGATCGGCTCGCTGGCCGTGGCACAAAAGGGGGCTGAATTCCAGGTGAGCTGGAGCGGACCGGGCAGGCTGGAAAAGGGTGGCAAGCTGGAGGATCTTTCCGGCTTCCTGCTCTACCGGCGCAACGTGCTCCCTCCGGCGCAGGACTGCGAAGAATGCCCCAGTGCCTACAAGCAGCTGACGCTGGTCGACCTCGACCTCCCCAAAGCGGTGCGCCAGGTGGGCGGCCTCTGGATCTACGACGACTTCGATCTGAGAAAGGGGCAGGCCTACCAGTACAAGGTGCGCTCATTCACCAAGAGCGGCGCGCAGAGCAAGGACTCCAACAAGGTGCGGCGCACGGCGGTCACCCCTCCCCTCCCGCCGGTACTGGAGGCAGCGGGCTCGCCCAACGAGGTGACCTTGAATTTCGTGGGGCTCCCCCCGGAGCAGGGCGTGGCGGCCGGATACAACCTGTACCGGAGCAAAAAGGGTGAGCCTTTGCCGCTCGCCCCGCTCAACAAGGCGCCGCTGACCGGCAACACCTACCAGGACAAGGACGTCATCCTCGGGATCACCTACAACTACGCCGTGACCAGCGTCGCCACCGTCGACGGCCAGACCGTCGAGAGCGCCCCGTCCAACGTCACCGAAACGGGGCTGGTGCTTCCGGACTAGGTGCCGTTGCCTTTTCAGCCCTTTCATGATAATAACCGGGAACATCTTTTAACATCACGACGCCCCGCCAGGGGCGCATTTGGAGCAGGTATGAAGATCACGAGAAGTGAGGTGGAGCACGTAGCCAGGCTGGCGCGGTTGGAACTTTCCGACAGCGAGCTGGACACCTTCACCGGACAGATGGACGGCATCCTCGCCTACGTGGAGAAACTGAACGCACTGGATACCGAGGGGATTGTACCGACCTCGCACGCGGTGCCGATGGAGAACGCCTTCCGCCCCGACCAGCCCGCCGATTCCATCGGCGTGGAAGCGGCCCTCGCCAACGCGCCGCTGCGCGCGGAAAGCTTTTTCAGGGTGCCCAAGGTCATAGAATAGGAGTGTTTTGCAATGGAAATTTTCGACCTTACCATACACGAGCTGCACGAGAAGCTTAAGGCGAAGGAGGTCTCCTCCGTCGAGGCGACCCGCGCCATGCTGGAGCGCATCGAGGCGGTGGACGGCCAGGTGAACGCCTACATCACCGTCACCCCCGAGCAGGCGCTGGTCGAGGCGGAAGCCGCCGACAAGCGCATCGCCGCCGGCGACATCGCGCCCCTCACCGGCATCCCCGTCGGCCTGAAGGACATCTTCATCACCAAGGGCATCCGTACCACCTGCGGCTCCCGCATCCTGGAAAACTTCGTCCCCCCCTACGACGGCACCGCGGTCGCCAAGCTCAAGGAGCAGGGCGCGGTCATCGTGGGCAAGCTGAACCAAGACGAGTTTGCCATGGGTAGCTCCAACGAGTCCTCCTACTTCGGCCCGGTGAAGAACCCCTGGAACCTCGAGTGCACCCCGGGCGGATCTTCCGGCGGTTCGGCCGCCGCCATCGCTGCGCGCACCGCGACCGCGACCTTGGGCACCGACACTGGCGGCTCCATCCGCCAGCCCGCGTCGCACTGCTCCTGCGTCGGTCTCAAGCCGACCTACGGCAGGGTTTCCCGCTACGGCGTGATCGCCTACGCCTCGTCGCTGGACCAGGTCGGCCCGCTCACCCGTGACGTCACCGATGCAGCACTCCTCCTGGGTGCCGTGGCCGGGTACGACCCGAAAGACTCCACCTCGGTCAACACCCCCGTCCCCGACTACGTTGCCGGCCTTGCCACGGGCGTCAAGGGGCTGAAGATCGGTCTCCCCAAGCAGTACTTCATCGAGGGGCTCGACCCGGACGTGAAGCGGGCCATGGACGAGGCGATCGCCCTGTACAAGAGCCTGGGCGCCGAACTGCGCGAGGTGAGCCTGCCGCACACCGAGTACGCCGTGGCCACCTACTACCTGATCGCCACCGCCGAAGCCTCCTCCAACCTGGCCCGCTACGACGGCGTCCGTTTCGGCCACCGCGCCGAGGATGTCCGGGGCCTGAAGGAGATGTTCGCCAAGACCCGCGCCGAAGGCTTTGGGTCCGAGGTGAAGAGAAGGATCATGCTGGGCACCTACGCCCTCTCCTCCGGCTACTACGACGCCTACTACGTCAAGGCCCAGAAGGTCAGGACCCTGATCATGCAGGACTTCCTGAATGCCTTCAACGAAGTGGACGTGCTGCTGACCCCGATCGCGCCGACGCCCCCCTTCAAGATCGGCGAGAAGCTAGCCGACCCGCTGCAGATGTACCTATCCGACATCTTCACCATTCCGGTGAACCTGGCCGGCACCTGCGGCATCAGCATCCCGGCCGGGTTCAGCGCGGGGGGGCTCCCGATCGGGCTGCAGCTGATCGGCAAGCCCTTCGGCGAAGCGACCGTCCTCTCCACCGCCTACGCGTTCGAGAGGGAGACCCAGTGGCATCTGAAGAAGGCGCCGCTGTAACCTTTGCCCCCTCCCCTGCCCTCCCCCTCCGGGGGAGGGAGCAGCAACTCCCACCTTGGGAGTAGAGTCAACTCCCACCGTTTGGGCGAGGGTCGACTCCTCCCCCTGGAGGGGGGAGGCCGGGAGGGGGGAAGCATCACCGAGAAAAAACTCGTCGGAGCTATCTATGAAATATCAGGTTGTCATCGGGCTTGAGGTGCACACCCAGCTCACCACCAACACCAAGATCTTCTGCGGCTGCTCGACCCGCTTCGGCGCGGAGCCGAACTCCCAGACCTGCCCGGTCTGCCTCGGCTTCCCCGGTGCACTGCCGGTCCTCAACAAGCAGGTGGTGGAAAACGCCATTCTCGCGGGCCTCGCCACCAACTGCTCCATCACCCAGAGAAACGTGTTCGCCCGCAAGAACTACTTCTACCCGGACCTCCCCAAGGGGTACCAGATCAGCCAATTCGACCTTCCCATCTGCCAGCACGGCCACCTGGACATCGAGGTTGACGGCGAAACCAAGCGGATCGGCATCACCCGCATCCACATGGAGGAGGACGCCGGCAAACTGGTGCACGCCGACATCCCCGGGGTGGACGATTCCTGCGTCGACCTGAACCGCGCCTGCACGCCGCTTCTCGAGATCGTCTCCGAGCCGGACATGCGTTCGCCGGACGAGGCCATTGCCTACCTGAAGAAGCTGCACCAGATCGTCATGTACCTCGGCATCTGCGACGGCAACCTCGAGGAGGGGAGCTTCCGCTGCGACGCCAACGTCTCACTGATGCCGGTCGGCTCGACCGTCTTCGGCACCCGCGCTGAACTGAAGAACATCAACTCCTTCAAGTTCATCAAGCAGGCCATCGAGTACGAGATCGAGCGCCAGGCGGAGATCCTCGACGACGGCGGCAAGGTGATCCAGGAAACCCGTCTCTTCGACCCGAACACCGGCACCACCCGCTCCATGCGCGGCAAGGAAGAGGCCCACGACTACCGCTACTTCCCGGACCCGGACCTCGTTCCGGTGCTGATCCCGGACCAGTGGATCGAGGACGTGCGCGCCACCCTGCCGGAACTGCCGGAGGCTAAGCGCGCCCGCTACGTCGCAGAGCTGGGCCTGCCCGAGTACGACGCCGAGGTACTGGTGTCCAGCCGCGAGTTGGCTGCCTACTACGAGGAGACCGTCGCCCTGTTCCCGCAGGCGAAGACGGTGTCCAACTGGGTCATGGGCGAAGTCTCCCGTGCGCTCAACGAAGACAACAACCGCTCCATCACCGACTGCGCTGTGACGCCGGCACTCTTGGCCGACCTGTTGAAGCTGATGGAGAAAGGGACCATCTCCGGCAAGATCGCCAAGACCGTCTTCGACGAGATGTACAAGACCGGCAAGGCACCGGAGAAGATCGTCGAGGAGAAGGGGCTGGTGCAGGTTTCCGACACCGGCGCCATCGAAGCGATGGTGGACGAAGTGCTCAAGAACAACCCGGCCCAGGTCGAACAGTACCGTGGCGGCAAGGAAACCGTCTTCGGCTTCTTCGTCGGTCAGGTGATGCGCGCTTCCAAGGGCAAGGCCAACCCCGCCGTGGTCAACGAGCTGCTGCTGAAAAAGCTTAACGGCTAAAGACAAAGGCGTTTAACAGGGATGAAGGGGATAAAAAGGGATAGAACAAACGATTTGCTTTATCCCCTTCATCCCTTTTATCCCTGTTAATTGCTTTTGGTTTCAACGTAAAGGAACGAGGTACCACATGTCCTTCAGAACCATAGAGTGGCGCGACAACAAGGTGATCATGATAGACCAGACCCGGCTCCCCGCCGAGGAAGTCTACAACGAATACACGGACTTCCAGGGGGTCGCCGAGGCGATCCGCGGCATGGTGGTCCGGGGCGCTCCCGCCATCGGCATCGCCGCCGCCATGGGGGTCGCGCTGGGCGCTCGCGAGATCATCGCGGACAGCTTCGACACCTTCTACCGTCAGCTCGAGAACGTCTGCGACGTGCTCGGCCGCACCCGCCCCACCGCGGTCAACCTGTTCTGGGGACTGGAGCGCATGAAGCGCGTCGCGCTGCAGCACAAGGAACTCGACCTCCACTCCATCCGTGAAATCCTCAAAGCCGAGGCGATCAGCGTCGAGGCCGAAGACCTCGCCATCTGCAAGGAAATCGGCCGCCACGGCGCCGCCTTGGTCAAAGAGGGGGCCTCCATCCTGACCCACTGCAATGCGGGGGGCCTCGCCACCGCCGGCTACGGCACCGCGCTGGGCGTCATCCGTGGCGCGCACGAGGCGGGCAAAAACATCCGGGTCTTCGCCGACGAAACCCGCCCCTGGCTCCAGGGCGCACGCCTCACCGCCTGGGAGCTGATGAAGGACTCGATCCCGGTCACCCTCATCTCCGACAACATGGCCGGCTGGCTCATGAAGAGTGGGCAGATCGACTTCTGCGTGGTCGGCGCCGACCGCATCGCCGCCAACGGTGACACAGCCAACAAGATCGGCACCTACTCAGTCGCCGTCCTGGCCAAGGAGAACCGGATCCCGTTCTACGTGGCCGCACCGATCTCGACCCTGGACCTGAAGCTCGCCAACGGCGACCAGATCCCCATCGAGGAGCGCAACTCCGAAGAGGTCACCAAGGTGCAGGGCGTCAGCATCGCACCGGAAGGGGTCAAGGTGAGAAACCCCGCCTTCGACGTCACCCCCGCCCGCTACATCACCGGCATCATTACCGAAAAAGGGGTGGTGCGCGGTGACTACGAGAGGGAGCTTAAGGCACTGGTCGGGCTATGAGCCGCCTCGCCGACCTGGCCGCGCTGCTGCTCTCCGCGCTCTCCGAGCCGGACAAGGGCGACCTGTCCCACCAGCTGGAACAGGTCGGTTTCAGCTACGGCGCGCGCACGGTCGAAAACCTGAGACTTCTCTCTGAGGTGCTGCCCGGCGAGCGCTTGGTCGAACTGGCGCTCGCCGCACTCTCCACGCCGCTGCCGGACATGGCGCTCAACGGCTTTGAACGCATCAGCACCGTGGTCCCCCGCGAAGCCCTGCTGGAGATCTGCTCCCGCCGCGCCCTCAACACCCAGTTGATGAACATCTGCGGCTCCTCCCCCTTCCTAACCAACATCATCTGCCGCGACCCATCCTACCTGCAGCGCCTTTTCGTCGAGCGCGAAATCATGCTGCGCCGCAGTGAAGAAGAAATGCTGCAGGCCCTGCGCGATCGCATCCCGCAGGGAACCAGCTACGCCGACCTCTTCTCCCACCTGCGCCGCTTCAAGTACGCCGAGATGCTGCGCATCGCCGCACGCGACCTCAACGGGCTCGCCCCCCTGGAAGAAGTCACCGGTGAACTCTCCTCGCTCGCCGCTGCCACCCTGCAAATTGCCTACGAGGCAGCCTTCGCCCAGCTGGTGCAGGAGCACGGCACGCCAATGGAGCAGACCCCGAACGGCCCGGTCACTGCCGAATTCACCATCATCGGCATGGGCAAGTTCGGCGGCAGGGAGCTCAACTTCTCCTCCGACATCGACCTGATCTACTTCTACTCTTCCGACAAGGGGGAAAGTATCGGCATCCCGGACGGACGCGGCGGGTTCAAAAGCAAGCTCTCCCTGCACGCTTTCTTCGTGAAGCTGGCCGAGATGGTGAGCCGTGCCATCTCCCAGGTCACCGAGGACGGCTTCGTGTTCCGCGTCGACATGGGGCTCAGGCCCGACGGCAAGGCCGGGGACCTCGCCAGCTCCATGCGCTCCGCCGAGGTCTACTACGAGGCCTGGGGCCAGTCCTGGGAACGCGCCGCCATGATGAAAGCGCGCCCGGTTGCCGGCTCCATCGAACTGGGCGAAAGGATCCTTGCCGCACTGACTCCATTCATCTACCGCCGTTACCTCGATTACAACCTGATCGAAGACATGATGGCGATGAAGAAGAAGATCGATGCCTCTCTTGCCCGCAACCAGGAGGGAGAGGTCAATATCAAGCTCGGGCGCGGCGGCATCCGGGAGATCGAATTCTTCATCCAGGCGCTGCAGCTGGTCTACGCCGGCAAGAACCCGCAGCTGCGCGAGCGCAACTCGTTGAAGGCCCTGCAGACGCTCTACCAGGCGCACCTCATCAAGGAAGGCGACTGCACCGCCCTCTCCGACGCCTACCGCTTCTTGCGCACCGTCGAACACCGGATCCAGGTAGTGCAGGAGCGCCAGACCCATGCCCTGCCGCGCAAGGACGAGGAACTGCACGCGCTGGCCCGGCGCTGCGGCTATCTCAGGAAAGACGGTCTGCAGCGCTTCCGCGAAACGCTCGAGGGGCACCGCCGCGCCGTCTCCGCCATCTACGGCGATCTATTCCTGTCCCGTGACGAGAAGATCAAGGAGGAGGTGCTCCCCGAGGTGCACTTCTTCTTCGACCACAACGCCGATCCCGACCTCATCAAGGACATGCTCGAGGAGCGCCATTTCGAACACCCCGATGCTGCCTACGAGAACCTCTTGGTTCTGCGCGACGGCCCAGCCAAGGTGAACCTTACCGAACAGGGACGGCGCACCCTGGAGAAGATCGCCCCGCTGTTCTTGCAGGAGGTCTTCCACAGCCCCGACCCCGACCTGGCGCTGGCCAACCTGGAGCGCTTCCTCTCCTCGCAGCGGACCCGTTCCTCGATCTACGCCCTTTTGGCCGAGAACCGCGACATCCTGAAGCTCCTCACCTCCATGTTCGGCATGTCCGAGTTCCTCTCCAAGATCTTCATCGGGCACCCGGAGCTGTTGGACAGCATGACCACGCACGGCTATGCCTACCTCCAGAAGGAACGGGCGACCATGGCCAAGGAGCTGGACGATTTCATCACCCAGGCCGACTGCTTCGAAGAAGAGCTGGACGCCATGCGCAGCTACCGCCACGAGGAGTTCCTGCGCATCGGTATGAACGACATCTACGGCAAGATGAAGCAGCCCGAGGTGGCGCAGCAGTTGACCGACCTGGCCGACGTCACCCTCGCCGCTGCCTGCTGCATAGCGACGGGCGAATTGGCCCGGTTCGGCCGTCCCATGGTGGTCGACGAGGACGGCAGCAGGCACCAGGCGGCCTTCGCCATCGTCGCCATGGGCAAACTGGGGGGCTTCGAGCTCAACTACCATTCCGACCTGGACGTCATCTACATCTACGACGGCCAGGGGTTCACCGACGGCGAGAAGAGCATCACCAACCGCGAGTACTTCGCCAAACTCGGGCAGAAGATCATCCTGGTGCTGACCACCCAGACCCGTGAGGGGTACGCCTACAAGATCGACACCCGGCTGCGCCCCTCCGGCAACGCCGGCCCGCTTGTCACCTCCATCGAGGCCTTCGAGACCTACCACGCCACGGAAGCACAGATCTGGGAGCGCCAGGCGCTCACCAAGGCGCGGGTCACCTATGGCGATCCACGACTGAAGGAGAAGGTGGAAAAGATCATCGAGGGGACCGTGTACGGCGCCAGCGCCGACGACTCCGTGCGCAAGGAGATCCACCGGCTCAGGATGCGCATGGAGAACGAGCTGGCCAAGGAATCGACCGGCAGCTACAACATCAAGACCGGCCGCGGCGGCATGGTCGACGTCGAGTTCATCATCCAGTTCCTGCAACTGAAGTACGGCTGCGAGCACCGCGAGATCCGCAGTTGCAACACCCTGGCAGCGATGGACGCCATGCGCATACAGGGGATCATCACCGAACCCGATTTCCAGTCACTCGCCGAAGGGTACCGTTTCCTGCGCCGCCTGGAGAACCGTCTGCGCATCATCCACGACTACTCGATGAACGACCTGGGCGGGCCGCTCAAATACCTGAACAAGCTGGCCAGGAGGCTCGGCTACGACCCTATGCTGAAGAACCCGGGACAGGCGCTGATGGCTGATTACGAGCGGGTCACCGAGGCGGTGCGTGAGGTGTACGGCAGGATTCTTGGGGGCGAAGCGGCAAGCGAACAGGCGGCCACAGATGCACAGTCCCCTCCCCCGGAGGGGGAGGGTTAGGGAGGGGGAAATCCCCGCGCGGAAAAGACTTGGGCGACGCCGGGTAGCGGCTTCGCTCAAAAATCCCCCTTCCCAACCTCCCCCCTCCGGGGGGAGGAGCATCCTGGCCGTCCCCTCGCCCTCTGGGAGAGGGGCAGGGGAGAGGGCTACATGGACAGATCCCCTCCGGGGGTCTTTTTTATTGAGGAGGCTACATGGAAGTACGGATTTACTACGAAGACACCGATGCGGGCGGGGTGGTGTACCACTCCAACTACATAAGCTACATGGAAAGGGCCAGGACGGAATTTCTCAGGACGCACGGCCTGTCGGTGCGCGAGATGCACGACATGGGGATCATCTTCCCGGTGGTGGCCATCGAGGCCAACTTCCGGGCGCCGGCCCGGTTGGACGACCTCCTGGTGGTGCGCACCCAGATCGCGACGCTGAAGAACAGCTCATTCATGGTGGCGCAGCAGGTGGTCAGGAAGGAAGACGACAAGTTACTGGTGGAGGCGAAGGTGACACTGGCCTGCGTCAGCCCGGAGATGAAGGCACGACGCCTGCCCAACGAGATCAGGGAGTTGTTCACGAGGTTGTTGGAGGAGAGCCAGCAGGAAGGTTGAGATCTGCACCTTTCCCCCCTTTCGCAAAGGGGGAAGGTCGAAGATCTAAGGGGACAGGCACCTGGCGGAGCCAGTCCCCTAGGGGTCAGTTGGCGTCCGAGGTGGGTGGGGTCTTCTTGTCCCGGCGCTCCTCGAGCAGCATGTCGACGGCGAGGATGAAGACACCGACGCAGATGGCGGAGTCGGCGATGTTGAAAGCGGGCCAGTGGTGCCCTTTCCAATGCACGTCGAGGAAGTCGATGACCTCGCCCAGGCGCACCCGGTCGATCATGTTGCCCAACGCACCGGAGAAGATCAGCGACAACGAGGCGACGTTCCAAGTCTGGTTGTCCCGCATTTTGCCAACCGCCACCAGGATTACGATGACCGCGATGCTGGAAACCAGCAGAAAGAAAGGAAGCCGGTAGCTCGAAGAGGCCAAGATCCCGAAGGCGGCTCCCTTGTTGCGCAGATAGGTGATGTTGAAGAACCCCTCGATGACGGGATAGGAGCTGTGCAGGGTCATGCTCTTGTCGATGTAGACCTTGCTCCACTGGTCCAGGACCAGCACCAGCGCCGAGACCGCTGCGAGGATGATGTATTTCGGTTTCATAGGGTCCTTTAGAAGATGGTCCCGAGGTCCCCTCTCCCTCCGGGAGAGGGCCAGGGTGAGGGTATCGCCGATGGCACCGCCCTCACCCGCCCTGCGGGCACCCTCTCCCATAGGGAGAGGGTAATCCAATCAAAGATTTAGCTACCTATTTCACAGCGGCCAGGCATTTCGGGCAGATGCCCGGATGGCCGGCGTCTTCGCCCAGCTTCTCGCTGTAGCACCAGCAGCGCTCGCACTTCTCACCCGGAGCCGCGCTGACACCCACCTCGAGTCCTTCCACCCCTTCCGCAACGTAGACCTCGCCGGAAACTGCGCCGGCAAGCTCCGCCTTGGAAACGATAAAGATCTCGGCGAGCTGATCCGCGTAATCCTTCAGAAGCACCTCGGTCTCGCCGGAGGCCTTGATGGCGACGGCGGCGTCGAGGGAGTGCCCGATCACTTTCTTCACGCGGGCAAGTTCGAGCGCCTTGGAGACCTCGGAGCGGATCTTGATGATCTTCTCCCAGCGCACTGCCAGCGCCTCATCCTTGACCTCGGGGGTGAGCGCCGGGAAGAGCGCCACGTGCACGCTCGACTCGCGGGTGCCGGGCATCTCGGCCCAGACTTCCTCGGCGGTGAAGGAGAGCACCGGCGCCACCATGCGCACCAGGGCGTCAAGTACCTTGTACATGACGGTCTGGCCGCTTCTCCTGGCCAGCGAATCCTTCTTCGAGGTGTAGACGCGGTCCTTGAGAATATCGAGGTAGAAGGCGCTCATCTCGACGGTGCAGAAGCCGTTCACCGCGTGGTACAGGATGTGGAACTCGCTGTCGGTGTAGGAGGCGAGCACCTTCTCCTTCAGAAGCTCGAGCTGGTGCATGGCCCAACGGTCCAGCTCCGGCATCTGCTCGAACGGGACGCAGTCGGTGTCCGGGTTGAAGTCGTGGATGTTGCCCAGGATGTAGCGGCAGGTGTTCCTGATGCGGCGGTAGCTCTCGGAGAGCCGGGTCAGGATCTCCTGGGAGATGCGCAGGTCGTCGCGGTAGTCCTGCGCGGCGACCCAGAGGCGGAGCACGTCGGCGCCGAACTTCTTGATGACGTCTTCCGGCGCCACCACGTTGCCCACGGACTTGCTCATCTTGCGGCCGGCGCCGTCCATGACGAAGCCGTGGGTGAGCACGTTCTTGTAGGGGGCGCGGCCGCGGGTGCCGACGCTGGCCAAGAGCGACGAGTGGAACCAGCCGCGGTGCTGGTCGCTTCCTTCCAGGTACATGTCGGCCGGAGAACCCAGGTTGTCGCGCAGTTCGAGGACGGCGGCGTGCGAGGTGCCGGAGTCGAACCAGACGTCGAGGATGTCCCCTTCCTTCTCGAACTCGTTCTTGCCGCAGGAGGGGCAGGTGGTCCCTTCCGGCAGGAACTTGGCGGCATCCCAGTCGTACCAGATGTCGGAGGTGTGCTCGGCGAAGAGGTCGGCCACCTGGTGCATGATCTTGCCGTCAGCCATGACGTGGCCGCAGCTCTTGCAGTAGAAGGCCGCGATGGGCACGCCCCAGGAGCGCTGGCGGGACACGCACCAGTCCGGACGGTTCTCGATCATGCCGTAGATGCGCTCGCGGCCCCACTTCGGGATCCAGTTGACGTTGTTGATCTCACTGAGTGCCTTGCCGCGCAGGTCGTTCTTCTCCATGGAGATGAACCACTGCTCGGTGGCGCGGAAGATGACCGGCTTCTTGCAGCGCCAGCAATGCGGGTAGGAGTGGGAAATCTCCTTGGAGCCCAAAAGCGCGCCGACCTCGGTCAGCTTCTCGATTACGTTCTTGTTGGCGTCGAAGACGAACTGGCCGCCGAAGAACTCGATGTTTTCGTAGAAGCGGCCGCGGTTGTCGACCGGGTTGTAGATATCGAGTCCCGAGGCGAGGCCCAGCTCGTAGTCTTCCTGGCCGTGGCCGGGCGCGGTGTGGACGCAGCCGGTGCCGGCTTCCAGGGTGACGTGCTCGCCCAGGAGGATGATGGAATCCTGATCGTAGAACGGGTGGCGGGCCAACTTCTTCTCCAGGATCTTGGACGGGAACTTGGTCAGCACGGTCCCCTCGGCGCCGATCTCCTTCAGGAAGCTCTCCTTGAGGCCGTCGGCCACGATGACCACGTCGCCGCTGTTCAGCGCGAGCGCCACGTAGTCGAGCTCCGGGTGCAGCGCGATGGCGAGGTTCGCCGGGAGGGTCCAGGGGGTGGTGGTCCAGATGACCATGGACGGCTTCTTGCCGGCCAGCTCAGGCACCGCGCCGCCCAGGTCCTCTTTGAGCGGGAACTTTACGAACACGGACGGGGACTTGTGGTCCGCGTACTCGACCTCGGCCTCGGCCAGCGCCGTGCCGCAGGAGGAGCACCAGTGTACCGGCTTCTTCCCCTTGTAGAGGCCGCCGTTCTCGGCGAAGGTGGCCAGTTCGCGGGCGGTGGCGCCCTCGTAGCTCGCATTCATGGTCAGGTACGGTTCGTTCCAGTCGCCGAAAATGCCCAGGCGCTCGAACTCGGCGCGCTGGATGGCGACGAACTTGGCGGCGTACTCGCGGCAGAGTTTGCGCATCTCCAGCTTGGAGATCTCGTGCTTCTTGGAGCCGAGGTTCTTCTCCACCTGCAGTTCGATGGGGAGGCCGTGGCAGTCCCAACCCGGCACGTAGGGGGCGGCGAAGCCTTCCATGCGTTTGCTCTTCAGCACGATGTCCTTGAGGATCTTGTTCAGCGCGTGGCCGATATGGATATGACCGTTGGCGTAGGGAGGGCCGTCGTGCAGCACGTAGCGCGGCTTGCCTTTGCCGGCCTCCTCGATCTTGCTGTGTATGTCAACCTCAGCCCACTGCTTGAGCATTTCGGGCTCGCGCTGGGGAAGATTCCCCTTCATCGGGAAGTTGGTTATCGGGAGATTAAGAGTATCTTTGTAATCCATGTAAACGGCCTCCGCACTGTCTATTTAAGCCATGAGAGAAACGACTTAAGCTACAAGCAATGGGGAGGAATGTCAAGCGCAAACAAGGATTTCCGCACCTTACGCCATTGTTGCCCCCCCAGCCAGCGTGTAGGTTTTTTCGAAGGGGAGGTGACAAATCCAACGGCAATGGTGTATAAATCCCTGCACCGTTCAATGCGTCTAATCAGTTACGTCCTGTGACAGTCTTTTCTTGTCCCGTTGGAGTTTTATGAGTCAAAAAACCGAGCTTTCTTACTGGGGCGGTATTGTCAAGGCACTGGGCCTCGTGTTCGGGGACATTGGCACGAGCCCCATCTATACCCTGACCGTCGTATTCGCGATGACCAAGCCCACCGTGTCCAACGTGTACGGCATCCTCTGCCTGGTCTTTTGGACCATGACCATTCTGGTCACGGCGGAGTACGCATGGCTCGCCATGAGCCTCGGCAAGAAGGGTCAGGGGGGCGAGATCGTGCTCCGGGAGATTATCATCAAGCTCTTCCGGCAGGGGCGCGTGCTCGCGTTCGCGGGATTTCTCTCCTTCCTGGGGGTGTCGCTCCTTTTGGGCGACGGCGTCATTACCCCCGCCATCTCGATCCTCTCGGCGGTCGAGGGCCTGCTGTTCATCCCCGGGCTCGAGGCGACACGGCAGGGGGTGCTGGTCGGCATCGCCGCACTCATCGCCATCACCCTCTTCTTCGTCCAGTCGCGCGGCACCGACAAGATCACCGGCATCTTCGGCCCCATCATGATCCTGTACTTCGGCTCTCTCTTCGTCTCGGGCCTGGTTTCCGTTTCGGGTACCCCGGAGATCGTGGGTGCCATCAACCCCGTGCACGCCATCAACTTCTTCCGCGAAAACGGCATCGCCGGCTACTTTGTCCTCTCCGAAGTGATCCTGTGCTCGACCGGCGGCGAGGCCCTCTACGCCGACATGGGACACCTGGGCAAGAAGCCGATCATCCGCGCCTGGTACTTCGTTTTCGCCGCGCTCTACATGAACTACCTGGGGCAGGGAGCGCACCTGCTGCAAAATCCCGACAGTAAGAACATACTGTTCTCCATGATCCAGGGCCAGTCGTCGCTGCTGTACATCCCGTTCCTGGTCCTCACCATCTTCGCCACCATCATCGCGTCGCAGTCCATCATCAGCGGGGTTTTCTCCATCGTGTACCAGGGGATCACCACGCGCCTCATGCCACTGTTCAAGGTCGACTACACCTCGACCCACATGCAATCGCAGATCTACATCGGCGCGGTGAACTGGACCCTCATGTGCGCAGTCATCTTCGTCATGTTCTTCTTCCAGAAGTCCGGCAACCTCGCCGCGGCCTACGGCATGGCGGTCACCGGCTCCATGACCATCACCGCCATCATGATGATCATGGTATTCTCAAAAACTACGAAGAAGTGGAAGGTCCCAATTGTAGCGGCCATCGCCGTCATCGACGTGATCTACTTCACTTCGACCTTCCCCAAGTTCGTACACGGCGCCTACTGGTCCATCATCCTGGCCTCCATCCCCTTCATCACCATCCAGGTCTGGACCCACGGCCAGCGCCACCTCTACCGCGCCCTGCGCCCGCTCGACCTGGACATTTTCCTGCTCTCCTACGAGCAGATCTACGCCAAGGCCAAGAACATCCCGGGCAGCGCTCTCTTTTTCATCAAGGCGCTCGACGTGATCCCCCCCTACATCGTGCACTGCATGATCCGCTCGAACATCATCTACGAGAGGAACGTGCTCATCTCCATCGTGCGCACTGATGAGCCCTTCGGCAACATCGCCCGCCACAAGAAGGACGTTGGGACCGGGCTTGAGTTCTTCCAGATCAGCGCCGGCTACATGGAGGTGCTGGACATCGAGAAGCAGTTGAAGGAACACGGCATTCAGGAGAAGGTCATCTTCTACGGCGTCGAGGACATCGAGACCAAGAACCCCGTCTGGAGACTCTTCGACCTGATCAAGAAGGTCACCCCTAACTTCGTACAGTTCAACAAGCTTCCCGCCGCCAAACTGCAAGGGGTGGTGACGCGGGTGGAAATGTAGATACACCGGAACTTTGCGCGGTTTTTCTTGTCACCGGTGCAGAGCGGTGCTATAAGTTGCGCGCTGTTACCAACCGGAGGCGTGCTCCATGCAGAAACACGAACAATCATACTGGGGCGGTGTAGTGAAATCGATGGGCCTGGTTTTCGGCGACATCGGCACGAGCCCCATATATACCCTTTCCGTCATCTTTGCCCTCACCAAGCCCACCCCCGATAACATCTACGGCATCCTGTCGCTGATCGTGTGGACCCTGTTCGTCCTGGTTACCGTAGAGTACGCCTGGCTCGCCATGAGCCTCGGGCGAAAGGGTGAGGGTGGCACCATCGTCTTGAAGGAGATCCTGGTCCGCATGCTCAAGGGGGGGCGCGCCCTGGGGTTCATCGGTCTCCTTTCCTTCGTCGGGGTCTCGCTCTTATTGGGCGACGGCGTCATCACGCCGGCAATTTCCATTCTCTCCGCGGTCGAGGGTCTGGAACTAATCCCCGCCACGGCCAACCTGTCTGAGGGGGGCGTGATTCTCATCGCCGCCACCATCGCCGTGATCCTCTTCATTTTCCAGTCCAAGGGAACGGACAAGGTGGCGGGCGCCTTCGGCCCCCTGATGGTGCTCTGGTTCTCCGCCCTCACCGTCTCCGGGGTGATCGCCATCTCTGCGCACCCGGAGGTGATCAAGTCGCTGTCACCCTGGTACGCCATCAAGTTCTTCCTCGACAACGGCATGTCGGGGTTCTTCGTCCTCTCCGAGGTGATCCTGTGCGCCACGGGGGGCGAGGCGCTCTACGCCGACATGGGGCACCTGGGACGAAAGCCCATCGTTCGGGCCTGGTACTTCGTGTTCGTAGCGCTGGTGATCAACTACCTGGGCCAGGGTGCCTACCTGCTGGAGCACCAGCACGACAAGAACACCCTGTTCGCCATGATCCACGGCCAGTCCCAGGTCCTGTACATACCCTTCCTGCTGCTCACCATCCTGGCTACCGTGATCGCCTCCCAGGCCCTGATCAGTGGCGTGTTCTCCATCATCTACCAGGGGATCACCACCAGGATCATGCCGCTCATGAAGGTGGACTACACCTCCAGTCACCTGAAATCGCAGATCTACATCGGCTCGGTGAACTGGACCCTGATGGTGCTGGTTCTCTTCATCATGTTGCTCTTCAAGAAGTCGGAGAATCTGGCCGCGGCCTACGGCCTCGCCGTTACCGGCAGCATGGCCATCACCGGCATCATGATGACCATGATCTTCGCCAACACGACCAAGAAGTGGAAGGTCCCCATTGCGATCGCCGTCACCCTGGTCGACTTCGTGTTCCTGATCGCCAACCTGAACAAGCTGCCGCATGGCGGCTACTGGTCGCTGATCCTCGCCTCCATCCCGTTCCTGACCATTCTGCTCTGGACCAAGGGGCAGCGCGCACTGTACCGGGCGCTCAAGCCGCTGGACGTGGAGACCTTCCTCATGTCCTACGAGCAGATCTTCGCCAAGCAGCGCACCATCCCCGGGACCGGCCTGTTCTTCACCCGCGAGTGGGCCGTGGTCCCCCCGTACGTGGTGCACTGCATCATCCGCAGCAACATCATCTACGAGCGCAACGTCTTCATCTCCATCATCAGGACCGACGAGCCGTTTGGGGTCTCCTACAAGCTGACCGAGAACAGGGGCAGCGGGCTGGACTCCTTCGAAATCTTCGCCGGCTACATGGAGGTGATCGACATCGAGACGCTCCTGAAGAAGAACAACATCCACGAGAAGGTCATCTTCTACGGCGTCGAGGACATCACCACCAACAACCCGATCTGGAAGGTATTCAACGCCATCAAGAAGCTGAGCCCGAACTTCGTCCAGTTCAACCAGCTCCCCGCCAGCAAGCTGCAGGGGGTTTTGACCCGGGTCGAGATGTAACCGACGGGAGTGCCGAAGCGTCCCCGCCCCCGGAGGGGGAGGGGTTGCGCCCACCCGCTTTTCTTGGTGACAACGCACCACAGGCTAATAAAAAAGGGCCGCCCCCTCGATGGGAGCGGCCCTTTTTTATTGGTGGCGCGATGTGTGGAAAGCGGGGCGACTAGACGGTATCCAACAGGTGGCCCCATTCATCCTTCATCTGGATCCGGTGCAGGGCGTTCAGGCCGTTCACCTCGTAGAAGATCTGGTCCGCCTCCTCCTGGGAGAGGCCGACCTTGGGACGCACCCCCATCCAGTGGCTGAAGTTGCCGGAGGGGGATTCCAGCGGGCGCGGCAGCGGCGGCCCCGGCTTGTACTTCTTCTCCACGAAGATCGCCGCCTCGTACTGGCGGCCGTGCTTCACCAGGCAGATTTCCAGCAAAGAGCCCGTGTTCTGCAGCACGCGCTCGATGATAACTTCCTGCACTTCCATATCGTTCGGCATCTCCGTGTATTCGCTCATAGCTTCTCTCCGTTTCCCCGCTGCGGGGCATGTGTTTAATCCTTCCCTCTCTTCGGCCGGGACGGCCATGAACTTTAGGTCTTTTGGAAACTTTCGGTGCTACTTCACTGACGTCCCATCCTGCTCCGGGCAAGCCAGGCGCAGCTTTACGATGAGCGGCAGGTGGTCCGAGGCGACCTGGGTCAGCTTGGTGCGCGGGATCGTTTCGCTTTCCACCGCGAGGTCCGGCGAGATGAAGATGTGGTCGAAGCGGACGATGGGCATTTGGCTCGGAAAGGTGAACTGGGTATGGCCGAATTTGAGTCGCTCCTGCTCGTCCTGCAGCGCGTTCCTCAGGCGCTTGTGGATGCTCCAGCTGGGGAGGGCGTTGAAGTCGCCGCAGAGCACCATCGGGGGACGGCAGTCGGGATGGGCCAGCCACTCGGCACCGGTCAGAACCTTCGCCTGGTAGTTGCGCTCCTGGGGGGTAAGCCCGAGGTGAGTGTTCACCACCTGCAGTTTCTGCCCGTACAGGTCGATCTCCACCCACATCACCCCGCGCGGCACCATGGTCCGGTAGCGGTTCTCCGGGTGCAGCCCCCCTGCCCGGACCAGCCGCATCGGAAAGCGGCTGAAGACCACGTTGCCCCAGCGTTCCCTCTCCAACTGGTAGTGCACGTCCCTTCTCATCACCAGGGCCAGTTCGTGGGCGAGGTCCTGGCAGGCGCCCCCGATCTCGGGCCGAAAGCGCGCACCGGGAAGCTCCTGGAGCGCCACGATATCGGGCTGATAGGTTTCGATCACCTCCGCGATGCGCGCGGCCGAGGTGTGCCGGTCATTGCCGGTCAGCCGGTGCACGTTGTAGGTCATGACGGTGAAGGTGCCATCGTTTGCAGACATACCAGCCGCCCTTTCTTGTACCGTAGAACCCTGAGTAAAAACAACGACAGGAATTATACCGGGTTTTATCAGCACTGTCGGATGGGAGTTGGATGGCAGCGGGACAAAAAAGGGGCGAATGATTATTCGCCCCTACGGTTGGAAACGGGATTGTGGTTCGGCGGTGGGATCCTTACTCCTTGGAGGACGAGACGTCGAAGCGGTCAATCTCGTTTTGCAGCACGGCGATCTGGTCGGCTAGGGCCGAGGTACTCTCGCCGAGGACCTTGACCGCACCGAGGTTGCTCTCGGTTGCCGACTTGATGCTCTCCACCGCCGGCAGCACCTGGTCGGCGCCCCTGCTCTGCTCGTCGCACGCCCTCTGGATGCGGCGGATCATCTCGGTGATGTTCTCGGTGGAGTTAGCGATGAAATTGCCCACGTTGCTCTGCTCGCGGGTGGAACTCTTCACCTGCTCGGTGAGCATCTTCATCTTTTCCACCGCGTTCAGGACAAGACTGCTCCCCTCCCCCTGCTCGCGGGTGGAGATCGCAATCTGGCGCACCATGGTGGTCACCTTGTCGGTGGTCTCGCGGATCATCAGGCTACCGCGCGCCTGCTCGGCCGTGGCCCGGGCGATGCCGTTGACCTGCTCGGTCGCCATCTGCACGCCGGCGACGATTTTCTCCAGCGCCTCGCCCGATTTCCTCGACAGTTCCTCCCCCTGGGCGATGTTCTGCTCCGCCTGCCGGATGGCGCCGACAGCCCGGTCGGTCTCCTCGAGAACCCCGTTGATGACCTCGGAAATCTTCCTGGTGGATGCGCTAGTGCGCTCGGCAAGCTGCTTTATCTCGCCGGCCACGACCGCGAAGCCCTTGCCGTGCTCGCCGGCCTGCGCCGCGATGATGGCGGCGTTGAGCGCCAGCAGGTTGGTCTGCTCGGCCACGTCGTCGATGACCGAAAGGATGGTGCCGATGTCGCCGGCACGCTGAGAAAGGGTAGCAATAACCTCCGAAGTGATGCGCGAGGAAGCCTTGATGGCGCTGATACCGAGGATGGTCGACTCGACCGCGCTCTTGCCCACCTCGGCATCCTGCTTGACCACCTCGGAAATCTGCACCGTACTCAGTGCGTTCTTCTCCACGTCCTTGATCGAGCTGTCCATCTGCACAATGGAGGATGAGTTGATGCTGGCTTCTTCGAGAAGCAGGTCCGCGTTTCTCCCCACCTGCTTGATGGAGGCGGCCATCTCGATGATGGCGGAGCCGACCTCGTCCACCTGCTGGGCCAGTGCCTCGGCGTTCAGCGCGACTTCCTCGACGCTGGCAGCCATCTCGAGCACCGACGAGGAGCTCTCGGACGCCGACTGCGACAGCCCCTCCACCGCCTGTGCCACCCCCTTAATTGAGGCGGTGATCTGGGCCATGGCGCTGGACGCCTCGTTGACCGAGGTGGACTGCTGTTCGGCGGCCAACACCACCGTGCCGGAAACCTGCATCAGGTTCTCGGAAACGGCGCCCAGCTCGTTGCTGGAGTGGCTTACCTGGCGCACCATAAGGGCGAGCTTGTCGGTCATGGCGTTGAACTCCGTCGCCATGGCTCCGATTTCGTCCTGGGTTTCCACTTCGAGCCGGCGATTGAGACCCCAGGTCGAGGTGACCGAGACGATGTGCTCCTTGAGGGTGTTGAAGAGATCGAGGCTCGGTTTGAGCGACAGGTACAGGATGGTAATGGCGGCAAGGAGGATGGCGATGAAGATCGCCATCTGCGCCGCCACCCCTTTCCACATGGTCATGAACAGCGGGCTGATTTCCTTATGGGAGAAGATGACGCCGACGGTCCCCCCCGAGGCGTCCTTGACCGGGCTGATACCGACCAGGTACTTGCCGCCGCTGAGGGAAACGATGGCGATGCGGGGCTCCTTGAGCCCTTCGACCATATCGGGGCCGACCTTGGCGGCCAGCCCAAGAGCGACCGCCTTCTGGGTCGGGTAGAGGATCCGGAACGAATGCACCGCCTCGCTCTTCACCTCGGTGGACTTACTCTTCAGGAACTCCTCGGTGAGAAAGAGGGAGACGTCGTTGCCGGTGATCTGCTTCATCTGCTGGAAGACGTGGTCGATCTCCTCGGCCACCTCCATGTACCCCAGGGCGTTACCCCGGTAGCTGACCGGTTTCACGCAGCGCAAGGAGAAGAAGTTCTTCCCCATCTCCAGCCCCCAGCTCATCTGCTTGGTGGCCTGCGCTTTCAGGAACGTTTCCCGCTTCAGGATATCCCCATCCTGCTCCGGCTTGTGCGCCCGCAGCAGCACCTTGCCGTCGGGCTGGATGAAGTACATGTGGGTTATATTGTTGTTCTGCTTGATCTCGCTGAAGATGGGCTTGGCGGCGGCAAGCAGCGCATCCTTGTTGCCGGCGGCAAACGGCGCCAGCAGCACGTCGAGCTTATCCAGGCCGGCGTGAGCGCGGGCCAACCCCTCGGCGTCCCCTTTCAGGATCGCCTCGAACAGGCGGCCGCTGTTGGCAGCTTCGTCCTTCAGCCCTTCGCGCATCTGGTGCATCTGGTACTGGTAGGCGAACAGCCCCAGGATGGTGATACTGGCGACACACAAAGCGACAACGGAAACGACAACTCTCTTCTTGATGGACCACATGGCAAACATCATTCGACTCCCGATCAGCATCGCATTACAATAAAAAAATGGAGGTTACGTTTATAACTCATTCTTCTTGAAGAAAAAAGGGGGAAACCGTTACCGTTTTGTGATTTGAAACCCAATATTTGAACTTCAGCCGGCATGGAATTTTCGGGGAAAGCAACTCAGTTAAATTTTTTGTAACAATGGATTGACTCGATACAGCCGGCTATTATGATTTTCGAACCGGTCAAAGTAACTAGTAGGAACTACGGGCAGTATGGCCGTCCAGGAGTGCACCATGAACACGAAGAAAATCACCTTTACCAATGCCAACGGTACTAGGCTGGCGGCAAGGCTGGAGCTTCCCGACGACGAGCGCCCGGTCGCCTACGCCATCTTCGCCCACTGCTTCACCTGCTCCAAGAACATCAAGGCCGCGGTCAACATCACGCGGGCCATGAGCAGCCGGCGCATCGCCGTGCTTCGCTTCGACTTCACCGGACTCGGCGAGAGCGAAGGGGACTTCGCCGAGACCACCTTCTCTTCGCAGGTGAGCGACCTGGTGGCAGCGGCGGAGTTCCTGGAGCGCGAGTACGAGGCGCCGCGGCTTTTGGTGGGGCATTCACTGGGGGGCTCGGCGGTGCTCGTTGCCGCCGGTGCGATACCTTCGGCGACGGCGGTGGCCACCATCGCGGCTCCCTACAACCCGTCCCACCTGCGCCGCCTGCTGGGAGAGTCAGCCGAAGAGGCAGAGCGCCAGGGGGAAGCGACCGTCAACCTCGGCGGCAGCGACTTCACCATCCGGAAAAGCCTGCTCGACGACCTGGCGGCACAGCGACCGACCGAGACACTGGCCCATCTGCAGGGGGCGCTCCTGGTGCTGCATTCTCCCGCAGACACCATTGTGAAGATCGACAACGCGACCCAGATCTTCCAGGCGGCCCACCACCCTAAGAGCTTCGTCTCGCTGGGGAGCGCCGACCACCTGCTTTCCGAGGCGGCGGACTCGCGCTATGCCGGCGAGGTGATCGCCTCCTGGGCCATGCGCTATCTCGACGGCGTCGGGGCCGAGCCCGTGGCACAGCGGCAGTTTCTGGCCGCCGACAACAGGGTCACCGCCCGCACCGGGGCCGAAGGCTTCCGCACCGAGATCTTCGCCAACGGCTTCAACCTTACAGCGGACGAGCCGATCAGCTACGGCGGCAGCAACGAGGGACCCTCGCCGTACGAGTTCCTGATGGCGGGCCTCGCGGCCTGCACCACCATGACGGTGCAGATGTACGCCCGGCGCAAGGGGTGGCCGCTGGTCGAGGCGCTGGTGCGGCTGTCCCATCACAAGATCCACGCCGAGGACTGCCAGGATTGCGATTCCCAGGACCGTCGCCTGGACCAGTTCGTGCGGGAACTGGAACTGATCGGCGCACTGGACCAGGAACAGAGGCAGAAGCTTTTGGAGATTGCCGAGAAGTGCCCGGTGCATCGCACTCTCACCAGCGAGATCCGGGTGGAAACGAGGCTGAAGGAAAGCATGGTCGAGGTATAGAAAGGGAGACGACCTGCCACCGGCAGGGAATTTCCCTCAAGAGTTGGCTCCGCTTGCCGAAAAGAGGTGTAACGCCCGAGCTACGTGGGCGGCAGGAGGACACGTTATGGATGTAACCACCATAGCAACAATGCAGGTAGCAGGCGCCGCTGCCCTCGCCCAGCAGACGGCTTCCATGGCACTGATGAAGAACGCGGCCGCGGCCCAGATGCAGATGGCCAACATCCTGGCCCAGCAAGCCACGGCGGTGAACCCACCAGAGGGATTCTCCGTGTACGCCTGAATCAACCAACCATCGTCAACCGCAAAGGGCCGGGGAAATCCCCGGCCCTTGTCGTTTCGGCATACTACTTCTTGCAGCAACTCCCCCCTTCGCAGCCGCAGCATCCCTTCTTCTTCCACAGCGTAGCGTACAGGATGTAGCAGGCTCCGGCCACGATAGCGCCGGCAATGACCACATCGGCGACTCCCATTGTCAACCTCCCAAGCCCAGGTGACGTCCCCCCTGGTAGATGATGAGCGCTGCGGTCCACGCCAGTGCCGTCTGGTAGATCAGGCCCACGCCAGCCCATTTCCAGGTGCCGAACTCCTGCCGCATGGCCGCGATGGCGACAATGCACGGCATGTAGAGCAGGACGAAGGCCATGAAGGCATAAGCGCTAAGCGGGGTGAAAGCTCCCTGGATGGCGAGCTTCAGGCCGCCCTGGTCCTGCTCCTTCTCTTCGGCCTGGGGCAGGTAGAGCAGAGTTTTCACCGCAGTGACGCAGGCCGCGCCGAAGGAGGTGCCCACTTCCTTCAGGTCTTCCCGCACTGTCGGGACTTCCTTCTTCTCGTCCTTCTTGGGCGCGTAGATCTCGCCCATGGTCCCGACCACGATCTCCTTGGCGATGACGCCGGTGATCAGCGAGGAGGCGGCCTCCCAGTTGCCGAAACCCACCGGCTGGAACACCGGCGCGATGGCGGCGCCGGCCTGCCCCAGGTAGGAATCGCGCTTGTGCTCGACGCCCCAGGGGAGGTTCAACAGGAACCAGACCAGCACCGAGACGGCGAAGATGTAGGTACCGGCCTTGAACAGGAAGTGTTTCCCCTTCTCCCAGGTGTGCACGCAGAGGCTGTGCAGGCTCGGCATGCGGTAAGGGGGGAGCTCCATGATGAACATGGGCGCCTCGCCGCGGAACAGTGTCCTCTTGAAGACGAGCCCCATGCCTACGGCGAGCAGGATCCCCATCACGTACAGCGACCAGATCACGGTGCTCGAGTTCTTCGGGAAGAAGATGCCCACGAAGAGCACATATACCGGCAGGCGCGCGCCGCAGGACATGAGCGGTACCAGCAACGCGGTGAGCACCTTGTCCTTGGGGTTCTCCAGCGTGCGCGTCGCGTAGATGCCGGGGACGTTGCAGCCGAAACCGAGCAGCATCGGGATGAAGGACTTGCCGTGCAGGCCGATGGCGTGCATGGTGCGGTCCATTACGAAGGCCGCGCGGGCCATGTAGCCGCTCCCCTCCAGGAAGGTGATGAAAAACATCATGGCAAAGATGACCGGCACGAAGACCAGCACCGATCCCACCCCGGCGATCACCCCGTCGTTCACCAGCGACACGGTCCAGTCCGGCGCCCCGAGCGGGGTCAGGATGGCGGAGGCCCAGCGTTTGAAGGGACCGTCGGTCATGGCGCCGATCCACTTGCCGAAGGGGGCGGAGAGGTCGAAGGTGAGCTTGAACAAGAGCCACATGGCCGCCATGAAGATCGGGATGCCCAGGAAGCGGTTCAGCACGACCTTGTCGATCTTCTCCGTCAGCTCGGTCTGGCGCAGTTCGGGCTTGTGCAGCACTTCCCGGGTCAGGCCGGAGGCGAGCGAGTAGCGAGCGTCGGCCATGATGGACTCGACGTCCTCGCCGTGGACCCGCCTCAGGTGGTGCAGTGCCTGGTCCAGGAAGCCGAGGTTGTCCAGGTTCAGCTCCTTCATCACGTGGCAGTCCTGTTCCATCAGCTTCAGGAGCAGCCAGCGTTGCGGGTAGCGCTGCAACAGCGCGGGATAGCTGGTACTGAAGGCCTTGGCCAGGTAGTCGGAGGCGACCTCGATGTCTTCGCCGTAGTTGAGCTTTTTGGGAGCCCGCGGCTCCGGCGTGTCCGCCACGTGCAGCACCGTCGCCAGCAATTCGTCCAGGCCGGTTTTTTTGGTAGCCGAGGTGGGCACCACCGCGATACCCAGCATCTGCTCGATCGCCTTGTCATCGATCCGGTACCCTTTCTCCTGGGCCTCGTCGTAGATGTTGAGCGCCATCACCACCGGGATGCCCAGTTCCATGATCTGGACGGTGAGGTAGAGGTTGCGCTCCAGGTTGGTGGCGTCGACCACGTTGATGATCAGGTCCGGGCGCTGGTGCACCAGGTAATCGCGCGCCACGATCTCCTCCTGCGAATAGGGGGAGAGCGAGTAGGTGCCGGGGAGGTCCACCAGCCGGATCTTCCTGCCGCCGAACTCGAAGAGCGCTTCCTTCTTTTCCACCGTGACCCCGGCCCAGTTGCCCACGTGGAGCCTGGTGCCGGCGATGGCGTTGATCAGGGTCGATTTGCCCGAGTTCGGGTTGCCGGCCACCGCCACCGTGATGATGCGCGCCTGGGCGCCCTGGCCGGAGACCTCGCCGTCGAATTCCTCGTCCCGGTATTTCAGCTGCGTGCTCATCCTGCCACCTCCACCGCGATACCTTCGGCTTCCTTCTTTCTGAGCGACAGGTTGTAGCTCTTGATACTCACCTCGATGGGATCGCCCAGGGGAGCCACCTTGAGCACCTTGACGTCCTCCCCTACCAGCACGCCCATGTCCATGAGCCGCCTTTTCAGCGGACCGATCGATCCGATCGACGTGATCTTCCCCTTCTGCCCCGGTTTCAGCTTTGCCAGATTCATCACACTATCTCCTCACCATGATTTTCATCGCCATGCGGCGGGCCAGGGCGATCCTCGCCTCGTCCACCCTGAGCAGGATGGTGCTGCCGCCGTTGGTCAGCATCTCGACGTGTTTGCCGACGCGAAGCCCCATCTCCTCGACCCGGACCATGCTCTTTTCCTGTTCGGTGCTGCCGGTGCAGCCCGCCTCCCCCCTGCCGAACGCGATCTCGACGATCTCGCCGTTTTCTCCCGCGCTTAAAAGTCCCAGAGGTATCATCTGTGCTCCTTTTCCTGTTTCCGTCCCATGCCGCGCCTTCGGCGCCGCCCTTCTTGTTCCGCGTCTCTAGAAGCTGATCTTCGCGCGCAGGGCGAGCGCCAGCACGTTGTCGTTGCCGCTCAGGCCGGCGGGGTCGACTAGGTACTGCGCCACCGGCGAGATCTCGATCTGGTCGCTCACCTTGTACTTGTAATAGACCTCGGCCACCTTTTCCTGGGCATCGGCCACGGTCCCGGCCGCCTTCACCTGGCCGTAGGCGAAGCCAACGACGTCATCCTTGCGATCGGCGATGAGTCCCTGGTACTGACCGCCCGCACTCCAGGCGCACGTTGCCGCGTAGACGCCCTTGTCGCGCTGCCCGTAGCGGGCGAACAGGGTCAGCTTGTCGGTGACCTGCTGGTCGAAGCTGACGCCCAGGCTGTAGGCGTTTTTGGCGACCAGCTTGCCGGCCCCGTCAGCAGGTGCGCCATCGTAGGCACCGTAGATCCGGTAGTTACCCTCCAGCTCGCCCGCCTTGTGTTTGTAGTCCAACTCGGCGATGGCGACGCCGTGATTGAAGATATCGGCGCTGTCCGAGCTTCCCGCGCTGTCGGCGTCGCCGCTGCCGTAGCCGATACCGAAGACAAGCGGCTCCGCCAGCTTGGCCTGGATCCGCGCCCCCGGACCGTTGGCCGGGAAGGGAAGCACCACGGAATGGACAAAGGCGCCGGAGAGGAACTGGCTGTTTTCGTCGCCCGCGACGGCGTTGCTGTCGAAGTAGTTGGAGAGATCGACCTTGCCGGCGGTAAAGAGCAGGCGGTCGTTCAGTGCGGAGTGCTCAACCCACGCCTCGCGAAAGCGGACCCGGTCCCCGGTGGAGCCGGCCACGCCGTTCAGCCCGGAAAAGGAGGGCACCTTGGCGTCGACACCGTCGCCGCCGGTCGCCTCCACGTCGATGACTGCAATGGTGTTGTCACCCACCTTGAAGTTGAAGACCAGATCGGCACGTCCGACCACGTCCGTCGAGTCCTTGGGCTTGTTGCCGCTCGTCCCCTGCAGGACGCCCACCATCCCGCCCGAGAGGGAGATGTTCTTGGTGAGGGCGGTGAACCTGGTACCGAGATCCTCGTGGCGCGACTGGAAGGTCCTCGTCCCCACCAGGAGCATCTCGGCCCGCAGTTCCTCCTTGAGGTCGCTCAAGAGCACCAGGTCCTCCTTGGCCACCGCCTGGTTACCTTCCTTGACCACCTTCTCCGCCATCTTCTCGGTAAGAAGATGCACCGCGAGCGCCACGTCCATGCGGGAGCAGTGCGCCTTTCCTTCCTGGAACTCCTTCGAGAAGAGCCCCTCCACCTGGTACTTGTTGCCCAGGCGCATGATCTCCTGACAGGCCTTGACCTTGCATTCGACCTGCTCCGGCACCACCAGTTCGGGATGCAGCGCGAACGCCGCCCCCGAGGTAAGGAAAAGGTTCCCCAACAGGAACATGCCGGCCACGGTCATCTTCTTCGCTTTGAACATAGAATCTCCTCTTTCTCTCTTCTGCCAGTACGCCAGCTGCTGTCACCAGTTTCGGTAACTTGCTGTTTCAGCACATGGGTCTTTCTGTACCTGTATCCTCTTGTCGTCATCTATCAAAACTGAAAACCAATTTCACCCAATGGAGAAAAAAAAGACTACTCCCTTGAGCGCCGCCGAGTGTGCCTGACACTGTTGCGCCGCGAACTTTGTCTGTGAAATGGGGTGTTGTGAAAAGTCAGCCTTGTTGTGCCACGCAACTGTTGCAGACGCCGCGCAACTCGATCTTCAGCGATTGAATGTTGAATCCCATACTGCCGGCTACTTCAGCCTGGTGCTGTTCGACACTGCTGTTATCGAACTCCGTGACGGCGCCGCAGTCGGTGCACACCAGGTAATCGCGGCGCGTTCCCAGCCGCGCGACTTCATAGCGGGTCAATCCGTCGCCCAGGTTGATTTCCCGTGCTACTCCGGCGGCGGTAAAGAGTCGCAGCGCGCGGTAGACGGTGGCGTGACCGATAGTGGGATGCTTGCTCCGCAGGAGCAGGTACAGCTCGTCGATATGGGTGGAGCGGTCAAGGTCGAGAAACGCATCCAGGATCAGGTTGCGTTGCATCGTCCCCTTGAGCCCTTGCTTGGAGAGGAAAAGGTGAAACTGCTCTTTCACCTTCTGCTTTGTTTGGTTCACACATGCCTCTGTGGTACCGGAGGGAACCCTCCTGATTTTACATACAATGACATTCACTTTCAGACAATCAGCACAGCAATACACTGACAGGAACGCGTGGGATCGAGAGTGTTCCCCCAACGACGCTCCCCCGGCTAAACACTCGATTGACCGGGGATTGAAGCGGTTGACTGGATCAACGATGCGGTTGGTTTTGAAAGTTGTTTTCGTTTATAGAGAAGCAAGCGCGCATTGTCAATATTTTTATTTTTAGAATTTACCGAACCAGTGCTTTCACAGCAGGACGACCTTGGCATCGTAGCCTGAGCAAAGCCGTTCCAGGCTGCCTCCAGCGGAGGCGTGCGCTATGACAATGCTGTCGGCAAGGTCGATCATCATCTTGTTGCGCTGATAGCACTTCGACTCGCAGGGATGGCTCACGCTCTTGGCGTAGCGCGAGATCACCAGCAGGCGTCCCGCCGCCAGGTGTCGCTCCCATGCCGGGTCCAGCCTGCCGAGCCCCTGGGCCAGGGCGATGATGATAGGCTGGTTTCCCTGCAACAGTCGGCACAGCACCTCTTTCTCGATGGGCGAGTGATACCCCGAGATCACGCAGGTGCCGGCCAGGCGCTGCGCGTCGGCCCAGCGGTACGCTTTTTCCGCCGCCTCCTGGGGAAACTTGCGGGAACACAGGAACGCCACCTTGCGCAGCTCAAGCAATGCCTCGTTGCCGATCGAATGCATGCGCCACCCCCTTGGCATGATGGAAAAGTATATCCGGCCACCTCCATCCGGCCACACGCATGGTCCACCTCTGCGTCCTTTAAAATATTTAACCGTTTCAACTACCCGTAACATCCCCCTTTTTTCTCCACACGCCCCCCCTTGACATGGCAAGAACGATGATTATCTTACGCTCAGAAATTGACTCACCAAAAGGAGGTAATCCACATGGCAAGTTGGGATGTTTTCAGAGAACTGGACAATCTGAGAAGGGAGATCGACGAAGCTTTCCGCGGCGCCGGGATGAACCGCCCCTTTGGGCCGACGTTCCTCTCGCCGGTGACCAGCCGTCGGTTCCCGATGGTTAACTTCAGCGAGGATGAGGGCAACGTCTACGTCGAAGCCCTGGTGCCGGGGGTCGATCCCAAGGATGTTGAGCTCTCCGTACTGAGAAACACCCTCACCATCAGCGGCGAGCGCAAACCCTTTGCCGAAATAAAGGGGATCGTGCACCGTACCGAACTCGGCTCTGGCAAGTTTAGCCGCACCCTAGAGCTTCCGGTAGACATCGACGCCAACAAGATCACCGCGCAGTGCAAGGACGGCATCATGACCATAACCATGGCCAAGGCGGAACACGCCAAACCGAAAAAGATCGAGATCAAGCTTTCATAAGCTAGAACATTGAAGAAAGGAGGTCGTCGCTATGGCACCCAACAGCTTGACCGAAAGAAACGACGAAATGAACGTCCAGGCCCGTGAAGAGACGAGGTCGAACGAAAGATTCATACGCCCGGCAGTGAACATCATCGAAACCGAGGAAGGCCTGTTCGTGACTGCCGACCTCCCGGGCGCAACCAAGGAAAGCATCGACGTCAACGTGGAAAAGGGAGTCCTCACCATTAGCGCTCCCGCGGCCCACTCCGTCCCCGGCAACGCGGTGTACCGGGAATTTGAACTGGGCAGCTACTTCCGGCAGTTCACGATTCCCGAAAGCCTCGACCACAGCAAAGCCAAGGCGGACTTTGCCAACGGCATCCTCACCCTGCGCATACCGAAGGCTGAGATCGCCAAGCCGCGTCGCATCGAGGTGCAGGTGAGCTGAGGACTTTACACAGGAGGTGAATGAGGGATGGCAAGCCTGGTACCTGAAAAGTGGCGTGAAGCCCTTGAGCATGTACAGGATAAGATAGGCACCATGCTGAACAACCTGGTGCCGGCCAGGAAGAATGAACAACCGCTGGAGTCCCTTAGCGCCGACACGATCCCCGCTTTCATGCAGCGTGGCGGTCCGCTGGTCGACATGCACGAAACAGCCGAAGAACTGGTGGTACGTGCCGAAGTGCCGGGTATGAAAAAGGAAGATTTCAGCGTGGAACTGGTTGACCGGCGTCTCACCATCAGGGGAGAGAAGAAAGTGGTGCGCGAAGGGAAAGGTGGCTCGGGGGGATTCCTCTCCGAGTGTCGCTACGGCAGCTTCTCCCGTAGCCTGCTGCTCCCCTACCCGGTCGAGGAAGATAAGATCAAGGCAGACCTCACCCACGGGGTCCTCACCATCCGGCTCCCCAAGCCGGGACAGCAACGCGGCACAGGGCACCGCATCCCTATTTCCTGAACAGCCCCCCCAAAGACAAAGGCCAGTCCGCAAACGGACTGGCCTTTGTTTCTGTTTCCTGCCGATTAAATCCGGAAGCGCTGCACCAAGGAGATAAGCTCCTCAGCCCGTCGTGTCAATCCCGAAGCCGCCGTTACCGATTCCTCGGCACTGCGGGAGGTTTCGTTGACCACTTGGGTGATCTGCTGGATGTTGCTGCTGATCTCACCGGTGGTAGCCGTCTGCTCTTCGGCAGCCGTGGCGATCTGGCTTACCTGCGTGCTGACCGCGTCGACCTGCGCCAGGATCAGTTGCAACGCCCCTTCCAGTTGCGCCGCGGCCTCGGCCTCCTGCTCGGCTCCGCGCACACCGTTTTCCATGAGCACGATAGCCGACTTGGTCTCTCCCTGGATGGCCCTGATCATGTCCCCGATCTCCTTGGTGGCGCGCGTGGTCCTCTCCGCCAGGGCGCGGACCTCATCGGCAACGACGGCGAATCCCCGTCCCTGCTCGCCGGCACGCGCAGCCTCG
This sequence comes from Geomonas agri, assembly GCF_020179605.1. NCBI lineage: Bacteria > Pseudomonadati > Thermodesulfobacteriota > Desulfuromonadia > Geobacterales > Geobacteraceae > Geomonas > Geomonas agri. The sequence goes on from NZ_JAINZO010000002.1 coordinate 242,797, forward strand.
ATGGCAGCGTTCAAGGCCAGAAGGTTGGTCTGATCGGCGATATCCTCGATGGTGGCGACGATGGCGCCGATCTGGTCCGACCGCTCCGCGAGAGATTCAATGTTTTTGGAGTTGGCACGAGCATCCAGCCCCCGCTGCCGGATCCCGTCCACGGTGCGCTGCACTACCTGGAATCCTTCCTGCGTCGTCACCGCTGCCTCTTTCGCGCTACCGGCTGCGAGTTGGCAGTTGCGGGCGATGTCGGCCGAAGTTGCCGCCATCTGCTCGCTGGCCACGGACACGGTAGCCGCTTGGGCAGCGACCTCCTCAGTGCCGACCGAAATCTGCTGCGCCCCTGCCGTGATGACACCGGCGGCGTCCGAAAGGCCCCGCGCCGTTTCGGTAAGGCGTCCGATCATCTCTTTGAGGCTGTGGGTCATGGCGGCAAAGGCGCCGCTTAGGTGGCCGATCTCGTCCCGTGACGTTTCCTCCACTTCGACGTTCAAGTCTCCCTTTGCTATCTGGTCGGCTTTTCCGGCCAAGGCTCGCAACGGTGTACTCATAAGGTGAGCTATGACACAAGCCATCGCTATGCCTAGAACCAGGCAGAGAACCAGGGCAGCCATGACCCGCGTCCGGGAACTGGCGCTGCTGGAGTCCATCGCCGAAGTTTTCGACATGGTCTGTTTTACCTGCACGGCCATCAGCTCGTCCAGCGCCTTAAGAGCCGCGTTGAAATGGGTACTGGATGCCGCACGCACCAGCTCACCAGCCTCGGTATCCTTGTTCACCAGTGCCAGCTCGCTGATCTTCGGGTCCTCGGCCTGGTAGAGTTTGAGCTCGTCAGTGAACGCGGTAAAAAGCCTTCTCTCTTCATCGCTGTCCATGAGCCTGCGATAGTTTTCCAGCTCTGTCTGCAGTTTTGCCTGCATCTCGCTATTGCGCTTGATGTACTTCTCCACGTCCTTTTGCTCCGTCGAGACAATCTGGAGCAGCTCTCCCCGCCGGTAGCTCCCGAAGTAATCCTGGATCTTCGAGATGGAAAGCAGGCTGGGGAGCTGGCGCTGAGCCAGATCGTTGGCGGTGCCGCTGATGGCGCCCAGGCGGACGATGGTCAGGCCGCCCAGCAGGGCGGTGAGAACCAGAAGGAGCAGGAAAGATATGACAAGCTTTGTCCTGATGGAAGCATCGTTGAACCACTGCATATGACCTCACATTTGGCTCAGCTAGGCTGCACTGGCCTCCGGGTGCTGGCTACATGCCGCATTTATCGGGGGAAATCGAATCGGCTTGAGGGAAAAACGAAGAAGCCGCCCCCAGATTGGTTTTAGGGGCGGCCGGTCTTTTGGAACCATTGGACTGTTCAATTGTGGGCTCTGCGGCCGCACGGGACCGCACGTACATCAAGGAGAACTCTGCCGACACGCGGCTACATCACAACCGTACTAGCACCCGCCCCGTGACCTTTCCTTGCAGGATGCGCTCAATCTTCTCTTCCAGCCCCTCGAGTGACACCTCGGTCGCCATCTGATCCAGCAATGCCGGGCGCCAGGGACCCGCCAGCCGCTGCCATACTTCCAGCCGCATCTCGCTCGGGCAGCGCGAGGAGTCGATGCCGACCAGGGTAACGGCGCGCAGGATGAAAGGATGCACGTTGACCGGGAGTTCCGCCGAGCCCACCAGGCCGCAGCAGGTGACGGTCCCGCCGTAGCGGGTCGATTTGAGCACCGCGGCAAGCGTCTCGCCACCGACTACGTCTACTGCACCGGCCCAGCGCTCCTTCATCAGGGCCCGCTCCCCTCCCGCGGTCACCTCTTCCCGCGAAATGACCTCCGCCGCACCCATTTCCGTCAAGAAGGGGGCGTCCCCCGTCTTGCCGGTGGCGGCCACCACGCGGTAGCCCGCCTTGGCCAAGATGCTGACCGCCAGGGTACCGACACCACCGGTTGCGCCGGTGACCAGGATGTCGCCGCTTTCCGGCCTCACCCCCGCCCGCTCCAGTTTTAACACCGACAGGCCTGCCGTGAACCCGGCCGTTCCCAGGATCATGCTCTCCCGCAGGGTGAGTCCGGCTGGAAGGGGCACCGCCCATTGCGACGGGACTTGGATGTACTCGCCCCACCCTCCGTCGGTTTCCATACCGAGGTCATGCCCCGTTACCACCACCTGGTCACCCGGCTTGAACCTGCCGTCGCTGCAGGAGACGACCTCCCCCGCGGCATCGATCCCCGGGGTGTGCGGGAACCGCCTGGTCACGCCGGGATGCCCGGTGGCGGAAAGGGCATCCTTGTAGTTGAGCGAGGAATAGTGCACCCGCACTAACAGCTCGCCCGCATCCAGTTCGTTTATGTCACGCTCTTTAACGCTCCTGGTGAAGGTTTGGTCCGCCCTCTTCTCCACCACCAGTGCTTTGAACCTCGTCTTTGTTCCCATGTAGTTCTCCGTGGAATATCTCTGTGTGATGATCCGACACAAGGATGATAACGGCTGGCAAAGAGAGGTCAAGCACAGCAGGATACTTGTGAACCGCGGCGGTTGCCATCACCCCGGCAGCAGCTACAATGTATGTCTGCGTTAAAGATTAATTTTTTCACATATTGCAGGAGGCGGCCATGGAAAAAACGGAGATGATCGACCGGCTGAACGACCTGATCCAGTTAGACGTCGATGCGGTCGAGGCCTACGAGCAGGCCATCAAGCACATCGGGTACAAGGACATCGCCAAGAGGTTTCGGGAGTACCAGGACGACCACCGTAACCACATCACCAACCTCACGGCATTGGTACAGCAGATGGATGGCACACCGCTCAAGCCGACCCCGGACCTGAAGGGCTACCTGATCGAAGGATTCACCGCCCTCATGAGCCTGACCGGCGCCAGACAGGCCCTGGAGGCGATGAAAAGCAACGAAAAGCTGACCAATCGAAAGTACCAGGAAACCGTCGATCAGCCTTTTCCCGACGACGTGATGGAGGTCCTGCGCACCAACCTGTCGCAGGAGCTCTGGCACCTGTCCTACATAGACGAGATCCTCACCATCCCGCGCCGCGAACTCTGATGCCCGCTCCGCGCCCCCGTACGACAAAGGGCCGGCAACCTCGCATGGTTCCGGCCCTTTCCCTACTGTTGAGTAATCTTTATCCCACCTTCAGCTGACTGCCTGGGGGTACACCTGCCGAGCTCTCCTGTCCGTCTGCCGATTTGAAGCGACCACGTTGTTGCGGCCTTTAAGCTTGGCCCGGTACAGCGCCTGGTCGGCGGCCTCCACCAACTGCTGCCTGTCCGCGTCCAGGTCGGGAATCATGGCTGCAACGCCTGCGCTGACAGTGACCACCGCCGCCACCGGCGAATGGCTGTGCGGGATTTGGAGCGCCTCCACCGCCTTGCGACAGGCCTTGGCAATGGTCGCCGCATCAGCGAGCCCGATGCCGGAAAGGAGCAGGACGAACTCCTCTCCGCCGTAGCGTGCCGCGGTATCCCCCGGTCGCCTGGCGAAGCGCCCCAGTTCCTGGGCTACCACCTTCAGGCAGTTGTCGCCGGCCTGGTGTCCGTAGTTGTCATTGAAGTTCTTGAAGAAATCGATGTCGAGGAAGATGAGTGCGATGTGCCTCTCCGAGCGGACTGCACGCTGCCACTCCTGGTCGAGCATGACCTCGAAATGGCGACGATTGCCGAGGCCGGTGAGCGGGTCGGAGATGGAGAGCCTGCGCAACTCGAGGGTGGCGTTCTGGAGCTGCCTATTTTCGTGCTCGAGGAGGTTGGCGTTCAGGAAGTCACGTCGCAGGTAGTTTTCCATCAGTGAGTTGGAGAACGCCCCGATGATGATGGTAGCGATGATGCTGAAGCTGTTCTGGATCAGGATGGTGAGGTCGGTATGGTTGATGTAAATGGCCACGACCTCGTATGCCACCGTGGTTATCACCGCCCAGTAGACCGCGTAACGCAGTCTTAGGCTCACAAAGGTAAAAGCGCCCATAATGAGCAGCAAGAGGCCGGAGTAGTAGTAGTTCTTGGTGGGGGTCGGGTCGTAGTAGACCATGGAGACGATGCCCAGGCTCCCGACCAGCATCACTAGCGACACCACCGGCTGCATGAAGCGCCTGAGCTGTGCACAGTAGGTGAAAGCAAGGCCCGCGATGACCGTGGGGCAGACCACCGCGTAGCGGATGAACCACATGTGGGCCCGGTCCGCGGGGAGGAGCAGGCCGTCCACGAGCCCGAAAACCGCGTAGAGGATGAGCCCGGTCAGCAGCGCTACCCGGACGTGTTTCAGCGTCTTTTCCCGGTAGTACTCGTTGAAGGCGGACTCCAGCGGTTGCGGAAACTGGACCGACTTCAGCCCCCCCTCCCCCAAGGCCTCCCTGGCCTTTTGCACCATCTCAATCTCAGGGCCGGGGGTGGCCACATTCACATTTATGTCCATGTTGTGCATATCTCACTCATAGGCGCCATAGCGCATGCAACCCGGAGTTATTCAACTGACATAAAGCACGGTAGACATTATACCAGCATTCATGAATGTACAACTAAATACCAGCTCTAATCCGGTGAGTTAACTCACAAAAAATGCACAAACATATGTAAATGTGAATTCGGGAGTTATAGCAGGCACGGTGCCCCTTGCCCTGAGGGGCATCACCCATTCCACCCTTCACATATGCAACACTCTCGTTCCGGACCATAAATCAGCTTGCCGTCGCGACGTCCCCATCCTAGCCGCGGGGTCATGTACACAAAGGAGTTTGGGGGACTGGCACTATCGGAACCAGTCCCCTTTTAGGTCTTTCGGTCCAGGCTGCGGTACTGGATCGCTTCGGAGATGTGGTGCTCTTGGATAGACTCGCTTCCCTCAAGGTCCGCGATGGTCCGGGACACCTTAAGGATGCGGGTGTAGCTCCTGGCACTGAGTCCGAGGCGGTCGGTCACCACCTCGAGCATCCGGTTCCCCGCCGCGTCGGGCTCGCAGAACTTGCGGATCATCCGGGCGGTCATCTGGGAGTTGCTCCTCACCTTAGTCCCCTTGAAACGCTCCTTCTGCACCTCCCGCGATTGCGCCACGCGCGCGGCTATGGCCGCGGAGCTCTCGCTCTCACCCCGGTCGGCTAGGTCGCGGTACTTCACCGCCGGGACTTCGATGTGGATGTCGATGCGGTCCAAAAGCGGTCCCGAAACGCGGGAACGATAGCGGTGGATCATGAGCGGAGTGCACGAGCACTGGTGTACCGGATCGGACAAGTACCCGCAAGGGCACGGATTCATTGCTGTAACGAGCATTATTCGGCTCGGATACGTGACCGAGGAGAGCGCCCGGGAGATGGTGACCCGGCCATCCTCCATGGGCTGGCGCAGCACTTCCAGGACGTGCTGCTTGAACTCGGGAAGCTCGTCCAGGAACAGGACGCCGTTGTGGGACAGCGAGACCTCACCGGGCTTCGGGGTGTTGCTACCGCCGATGAGGCCGACGTCGGATATGGTGTGATGCGGGGAACGGAAAGGGCGGGTGGAGATGAGCGCATGGTCCCGCTCCAGTAGCCCCATCACGCTGTAGACCTTGGTGGTTTCGATGGCCTCCTCAAAGAGCATCGGGGGGAGGATGGAGGGGATGCGCCGGGCCAGCATGGTCTTGCCGGATCCGGGCGGACCAATCATCAGGATATTGTGACTTCCCGCTGCGGCAACCTCGAGGGCACGCTTTGCGTGCTCCTGTCCTTTCACCTCGGAGAAGTCGTCGCCGGCCTCGCACCCCTGGCTGAAGAGGGCCTCGATGTCGGCGCAGTACGGGGCGATGGCAAGGTTGCCGTTCAGGAATTCAACCACCTGGGAGAGTTCGGTGACGCCGATTACCTCCACCCCCTCGACCACACCTCCCTCGCAAACGTTCTCCGCCGGGATGATGATGCCGGCCAGCCCCGCCTCGCGTGCGGCGACCGCGACCGAGAGGCAGCCGCGCACGGGCTTGACACCGCCGTCCAGCGACAGCTCTCCCAAGAGGATGTAACGCTTGAGCAGTTCTTCTTTGATAACGCCGGTGGCGGCGAGGATACCGATGGAGATGGGAAGGTCGAAGGAGGCCCCCTCTTTCTTGACATCGGCGGGGGCGAGGTTGACGGTGATCTTGCGATTGGGGAAATCGTAGCCGGAGTTTTTGAGCGCCGCCTTGACCCGGTCCTTGCTCTCCTTGACGGCGCCGTCGGGGAGCCCTACCGTGGCCAGTTGGGGAAGTCCCTGGGTGATGTCGACTTCCACGTCGACGAGGATGGCGTCGATGCCTAAGAGCGCGCTGGCGAGAACCTTGGCAAGCATGAGAACCCCCAACTAACGGTGAAGGGTAAGTTCCTGCGGTGGCTGCGGTGGTGCTCTGCTTCTGGTTTAGCGGCCCTCTTGCCTTCGCTCACCCGAAAGGGGGGAAAAGGGGACAGGCACCTGACGGCGCCAGTCCCCTTACTGGGAAGGAGAAGGAGGGTTATCAGGCTTTCAGCATCTCCAGGTAACGGTCGGCATCGAGGGCGGCCATGCAGCCGGTGCCGGCGGAGGTGATGGCCTGCTTGTAGTTGCGGTCCTGCACGTCGCCGGCGGCGAAGACGCCCGGGGTGCTGGTGGCGGTGGAGTTACCCTCGTAGCCGCAGTTAGTGCGGATGTATCCCTCGTCCATTTCGAGCTGCCCTTCAAAGATGTGGGTGTTAGGCTGGTGACCGATGGCGATAAAGCAGCCGTGCACGTCGATGTGCTTGTCCGAACCGCTCTTGTGGCGCAGCCTGATGCCGGTCACGCCGGACTCGTCCCCGATCACCTCTTCCAGCTGATGGTTCCACTCGATGGTGACGTTGCCGTTCTTGGTCTTCTCGATCAGCCTGTCAGCCAGGATCTTCTCCGCGCGGAACTTGTCCCTTCTGTGCACTACGGTAACGTGGCTCGCGATGTTGGAGAGGTAGAGCGCTTCCTCGACCGCGGTGCTGCCGCCGCCAATAACAGCGACCGGCTTGTTACGGTAGAAAAAACCGTCGCAGGTGGCGCAGGCCGATACGCCCTTGCCCTTGAAGGCGTGCTCGGACGGGAGCCCCAGGTATTTGGCCGAGGCGCCGGTCGCAATGATGAGCGCGTCGCAGCTGTAGCTGCCGCTGTCGCCTTCCAGGACGAAGGGAGGCTTCATTACCTGGGCCTTGCTGATATGGTCGAAGATGAACTGGGTGCCGAAGTGCTCGGCGTGCTGGCGCATGCGCTCCATCAACTCGGGCCCCATCACCCCGGCAGGGTCGCCCGGCCAGTTATCCACCTCGGTCGTCGTCATCAACTGTCCCCCCGCCTGCAGCCCGGTAATGAGGACAGGATTCAGGTTGGCGCGCGCTGCATAGATCGCTGCAGTATATCCCGCGGGACCTGAGCCTAATATGATGAGACGATGGTGAATCGGTTCCATTTGTACAGACCTCCGACAGAATTTTGCCGGAAAGATAACAGTATATAGTTCAAATTGCAAGGCGCCATGCGGCTAACACATTGACCCCAATAGGGAGCTCTGCTAAGATTCAACGCGTTGTGCCGTATAATGAAAAGGGGGGAACCATGAAAAAGCTCGCGGTATTATTAGCCTTGACCTTCTCACTTTCCGGAGCCGTACAGGCCATGGCCAAGGACATCAGCTTCACGAGCCCTCTGACGCAGCAGCAGTTCAGAGAGCTCACCAGGGAGGCGGGTGCCGCCATCTCTTACAAGAATATGGCCCCGGCCGAGCCCCTGGGTATTCCCGGGTTCGACATCGGCGTCGAGCTTTCAGCGATTGACATCAGCAACAGCAACTACTGGAATGCAGCCTACAGCGGCGATGCTCCCTCCTACCTGGTGATCCCGAAGCTGCGCGCCAGGAAGGGCCTCCCCATGGGGATCGACATCGGCGCCATGTACTCCTACGTCCCCGACTCCAACATCAAGCTCTGGGGCATCGAGGTGAGCAAAGCGATTCTCGAAGGGACTGCTGCGACGCCGGCCCTGGGAGTGCGCGCCACCTACAGTAGGCTTTCCGGCGTCAACGACCTCAACCTTCAAACGGCCGGCATCGACGCATCCATCAGCAAGGGATTGCTGATCATGACACCGTACGCCGGCGTGGGCGGCGTCTGGGTGAACAGTGAGGCGAAGGGGCACCTGAAAACACTCGCGCCGAACCTGGATTCGGAAAACGTTTTCCAGCCCCGCGTTTTCGGGGGCATCAAGTTCTCTCCGCTCCCGCTGCTCGGCGTCACCGCCGAGGTGGAGTACCAGGAGCGCTTGATCTACTCCGTGAAGGCCGGGCTCAGCTTCTAACCAACGGGGAGGGGGCCTCGCCCCCTCCCATCGGGACACGCCTATGCATGCTCATGCCGACAGCCATCTGGATCAGAGCATAACCGGACGCTTCAAGTACGCCATCCTGCTGACCTCGCTGACCCTGGTGGCAGAACTGGTCGGAGGCATCTGGACCAATTCGCTGGCTCTCTTGTCCGACGCCGCGCACGTGTTCCTCGACCTGTTTGCCCTGCTCCTCTCCCTGGGTGCAATCAAGCTCGCCTCCTACCCGGTCAGCGACACCCGGACCTTCGGCTGGCACCGCACCGAGGTCTTCGCTTCCTTCATCAACGGCAGCACCGTCTTCCTCATCGCCGGCATCATTTGCTACGAGGCCTTCGAGCGACTTCTGCAACCGCAAGCGGTAAAAAGCCTCGAGATGCTCATCATTGCCGCAGTCGGTCTGGCCATGAACCTGCTCTCCGCCGGCGCGCTGCACACGCACTCCCACGACGACCTCAACGTCCACAGCGCGTTCTTGCACGTGATCGGCGACGCGGCCGCTTCAGTCGGCGTCATCGTGGGCGGCATCATCATGTACTTCACCAACTGGTACCTGTTGGACGCCATCATCTCGGTGGGGATCGGCTTTATCATCTTCTGGGGTTCGTGGCGGGTCATGCGCGAGTCGGTGCACATCCTCCTGGAGGGTGTGCCGCGCGGCATCGACATCAACCAGGTTGCGTTTGCCATGCAGGAGGTTGAGGGGGTTGCGGAGGTACACCACCTCAACATCTGGACCATCTGCTCCCACATCATCGCCCTCTCTGCGCACGTGGTGGTACCCGACTGCGCCCCCAATGAGCAGGGAGAGATCCTGCGCAAGATAGAGGAGAAGCTGTTCCAGCATTTCCACATCTCCCACACCACGCTGCAGGTGGAGACCACCCGCTGCGCCGAGGGTACGGGGGCCAAGCAGTTCCGCCACCGTCCCCGAGCCGCCTCGCTGGCACATGCCCACGCGCACCCACATCATCACCCGCACGGGACGTGCCAGGGGCACCATCACTGCCACGACCATGACCACACACATTAACCTGCGAATGGAAGAATAGATGCTCGATTACAACCTGATCCTCGACGCGGCCCAGCGGCTCAAGAAAAGGGTGCGTCGCACGGAACTGATCCAAGCCCATCACTTCAGCGAACGCCTCGGCCTCCCCCTCTATTTCAAGTGCGAGAACCTTCAGCGCACCGGCGCCTTCAAGATCCGTGGTGCGCTCAACTTCATGACCGCCCAGTCGCGCGAAGCCCTCGCCGGCGGTGTGATCACCGCCTCGGCAGGCAACCATGCCCAAGGTGTCGCCTTCTCCGCCGACCTGCTCGGCGTCAAGGCCGTGGTCTACATGCCGGAAAGCACGCCGCCGCAGAAGGTGTTTGCCACCCGTGACTACGGCGCAGAGGTGGTCCTCGAAGGGAAGAATTTCGATGAGGCCTGTGCAGCCGCCCTGAGGCAGGCCGAGCAGACCGGCGCCCTGTTCGTGCACCCCTTCAATGATCCGCTGGTGATGGCCGGGCAAGGGACCATCGGACTGGAGCTGTTGGAGGACCTACCGGATCTCGCCAACGTGCTGGTCCCGATCGGCGGTGGAGGATTGATAGCCGGGATCGCCCGGGCCATCAAGGAAACCCATCCCCACGTGCGGGTCATCGGCGTCGAATCGGCTGCCGCCCCGTCGATGCGCCAAGCCGTGAAAGCGGGCGAGGTAATCACCGTGCCCATCCGTGCCAGTCTCGCCGACGGCATCGCTGTGAAGACGGCCGGGAGCAACACCTTTCCTGTTGTGCGGGATTACGTGGACGAGATCGTACTGGTCGATGAGGAAGAGATCGCGCTGGCCATCGTGTCGCTCATGGAGCGCAACAAGTTGATGGTAGAGGGCGCCGGAGCCGTCGGCTTGGCGGCTCTGTTGAACGGGAAGGTAAAAAAGATTACCGGCAAGACCGTGGCGGTGCTATCGGGCGGCAACATCGACGTAAAGACCATCGCAGTGGTCGTCGAGCGAGGTCTGCTGGCGGCGGGGCGTTATCTGAAGCTGAAGGTGGAGTTGGACGACGTGCCGGGTGCGCTGGCGCGGCTCGCGGCCGAGATCGCGGAGGCGCGGGCCAATATCTCTATCATCACCCACGATCGTCGCTCAGAGTCGTTGCCGATAGGAAAGACCGAGGTATTGGTCGAGTTGGAGACCCGTGGCGCCGAGCATATCCAGGAAGTCACCAGGCACCTCGGCAAGTGCGGATACCAGATCGAAGTCATTAAGTAGGAAGGTTAAACCAAAACACTTGGCCACGTTTGCGGACCATAGCGCTCCAAGGCGGAGGCTCTGAGAAAATCTGAGGACATCTGAGAGGAAAAGGGGACAGGCTAACTTTCGAAAAAGTAGCCTGTCCCCATTTTATTTGTCACGGGCGTGCCCACCGTAGCGCTTCAGCGCGAAGGTGGGTCGGTTTTCGCCTCGTGTCCCTTAATCACCCGCAGGAACGCGTCGCCGTAGCGCGCCAGCTTGTGCTGCCCGACGCCAGTGATCTTCAGTAACTCCCACTTGTCCTTGGGCATCTGCGCCGCCATTTCGGCCAAGGTTGCGTCCGGGAAGACCACATACGGCGGCACCTGCTGCTCATCCGCAATCTGCTTGCGCAGCTCCCGCAACTCGCCAAAGAGCTCGCCGTCGTAACTCGGCTTCTTGGCTGCGGTCTTCTTCTCGACCACACGGGTATCCCTCGGCTTCGCCAACTCCAGCGCCATCTCCCCCCGTAACAGTGGTCGCGCCTTTTCCGTCAGCTTCAGCACCGAGAAATTAGCCAGATCCTGCTCCAGGTACCCCAAGTGGATCAACTGGCGTAAAAGGTTGCCCCAGACCTCCTGGGAGTGGTGCTTGCCGATCCCGAAGGTGGAGAGCTGGTCGTGCTTCAGTTCGTGGATCCTCTGATTCTGCGAGCCGCGCAACACGTCGATGACGTGCCCCATCCCGAAGCGCTGGCCGACGCGGTACACGCAGGAGAGCGCCTTCCGGGCATCGTCGGTGGCGTCGAAACGCTCCGGCGGACTCTCGCAGATGTCGCAGTTGCCGCACCCGGTCGCCAGGCTGTCGCCGAAGTAGCCCAGAAGCACTTGGCGCCGGCAGGTCTGGGCCTCGGCGAACCCCACCATGCAGTTAAGCTTGTGCAACTCGATCCGGTTCTGCTCCTCATTACCGCCGTTGCCGATCAGCCCACGCGCCACCGCGATGTCGCCGTAGCCAAAGAGCAGCAGGGCATCGGCGGGAAGCCCGTCTCGACCGGCGCGGCCTGTTTCCTGGTAGTAGCTCTCGATACTCTTGGGCATGTCGTAGTGCACCACGAAACGGACGTTGGACTTGTCGATCCCCATCCCGAACGCGACCGTCGCGACCACCACCTTCACGTCGTCGCGCAGGAAGGCTTCCTGTACCTCGTGGCGCTCCTTGTCCGGCAGGCCCGCGTGGTAGGCGGCGGCCTTTACTCCCGCCTCGCACAGCTTCCTGGCCACCTCCTCTACCCTTTTGCGGGACAGGGCATAGACGATGCCCGCCTCGTCCTTGCGGGTGGCGAGAAAGGCCATCAGCTGGCTGAACGGCTTATTTTTCTCCATCACGCTGTAGCGGATATTGGGGCGGTCGAAACCGGTGCAGAAACAGGTAGCGTCCTGAAGCCCGAGCCGCGAGAGGATATCGCCGCGCGTCTGAGCATCGGCCGTGGCAGTGAGGGCGATCATCGGGATCTGCGGGAAGATATCGCGCAACTGGCCCAACTGCGCGTACTCGGGACGGAAGTCGTGCCCCCATTGCGAGACGCAGTGAGCCTCGTCCACGGCGAAAAGTGAGATGGGAAGCGTCTTGATGCGATCGATAAAGCCGTCCGAGAGCAGTCGCTCCGGCGCCACGTAAAGGAGTTTCAGTTCGCCCGCGTGCAGTTCGGCCAGCACCCGGCGCGCCTCGGCCTCCCCCAGGGAGGAATTGTAGCAGGCAGCGGCGACGCCGTTCTCACGCAGCGCGTCGACCTGGTCTTTCATCAACGAGATAAGCGGAGAGACAATGAGCGCGGTGCCCGGGAGACACAGGGCGGGGACCTGGTAGCACAGGGACTTGCCGCCGCCGGTCGGCATCAGCACGAAGGCATCCTTCCCGGAGAGCACCGTCTCCACGATCTCCTGCTGGCGCGGCCGGAAGGTCTTGAAGCCGAAAACCTCGTTCAGGATCTGGGTGTGGGAAAGCGACATGTAAGTCCCTTTAGGGCTGGTGTGGGTGGGAAAACGAAAGGCGCGGCCTGAGCCACGCCATAGATCAAAACAGGTCTGGCAACCTTGTCAACTACACCGCGTCCGCGGCAAGCGGAGCGGCAAGGTCCAGCGCCGCAATAAATGCGCGGGTGCGCGGGGCCCTGTTGGACTGCTCCAGGAGACTCGGGCGAAGCAGGTCATCCCAGCTGTCGACATCGTGCCAGGAAGAAAGCACGGCGGCGGTAAGCGCCGACGCTTCGGCACGCCGGAGGCTCGTCTCCAGCACCTTCTCGCTGGACCAGGGGATGTCCTGGAAGAGTGCGCCGTAGCTGTCTCTCACCCCGACCAGGTAGTAACCGCCATCTTCCGCCGGACCGAAAACAACATCGCTCCCCTGCTCCAGTTTTTGGAAAGCCTCCTCGATGAAGGCCAAGGGGAGGTCGGGGGAATCGGTTCCGATTACCACGCGGGCACCATAGCCATGCCCGGAGAGTTCCTGGAAAGCGTGTTCCAGACGCTCACCTAGCCCGCCCGTGCTCTGGTGCACCAGGAGGGCCTCCGGCGCCGCTTTCCTGAAGAAGTCCGTGCTCCCCTCGTAGAAGATCACGATGGCAGCGCTGAGCCCCGCGGACCGCTCGATGATGTCGAGCAGCATGCAGCGGTAGAGCTCGGCCGCCTGCGCCGGCAGCAAGGGAGGAGAAAGACGGGTCTTCACCCGTCCCGGCAGCGGCGTCTTGGCAAAGATGGCGAGCGCGCGTTTCATTAGAGAGCGAAACCTTAAGGGAGTTAAATGAAGGGGTAAAAGCTAGAGTTGTCCACAATTTTCCTACTTTTCAACAAAGTTATCCACAGACCGAGCCAGTCAAGCTGTTGACCTTTGCGATACCGTCTACCCTTTTTTCCGCTCGATCGCGGCATAGGCGGAGTGCTTGTGGATCGACTCGAAGTTCTCGGCTTCCACGGAAAACCAAGTGATATTTTCCATAGATAGCAGACGCACCGTTGCCTCGCGCACCATATCCTCGACAAAACGGGGATTCTCGTAGGCCCGCTCGGTGACGAACTTCTCGTCCTCGCGCTTCAGCAGGGAATACACAGGCGAGGAACCGCACTCCTCGATGATGTCAATGAGGTCCTCGATCCAGATGAACTCGCTGTAGCGGACCTGGACGGTCATGATGGAGCGCTGGTTGTGGGCGCCGTAGCTGGAGAGCTCCTTGCTGCAGGGGCAAAGCGAGGTGACCGGCACCTTGATGCCCAGCACGAAGTCGAAACGGTCGGAAAGCGACGCGCTGAAGGTGCAGGTGTACTCCATGAGGCTTTTCGCCTTGGAGACCGGCGCCTTCTTCTCCACGAAGTAGGGGAATTCCATCTCCAGGTGCGCGTTGGAGGCCCCCAGCTTCTCCTTCATGGTGGAAAGAATCACTTCGAGCTTGTCGAGAGCGATGTTCTCCCGGTACTTGTTCAGGATCTCCACGAAACGGCTCATGTGGGTCCCCTTGAAGTGGTGCGGGAGGTCGACGTACATGTTGATGCGCGCGATGGTGTTCTGGAACTTCTTGTTCTTGTCCATCACCACAATAGGGTACGAGACGTCCTTCACACCCACTTTGCCGATGGCGATGTTGCGTGTATCGCGGGTAAGTTGCACGTCGGTGAGTGCCTTGCCTTCTGTCTTCTGCTCCATATCTTTGCTCATGCCTTTTCCTCAGCCGTTATCCCCTCGCCCACCGGAGAGGGGAAGGGGTGAGGGCGTTGCCACGGAGTGACGAATCGCCTGTTGAGGCGCCCTCACCCCGGCCCTCTCCCGGCGGGAGAGGGAGGGACGGTGGAATGATAGTAGACCTGCCCGTAAGAGACTTGGCGGGGTTAGCGCTTGACGTAGCGGACCGGGTCGGTGACGCCGAGTTCGGCGAACCCTTTCAGGCGCAGGCGGCAAGAGTCGCACAGGCCGCAGGCGGCGCCGTCCTCGGTGGGATCATAGCAGGAATGGGTCTTGCCGTAGTCCACCCCAAGGGTCAGGCCGGTCTTGATGATCTCCGCCTTGGTGAGGCTGATCAGCGGCGTGTGGATGGTCATCTTCTTCCCTTCCACGCCCGTCTTGGTGGCGAGGTTCGCCATCGTCTCGTAAGCCGCGATGTATTCCGGGCGGCAGTCGGGGTAGCCCGAGTAGTCCAGCGCGTTGACACCGATGAAGATGTCGAAGGCGCCCAGCGTCTCGGCCCAGCCCAGCGCGAACGAGAGGAAGATGGTGTTCCTGGCCGGCACGTAGGTAACGGGGATTTCCTCACCCACTCCTTCCTTGGGGACGGCGATATCGGAGGTGAGGGCGCTGCCACCCATCATCCTCAGGTCGAATTCGACCAGCATGTGGTCCACGGCACCCATCGGGCGCGCGTTCTTCTTAGCAAGGGCCACTTCGTGCTGGTGACGCTGTCCGTAGCTAAAACTCATGGCGTAGGGCTCGAAGCCCTGGTGCTTCGCGATGGCCATGCAGGTGGTCGAATCGAGCCCGCCGCTGTACAGGATTACCGCTTTCTTCTTCATTGCTTACCTCTGTCTATGCTCCTCTCCCCGGAGGGGGGGAGGTTGGGAGGGGGGAACTGTGGGGAACCTTCCCCCTCCCTAGCCCTCCCCCTCCAGGGGAGGGGATGAAAGGCGGGTCCGGGGGGTGGGGCTGGGGTTGGACCTGAAGCGGCTTTACTCTGTGTCCGCTCCGGCTTTGCCTCGGTGCCCTCTGTGTTCCGGGTTTGTTTTTTTCAAAGAAAAAGGCCGCGCCGGCGATTCCGGTGCGGCCTTGGTGACTACTCTACGAAGCTTTTCAGCTTCTTCGCCCGGCTCGGGTGCCGCAGCTTCCTGAGCGCCTTGGCCTCGATCTGCCGGATCCTCTCGCGGGTTACTTCGAAGTCCTGGCCGACCTCCTCAAGGGTATGGTCGCTCTTCTCGCCAATGCCGAAACGCATCCTGAGCACCTTCTCCTCACGCGGGGTGAGGGTGGAGAGCACGCGGGAGGTCTGCTCGGAGAGGTTCGCCTTGATGACCGCTTCGAGGGGGGATACCACGCCCTTGTCCTCGATGAAGTCGCCAAGATGGGAATCTTCTTCCTCGCCGATCGGTGTCTCCAGGGAGATCGGCTCCTTGGCGATCTTGAGGACCTTGCGGACCTTGTCCAGCGGCAGAGCCATGCGCTCGGCGATCTCCTCCGGGGAGGGCTCGCGGCCGATCTCCTGCACCAGCTGGCGGCTGGTACGGATCAGCTTGTTGATGGTCTCGATCATGTGCACCGGGATGCGGATGGTGCGGGCCTGGTCCGCGATGGCGCGGGTGATGGCCTGACGGATCCACCAGGTAGCGTAGGTAGAGAACTTGTAGCCGCGCTGGTACTCGAACTTGTCCACCGCCTTCATCAGGCCGATGTTACCTTCCTGGATCAGGTCGAGGAACTGCAGGCCACGGTTGGTGTACTTCTTGGCGATGGAAACGACCAGGCGGAGGTTGGCTTCGACCAGCTCGCTCTTGGCCAGCTTGGCCTTGTGCTCGCCCTCCTCAATGGCGAGGAGCGCGTTGGCGAGCTCGCTTGCCTTGAAGCCGGACTCCTGCTCGATCTTCTTCAGTTTCGCCTCGCTGGAGCGGTAGCGCTTCTCGAGCTTCTGCCCCTCCTCGAGCGACATGTTCATCTTCTTGGAGAAGTCGGCGTCGGATGCGTTCTTCAGCCCTTCGAAGGCAGCCAGGAACACGTCCTTGACGGTGCTGGTCTCCTTCTCCAGTTCGGCAACTTCCTGCATCACGGTGTCTACCTTGCAGGAGAGCTCCTTCAGGCGCTGGGCGATCTTCTCGATGTGGCGGTCCTTGAGGCGCAGCGACTTCAGGGTCTCGGCCATCTTGACCTTCAGCTCGCCGTGCTCGGTGTTGAGCGCCTCGCCTTCCTTGGCGGAGACCTTACCTTCCAGTGCGGTCTGGATCTGCTCCATGCGCTGGGACATCTCGTGGATCTCGTCGATGATGCCAAGAACGCGCAGCGCCTGCAGGTCCTCTTCACCCTCTTCGAGGACCTCTTCCTCTACGTCCTTGGAGATCTCGATGGCGCCGATCTGCTGCTTGCGCAGACGCTCTCCGAGGGAAACTACCTCGCGCACGGTGATCGGGGTGTTCAGGATGACGCTGGCCACATCGCGTTCGCCGACTTCGATCCGCTTGGCGATCTCGACCTCGCCTTCGCGGGTCAGCAGGGATACGGAGCCCATCTCGCGCAGGTACATGCGCACGGGGTCGCTGGTACGGCCGAGGGTGCCGGGCTCGAACTCGACTTCCTCACCCTCGCCGCCTTCGTGCTCTTCCTCTTCCTCGAGGTCCATCTTGATCTTAGGGATCTTCACCTTTTGAGCGGAGTCCACGATCTCGATGTCCATATCGCCAAACATGCTCATCACATCGTCGATCTGATCGGAAGAGACGATGTCAGGGGGGAGCAGGTCGTTCACCTCTTCATAGGTGAGGAAACCTTTCTCCTTGCCCAGGTCGATAAGCTGCTTCACTTCATCCATGCTTTTCTTGGCCATTTACCACGCTCCGCTACAGCTTGAATCCAGCACAGCTACCGCTTGAATCCTACTATAGTAATTTCGATTTTTTATTACGCAACCGCTCAAGTTCAGACAGTATCTCCAAGTACCTCGGAGAATCCGGGTCGACCGTGGCCAACTCCCGTGCCAGGGCCTTGCCGTCCCCCTTGAGCGCTCGCCGTTCCAGGGCTTGGCAGCACTGCTCGAAGGCCTTGACCGGGTCAAGGTCCTCCAGGTGCGCATCCTCCACGAACAGCGAATAGAGACGGCTTCTTTCCTCGTGCGATTCGATCTGTTCCAACACCAGGGGGAGATCGAGATCCCCCGTTTCCGACTGTGCCACGATGGCCTGCGCCAGCTTCAGGTGGCTGGCGCTGAACAGCTTATCGGCACCGTGGTCACGAACCCTTAACACGACATCCGGGTACTTCACCATCAAGGTAAGCAGCACCTCTTCGGTGCCAGTCTGCTTCGGAGCACCCTTGGGTTGCGGACGCGGCGCCTGAGGCCTTGCCGGTATGCCGACCTTCTGGAGCAGCATGGCGCGGTCGATGCCGAGCGCCCGGCAGATCTCCTTCTCGTAGAGGCCGCGCTCCACCGGGTCGCCGATCTTCTGCAGGCGGGGCGACACCTCGTTCACGAAGGCGACCTTCCCTTCCACGCTCTTCACATCCATGCGCTTGAGGAGTCCCTTGTAGAAGGACTCAAAGATGGGTAGCGCCTTGTCCAAAAGCGGCTGGAAGGCCTCGCCACCCTCGCGGTTGATGAAGGTGTCCGGGTCGTCCTCCGCCGGGACTTCGACCACCCGCGCCGGGAACCCCTCTTCGAGGAACAGTTCCATGGAACGGACCGTCGCCTTGCGTCCAGCCTCGTCGCCGTCAAAGAGCATGAAGGCCCGGTCGGCGTAGCGGCGCAGCAGCTTCACGTGCGGCGGCGTAAGCGCCGTGCCGCAGGTGGCCACCACGTTGGTGAAGCCGGCGCGGTACAGTGCCAGGTGATCGAAATATCCCTCGACCACGATGGCGCTCCCCTTCTCCCGCATTCCCTTCTTGGCCAGGTCGACTCCGAAGAGGACCTCGCTTTTGCGGTACACGATGGACTCCGGAGAGTTTATGTACTTGGGGAGCGAGTCATCCATGACCCGCCCGCCGAAACCAATGGCGCGGCCGTGCAGGTCCGCGATGGTGAAGAGGAGACGGTTTCTGAAGGTATCGTAGTAGCCGTCCTTCCCTTCCCTTTTCCGTAGCAGGCCAAGCTTCTCGGCCGCATCCAGCGGAATCCCCTTGCGCCGGAGAAAGCTGGTCAGGTTGTCCCATCCCGCCGGTGCGAATCCCATGCGGTAGGTGGCGGCGGTCGCCTTATCAACCCCGCGTTTCTCCAGGTAGGCCCTGCCGGCGGCACCTGCCTCGTCGGACTCCAAAACCCGGCGGTAAAACTCGCAGGCCAGCTCGTTGATCTGGTAGGCCTGCTCCTGCTCGTCCACCTTGCGCTTCTCTTCGCGGGTCAGCGGACGTTCGGGGATCTCCACCCCCACTTTCTTGGCCAGGAACTTGACCGCCTGCGGGAAGGAAAGCCCTTCCATGCGCATGACGAAATCGACGGCATTCCCTCCCACGCCGCAACCAAAGCAATGGAAGATGCCGCGCGCCGGGTTCACGTTGAATGACGCGGTCTTCTCGCCGTGAAAGGGGCAGACCCCCTGGTAGTTCGCCCCGGACTTCTTGAGGCTCATGTAGTCGGAGACAACCTGGAGGATCGGGGCCCTCTCGCGTACTTCCCTGATCTTCTCGTCCGGTATCGTCGACACTGCGGTTAATCCTTATTTCTTATGCGCTCCGTGCGGAGTCGGCGCCTTTACTTCTTTGCTTTCGCTGCCTTCCTTGGTGTCGTTGGTCTCTTTCGTTTCCCTGGCGTGGGTTATAGCACCTTCCCAACCGGCCGCGATGTCCGCACCCGTCGAGGCGAACGCGGCCGCGGTTTTGGAACCGTGGATCCAGACCTTCACCTTCTCCGGCATCGGCTTGGTGGTTGCCAGGTAGAGGAGCACGCAGAGTATGAAGCCACCCTGGAGGAAACCGAAGACGATCCCGCCGGCGCGGTTGATCCCGCCCAGGAGCATGACTTTCAAGACGACGGTGAGCAGATGACCGAGGAAATAGAAAAGCATGCCGAGCAGCATGAAGATAAGGAGGAACGCCAGCGGCTGCGCGACCTGCGGGGGGAGGTTGATGAAGTGCCTGATCCCCAGACTGAGAGTGGAATAGTATCGGAAGGCGGCCCAGCCGCCAGTGACGAGGCCGAGCAGGGAGCAAGCCTCACGCACCAGCCCCTTCGAGAACCCCTTCGCCACAAAGAAAAGCAATACGACCCAGATAAGGATGTCGAGAAGGATCATGCAAACACCTGGTCACTAGCCACAAAGCAAAAGAAGGGGGAATCGCTGCGATTCGCCCCTACTCATGACACCCAAAACCCGCAAGCTCCCCCGGGACTGGTCCCGGGGGCATTGATCATGCGAGTTTTTCCTTCACAACTTCGCTCACCAGTTTGCCTTCTGCACGGCCTGCGACCAGGGGCTGGACGGCCTTCATGACCTTGCCCATATCCTTGCCGCCGGTAGCGCCGACTTCCGCGATGACTTTCGCCACCAGGTCGCCCAGCTCTTCCCGTGTCAGCTGCTGGGGGAGGTAGTCCATAAGGAGCGCGAGCTCCGCTTCCTCTTTATCCACCAACTCCTGCCTGCCTGCTTCCTTAAAGAGTCGGATGGATTCCCTGCGCTGCTTGCAGAGGGTAACGATGGTTTCGGTGATCTCGCTATCGCTCAGTTCACGTCTGAGCTCGATATCGCGGTTTTTCACCGAGGAGAGTACCATGCGGATGGTGGATAAACGCAGGGCATCGCGACTTTTCATCGCCTCCTTCAGTTCCGCGTTGAGTCTCTCCCTCAGTTGCATGAAACCCTCTTCTTAGTCGACCATCTTGCGCTGTTTTTTCAGAGCGCGCTTGCGAGCGGCAATGGCCTTTTTCTTCTTCTTGATGCTCGGCTTCTCGTAGTGCTCTCTTTTGCGGACCTCAGAAAGGATTCCGGCTTTCTCGCACTGCTTCTTGAACTTCTTGAGCGCAAGCTCAAACGGTTCAGCTTCTTTTACCTTTACTCCCGGCATTCATATTCCCCCCCCTTCTCTAGCTAGATTTACGACTTGTGTGGGTACGGGCCGGCAGACATTATTCAAGGAACCAGCAATATACCATTGCGGTCTTTTTTGTCAAGGCATTTGTGCCATTGTGGTACGAGCTACCCGACGCGGGAGTTCTTCTCCTCGATGCCGGACATGCCGAAGCGGCGCCTGAGCTCCGCGTAGACCTCTTCGGGGTCGATGTCATAGAAGCCGAGCAGGACCAGGCTGTGGAAGAAAAGGTCGGCGGTCTCGTAGACGATCTCCTCACGCTTGCCCCCTTTGCCGGCGATGACGACCTCGGTCGCCTCCTCGCCCAGCTTCTTGAGGATCTTATCGATTCCCTTGGCCATGAGGCTTGCGGTGTAGGAGTTTTCGCTCGGGTTGGCCTTGCGTTCCTGGATGACGCGGTAGACCGCGGCGATGATGTCGTCTTTGTGCTGCTCCATGATGAAGCTCCTTCGTTTTGCTCCTCCCCCTGGAGGGGGGAGGTTGGGAGGGGGGCTATGCTAGCAGGACAAAACCATCCCCCCATCCTGCCCTCCCCCTCCGGGGGAGGGAGCAAGAATAGTCAAGGGATTAGAGCCTGACAGGCACGCCGCGCTCGCGGAGATAGGTCTTGGCTTCCTCGATGGTGTACTCACGGTAGTGGAAGATGGATGCGGCCAGGCAGGCGCTGGCGCCGGCCTGGGTGAAACCGTCGTAGAGGTGCGACAGCCCGCCGACCCCGCCCGAGGCAATGACCGGGATGCTGACCGCGTCGACCACCGCGCGGGTGAGCGGCAGATCGTAGCCGTCCTTGGTGCCGTCACGGTCCATGCTGGTGAGCAGGATCTCGCCGGCGCCCAGCTCTTCCATGCGCTGCGCCCACTCGATGGCGTCGATGCCGGTCGGGTTGCGGCCGCCGTGGGTGTAGACCTCCCAGCCGCCATTGGCGCGGGAGCGGGCGTCGATGGCAACCACGGTGCACTGCGAGCCGAACCGCTCCGCCGCCTCGTTCACGAACTCGGGACGGTGCACCGCCGCGGTGTTGATGGAGACCTTGTCGGCACCTGCGTTGAGCAGGCGCCGGATGTCGTCGACGGTGCGGACGCCGCCGCCGACGGTGAGCGGCATGAACACGCGCTCCGCTGTCCTGCGCACCACGTCGATGATGATGTCGCGCTCGTCGGAGGAAGCGGTGATGTCGAGGAAGGTCAACTCGTCGGCGCCCTGCTGGTCGTACAGCTCGGCGATCTCGACCGGGTCGCCCGCGTCGCGCAGGCCCAGAAACTGGACCCCCTTAACTACACGACCACCTTTTACGTCCAGGCAGGGGATGATTCTTTTTGTAAGCATCTTAAAACTCCAGCTTTGTTTTAGCGCTGCTTCTTGGTCAGTGCGATGGCTTCGGCGAGGTTGATGGCGCCGGAGTAGATGGCCTTGCCGGTGATGACGCCGGTGACACCGGAGGACTCGATCGCGATCAGGTTCTCGATGTCCTTCAGCGACGAGAGGCCGCCGGAAGCGATCACCGGGATGTTGATGGCTTCGGCCAGCGCCTTGGTCGCCTCGATGTTCGGCCCCTGCATCATGCCGTCGCGGCTGATGTCGGTGTAGATGATGGCGGAGACGCCGTCACCCTCGAACTGCCTGGCGAGCTCGGTGGCCGTGATGCCGGTCACCTCGGCCCAACCCTGGACCGCGACCATGCCGTTCTTGGCGTCGATGCCGACCACGATCTTGCCGGGGAACTTGGCGCAGGCTTCCTTCACGAAAGCAGGATTTCTCTGCGCGGCGGTGCCGATGATGACGCGGCCGATGCCGAGGGAGAGATAGGCTTCGATGGTGGCGATGTCGCGGATGCCGCCGCCGAGCTGGGTCGGGATGGTGACGGATTTCACGATGGACTCGATGGCGGAGCGGTTCTTCGGCTCGCCGGCGAAGGCGCCGTCCAGGTCGACGATGTGCAGGATCTCGCCGCCCTGGCGCTGCCACTCGGCCGCCTGTGCGCCCGGATCATCGTTGAAAACCGTGTCCTTCTCCATCAGCCCCTGCTCAAGGCGGACGCAGCAGCCATTCTTCAGATCTATTGCCGGAATAATGATCATTTCAATTCCTCATCGATATTTCAATTCTCACCCCTGTCAAACCCCCTCCCCCTCCGGGGGAGGGTGGCCGGAGGCCGAGTGAGGGATTTGCCATGGAGCGACATTATTGCAGATTGCATTGCCCTCACCCCCGCCCCTCTCCCGGAGGGCGAGGGGAGACAAACTACCCGGGCGAAGGCTAGTTCATTGCCGCGAAGTTCTTGAGCATGGCGAGCCCCTTGTCCTGGGACTTCTCCGGGTGGAACTGGGCGGCTACGACGTTGTCGCGCCAGATGGCGGCGCAGAAGTCGATGCCGTAGTTGGTGGTCGCCGCCACCACGCTCTCGTCGTTCGGCTTCACGTAGTAGGAGTGCACGAAGTAGACGTTGGAGCCGTTGTCGACGCCGTTGAACAGCGGCGAGGGGCGCTTGATGTCGAGTTGGTTCCAGCCCATGTGCGGCACCTTCAGTTCCTCACCCGCCTGCTCCATCCCTTCCGGGAAACGGAGCACCTTGCCGGGGATGATATCCAGCCCCTTGTGGATGCCGAATTCCTCACTCTCGGTGAAGAGGAGCTGCAGGCCGAGGCATATGCCGAGGAAGGGTTTGCCTTCCTTGATCACCTTAAGGATCGGCTCGACGAAGCCCCCCTCCTCCAGGTTCCTGATGCAGTCGCGGAAGGCCCCGACGCCCGGGAGCACGACGCGCTCGGCGTCCAGAAGCACCTTCGAGTCCGTGGTGACCACAGCCTCGTAGCCAACCTTCTCGAACCCTTTCTGCACGGAGCGCAGATTGCCCATGCCGTAATCTATGATCGCGATCATCTATCTATCCTTCCGGCACGTTGCAGTGCCTGTCACTTGCTACCAGTTTTTGTTGCTAGGGCGAGATTTGAGGAGATGCCAGCGCCCTCATCCGCCCCTTCGGGGCACCTTCCCCCGGCGGGGGAAGGGATGGACTCTCCCCCTCGCCCTCCGGGAGAGGGCTGGGGTGAGGGCCGCCTTTACAGCTTGCCCTTGGTGGACATAACCCCTTCGATTCGGGAATCCATCTGGGTCGCCATGTCCAGCGCGCGGGCGGCGGCCTTGAAGCAGGCTTCCAGGATGTGGTGCACGTTGTCGCCGTACATGACGTTGATGTGGAGGTTCGCGCCGCAGTGGTTCACGAAGCCCTGGAAGAACTCGCGCACCAGCTCGACGTCGAAATCGCCGATCTTCACCTTGGGGAGCTGAACGTTGTAGACCAGGTAAGGACGACCGGAGAGGTCGGTAGCGACGCTGGCAAGGGTCTCGTCCATCGGCACGGTGGCCTGGCCGTAGCGGCGGATGCCGCACTTGTCGCCCAGCGCTTCCTTGAAGGCCGAACCGAGCACGATGCCGATGTCCTCGACGGTGTGATGGAAGTCAATGTCGATGTCGCCGTGCGCTTCAACCTTGAGGTTGAAGAGGCCGTGCCTGGCGAAAAGGTCCAGCATGTGGTCCAGGAAAGGAACCGAGGTGCAGACCTGCGCCTCGCCTTTGCCGTCGATTTCGAGGGAGAGCTTGATCTGCGTCTCCTTGGTGATGCGTTCGATGTTTGCCGACCGGGCCATGCTGCCTCCTTGAATTAGATGATCAAAGCCGCAATGAATTCCAAACTAGCTGTCGAGCCTGAAGCTGACCGACTTGCCGTGGGCCTCCAGCCCTTCCAGCGTTGCGATCCGGACGATGTCCTTGCCGACCCGCTGCAGGCCGCCCTTGGTGAAATAGATGAGGGAGCTTTTCTTGACGAAGTCATCCACCGAGAGGGGCGAGAAGAAGCGTGCCGTGCCGCCGGTCGGAAGGGTGTGGTTGGGGCCGGCCAGGTAGTCGCCGGAGGCCTCGGGGGTGTAGTGCCCCATGAAGATTGCGCCGGCATTGGTGATAAGCGGCATGATCTCGAAAGGGTTCTCCACGGCAAGTTCCAGGTGCTCCGGGGCGATGCGATTGGAGAAGGCAATGGCCTCTTCCAGGTTGCCGGCAACGATGATGACCCCGAAGGATTCCCAGGACTTGCGGGCGATCGCTTCGCGGGACAGTTCCTTCAATTGGCGCTCTACTTCCGCCGCCGCCTTCTCACCGAAGCCACGGTCGGTGGTGATCAGGACAGAGGAGGCGAGTTCGTCGTGCTCGGCCTGGGACAGAAGGTCGGCCGCGATGTGGGTCGGATTGCCGCTGCCGTCGTTGATGACCAGGATCTCGCTCGGGCCGGCGATCATGTCGATGCCGACCTGGCCGAAAACCAGCTTCTTCGCGGTGGCGACGTAGATGTTGCCCGGGCCGGTGATCTTGTCGACCCTGGGGACGGTGGCGGTGCCGTAGGCGAGTGCAGCGACGGCCTGAGCGCCGCCGATGCGGAAGACGCGGTCCACGCCGGCAAGCTTGGCAGCGACCAGCACGTGTGCGTTGGTTTCGCCGCCCGGAGTGGGGACGACCATGATGATCTCGCCGACGCCGGCAACCTTGGCGGGAACGGCGTTCATGATGACGCTGGAGGGATAGCAGGCCTTGCCGCCGGGGACGTAGATGCCCACTTTGGCGAGCGGTGTCACCTTCTGCCCCAGCATGATGTCGGCTTCCTCAGTGGAAAGCCAAGTCTGCTGCTTCTGCTTCTCGTGGTAGCGGGCGACGCGCTCGACGGCGAGCTTCAGCGCCGCGAGGTCCTTCTCGTCCACTTGGGCGAACGCCTTGGCGAACTCTTCCTCGGTGATCTCTAGCCCAGCCGCGTCGCACTCGACCCGGTCAAAACGGCGGGTGTACTCAAGGAGCGCCTCGTCGCCGCGCTTGCGCACATCCGAGATGATGCCCAGCACCACCTCTTCGACCTCGCGCCCCGACTCCTCGCCACGTTCAACAATGGCATCGAACTTCGCCTGAAAATCTGCTTCCCTGATGTCGAGGAACTGCATCTTTAAACCTCGCGAATGGTGGCAATAAATTTTATATAGTCTGGCATTTACCCCCCTTTGCGAAGGGGGGACAGGGGGGATTTAGCCCAGGTGGCCACGGCATCCTGGCTGCAACGAAGTCAAATCCCCCTTTGCAAAAGGGGAAGCTGGATTGAGCTTGGAGAAGGTTGGCGAACCCTCCGCACCTATTTTCTTATATATGCTGCTCCAGCCCTTCGATGATCTTGGAGATGCGCTCGTGCTTGGTCTTGAGGCTCGCCCGGTTGACGATCAGGCGGCAGGTGATCTCGGCGATGGTCTCAATCTCGGCCAAGCCGTTTTGCTTCAGCGTCTCGCCGGTGGAAACAAGGTCAACGATGCGCTCGGAGAGGCCGACCAGCGGGGCCAACTCGATAGAGCCGTAGAGCTTGATCAGCTCGACCTGCACGCCCTTGGCCGCGAAATACTTCTCGGTGACGTTGGGGTACTTGGTGGCGATTCTGATGTTGTTCCAGGCGGCAGGATCGTCCTTGCTGGAGAGCTCGACCGGCTCGGCGACCATCAGGCGGCAGTAGCCGAACTTCAGGTCGAGCGGTTCATAGAGATCCTTCTCCGCCTCCATCAGGGTGTCCTTGCCGACGATGCCGAGGTCGGCGCAGCCGTACTCCACGTAGGTGGGGACGTCGGTGGCGCGCACGATCATGTAGCGCATCTTCTGCTCGTGGTTCTCGAAGACCAGCTTGCGGGTGTCGGAGAGGAGCTCTTCACAGTCGATGCCGATCTTCTTGAACAGGGCAACGGAGTCCTGCAGGATGCGGCCTTTCGGGATGGCGATGGTGACGTAGTCGGTCATTTTAAAAACTCCGTGGGAGCATGGCATTTGTCGGACCCGGGGAATCCGCCGGGGGTAAAGCTGGGGGGCACAACATCAGCGTGTTGTGCCCCCCCGGTAATTGCTACGGCGCGTCAACATCCGGGACGCGGACGATATCCGCGCCGAGGCCGGCGAGCTTCTTCTCGATATTCTCGTAACCGCGGTCCAGGTGATAGATCCTTGAGATCTCGCTGGTGTTGTCGGCGGCGAGGGCGGCGAGGATCAGGGAGGCGGAGGCCCTGAGGTCGGTGGCCATGACCGGCGCGCCGGAGAGCTTCTTGACGCCCTTCACGGTGGCGCTGTTCCCCTCGCAGATGATGTCCGCGCCGAAACGCAGCAGCTCCGAGACGTGCATGAAGCGGTTCTCGAAGATGTTCTCGGAGATCACGCTGGCACCTTCCGCGATGCACATGAGGGCCATGAACTGGGCCTGCATGTCGGTCGGGAAGCCCGGGTAGGGACGGGTCTTGATGTTGACGTTGCGGATTTTCTTGGGCCCCTTGACGCGGACCACGTTGTCCTTGTTGATGATCTCCACGCCGGCGTCCTGCAGCTTGAAGGTCAGCGCGTCCAGGTGCTCCAGGCGCATGTTCTTGATCTTGACGTCGCCGCCGGTGATGGCGGAGGCGATCATGAAGGTCCCGGCCTCGATGCGGTCCGGCATCACGGCGTGCTCGGCTGCCGTCAACTGCTCTACCCCCTTGATGCGGATAGTGTCGGTGCCGGCGCCCTCGATGTTGGCGCCCATCTTGGTAAGGATGTCGGCAAGGTCGACGATCTCCGGCTCGCGGGCCGCGTTTTCGAGGATGGTCTCACCCTGCGCGGTGGCTGCCGCCATGAGGAGCTGTTCGGTGCCGCCGACGGTGGAGATGTCGAAGTTGATGCGGGCGCCTTTCAGTTTCTTGGCTTTCGCCTCGACATAGCCGTGCTCCAGGGTGATCTCGGCGCCCAGCGCGGCAAGGCCTTTGAGGTGCAGGTTGATGGGACGTGCGCCGATGGCGCAGCCGCCGGGGAGCGATACGCGGGCCTGGCCGAAGCGGGCCAAAAGCGGGCCGAGAACCAGGACCGACGCGCGCATGGTGCGCACCAGGTCGTAAGTCGCTTCCCAGCTGTTCAGGTCGGTGGTGTCGATCTTGACCACGTTGCCGCGGCCGTCGACCCTGGCGCCCAGTTTTTCCAGCACCTTGATGGTGGTGTTGATGTCCCTCAGGAAGGGAACGTTACTGATGGTGTGGCACCCGGGTGCCAGAATGGTCGAGATGAATATGGGGAGGGCGGCGTTCTTCGACCCGCTGACGGTCACTTCTCCGGAGAGTTTGTTGCCACCTTTGATTACCAGTTTTTCCACTGTTACCTCTGTGCTCTTTTCTTTTGTTCAAGGCCCCGAGGGGCGGAAGGAAATGTTCAGGCGGTCAGCCTGCCGCCGACCACGCGCTCGATGCCTGCGGGATCGGTTTGGGTGAAGGCTTCTCCGGCGAAACCGCCGGCCTTCAAAAGCCCCAGCACCTGGGGTGCCTGTCCGGCTCCGACCTCGAAGATCAGCCAGCCGCCGGGGTTCAGATAGCCGGGCGCGTCGCCCACGATCCGCCGGTAGAAGTCGAGACCATCGGCCCCGCCGTCGAGCGCGCCCATCGGTTCGAAGCCGCGCACTTCGGCCTGCAACGTGGCCAGTTCGGAATTGGGAATATAGGGCGGGTTGGATACTACCATGTCGAAGCGTCGTCCCGCAAACGGTTCGAACAGGGAGCCCTGGAAAAATTGCACGGCGGCCTCGTTACGGTCGGCGTTACCGCGTGCCACCTCGAGGGCTTCCGCGGAAACGTCCACGGTGCAGACCTCGGCCTGCGGCATGGACTTGGCAAGCGCAATCGCCACGCAACCGCTACCGGTGCCGATATCGAGGATGCTGTTCGCGGCAGTAGCCCGGTTAATCGCCTCGGTCACCAGCACCTCGGTATCGTGGCGCGGGATCAGGACCGCCGGGGTGACTCGGAACTCGAGCCCCATGAATTCCTGGGTACCCAGGATGTACTGCAGCGGCTCGCGCTTGCCGCGCCGCGCCACCATGGTGCGGTAGGCGGCCAGCTCGGCGTCGGAAAGAGGCTTGTCGAAGTTCAGGTAGAGCCCGACCCGGTCCAGGGAGAGCGCCTCGCACAGCATCCACTCCGCTTCGAGACGCGGGTTTTCCACGCCTTTCTCGGCAAGGTAGCCTTTGGTCCAATTGAGAACCTTGAGGACATCCCATTTTTCGGGGGTGGTGGTCATGTCAAAATACCTGGGCGCTGTGGATGCGATGCCGTGGTGACCACGGCGCCGGGCAGCGGGATTACATACCTTCGCTTTGAGCCTGCAGGGCTTCCATCTGGTAGTGGGCGCGCAGGGCGTCGGCGATTTCGGCGATGTCGCCGGCCATGATGGAATCGAGGCGATACAGCGTGAGCCCGATGCGGTGATCGGTCATGCGCCCCTGCGGGAAGTTGTAGGTCCTGATACGCTCGCTGCGGTCGCCGCTGCCCACCTGGCTCTTCCTGTCGGCGGCCATCTTGGCGTTCTGCTCCATCACGATATTGTCCAGGATCCTGGACTTCAAGACCTTCATCGCTTTCGCGCGGTTCTTGATCTGGCTGCGCTCTTCCTGGCAGGCAACGACAGTGCCGGTCGGGAGGTGGGTGATCCTGACCGCGGAGTCGGTGGTGTTGACGTGCTGGCCACCCGCGCCGGAGGAACGATACACGTCGATCTTCAGGTCGGCCGGGTTGATGTCGATGTCGACGTCCTCGGCCTCGGGCATGACCGCCACGGTGCAGGCGGAGGTATGGATACGACCCTGCGCCTCGGTCTCGGGAACGCGCTGTACGCGATGGGTGCCGGACTCGTACTTCAGCTTCGCGAAGACGCCGTCGCCCTCGACCAGGGCGATCACCTCTTTGAAGCCGCCGCGCTCGGATTCGGAGGCGGAGATCACCTCAACCTTCCAGCGGTTCGTCTCGGCGAAGCGGCTGTACATGCGGAACAGGTCGCCCGCGAAGAGGGCGGACTCGTCGCCGCCGGTGCCAGCACGGATCTCGAGCACGACGCTCTTGTCGTCGTTGGGGTCCTTGGGGAGCAAGAGCAGTTGGATCTCGCTTTCCAGCTGCTCGCGGCGCTCCTCCAGGGTTTCGAGCTCGGCCTGGGCCATCTCGCGCATCTCCTGGTCCGGCTCCTTCAGGAGCTCCTGGTTGCCTTCGATGTCGGAGAGCACCTTTTTGTACTCGCGGTAGGCCGCGATCAGCTCGGACAGACCGGCGTGCTCCTTGGAGAGCTTCCGGAACTCCACCTGGTTCGCGAGCACCTCCGGATCGGAGAGGAGCGATTCCAGCTCGCCGAAACGGGTTTCAAGATCTGCTATTTTGTCGAACATGGACATGCGATATTCCTCAACAGGCCAACGGCCTCATTTTAATTAGTCACCCCCCCTTGCGGGAGAAGTTCATTTACACGACGAGCCGATCGTCCTTGAAGCCGTCGTTCAGTTCGAGGGCCACCTGCATCGACTTGATGGCGACTTCGATCTGGGAATCGTCGGGCTCGCGGGTGGTCAGCCGCTGCAGGGCGAGACCCGGGGCGATCACCATTCTCACCAGCGCGTGGTTGTCGTGCTTCGCCGTCCACTTGAGGACCTCGTAGGAAAGCCCGGCGATCATCGGCAGCAGGATCACCCTGGACCCGGCCTTGAAGTAGAAGGGCCACAGCTTCGGGATCAGGGAGAACACCACGATGCTCACCAGCATGACGATCAAGAGGAAGCTGGTGCCGCAACGCGGGTGCAGGCAGCTGTACTTCCTCACGTTGTCGACGGTGAGCTCCTCGCCCGCCTCGAAGGTGAAAATCGACTTGTGCTCGGCGCCGTGGTACTGGAACACCCGCTGGATGTCCTTCATGCGCGAGATGCCGATGATGTAGATCAGGAACACCGCGACCCGGATCACGCCGTCAACCAGGTTGAAAACGATGTTGGAGTCGCCGATGATCGGGACGAGCAGCTTGGTCAGGTAGAGCGGCAGGATGAAGAAGAGCAGGATGCCGAAGCCGAAGGCCGCGGCCATGGTGCCGGCGATGGCCCAGCTGTTGACCTCTTCCTTCTCCTCGTCCTCTGCGAGCGCCTCGTTGGCGGAGAAGTTGAGCGCCTTGATGCCGATGATGAGCGACGAGAAGAGCGCCACCGCTCCACGGACGATGGGGAGCTTGGTGATGGGGAAACGCTCGGAAAGCGGGATCACCGTCTCGCTCTTAACCGAGATGTCGCCGTCGGGCCTTCTCACCGCGATGGCCATCGAGCGCGGAGCCCGCATCATGACACCTTCCAGAACCGCCTGTCCGCCTATGTTTATCTTTGACACGTATTACCTCGTAAAACCCTTAGCCACGGAGACACTGAGAAAATCTGAGAAACCGGAATGGGTGGGCCTACATCTCCCGGAAGAATTCCCTGACATCGGCCATCTTGCCGCAGCACATGGCACCTTCGGGGCAGGGGCCGGCAAGACATCCGGGGCCGGCCTTGTCGAAAACGGTGGGCGCCACAGGCTTCACGAGACGGAGCATCTCGATGGCCATGGCGCGGATCTCCCACTGGGCCCGCTCGCAGCAGCGCACGGCAAAGAAGTGCAGAAGCTCCCGGGCGTTCATGGTGATGATGATCTTGGTTTCGGTGGCATTAGGGAGCAGGTAGCGCGCATCCTCGGCCGGAACACCCGCCTCGACCAGGGCGGCATAGGCCGCGTGCAGCGAGGCGACCTGGGCCTCGAAGAGCTCCAGGTGCTTGGGATTGTCCGCGATGGACTGCGGCGTAACCACCGCGAAGCGCTCCTTGTGCGAAACGTAGCGTTGGGACTGCTGGGAGAAAGAGGCGACCCGGTGCCGTACCAGCTGGTGGCTGGTGACGCGCGAGATCCCGTCCACACCGAAGGTGAAGGAGGCGTGCTCCAGCACCGACTGGTGCCCAAGCGACATGATCTTGTCCAGGAATTTTTTGACGTCAGCGCCGGAGAGTTTGTCCTTGAGCGCCTCGATGTCGGCCGACGAATAGCAGAGCCGGGCGGCCAGGGCGATGGTCAACTCGGGATCGGGGGTGTGCTGCAGAAGGGCAACCTTCATGAAGATCCTTCACATGCTGCGTTGTTTTGCAATCGGGCCATAGAAAACGAAACAAGGGGATTTCGCCATAGACAAAATCCCCTCCGAACGGATTCGCAACCGCGAAAGCCTACTTCTCCAGGTTGTATCTCTTGCGGAAGCGCTCGACACGGCCTGCGGTGTCGATGAGCTTCTGCTTGCCGGTGTAGAACGGGTGGCACTGCGAGCAGATCTCGGTGGAGATCTCCGCTTTGGTGGAACGGGTCTGGAACTGGTTACCGCACAGGCACTTTACGGTAATTTCTTCGTACTTGGGGTGGATCCCTTCTTTCATATCTTCCTCCTGGCGGGGCGCACCCCGTTATCTAACTTTGATGTTCTTGCCGGAAAGTAGTCATAAATAGCACCTTCACTGCAAGATTTCAACACTTTTTTACTTGCTCATGGAATCGAGGAAGGCCTGGTTGGTCTTGGTCCCCTGCAGCTTGGAGATCAGGAACTCCATGGAATCGACCACGTTCATGGGATGGAGCACCTTCCGGAGGATCCAGATGCGGTTCAAAGAGGCCTGCGGGATAAGGAGTTCTTCTTTCCTGGTGCCCGACTTGTTGATGTCGATGGCGGGGAAGGTCCTCTTCTCGACCAGCTTGCGGTCCAGGTGGAGCTCCATGTTGCCGGTGCCCTTGAACTCTTCGAAGATGACCTCGTCCATCTTGGAGCCGGTATCGACCAGGGCAGTGGCGATGATGGTGAGCGAGCCCCCTTCCTCGATGTTACGCGCCGCGCCGAAGAAGCGCTTCGGCTTGTGCAGGGCGTTGGAGTCGACACCACCGGAGAGGATCTTGCCGGAGGGCGGGATCACGGTGTTGTAGGCGCGGGCCAGACGGGTGATGGAGTCGAGCAGGATAACGACGTCGCGCTTGTGCTCGACCAGGCGCTTGGCCTTCTCGATGACCATCTCGGCCACCTGGATGTGGCGGGAGGCCGGCTCGTCGAAGGTGGAGGAGATGACCTCACCCTTAACGGAGCGCTGCATGTCGGTAACCTCTTCCGGGCGCTCGTCGATCAAGAGGACGATCAGGAACACCTCGGGATGGTTCAGCGCGATGGAGTTGGCGATGTTCTGGATCAGCATGGTCTTGCCGGTGCGCGGCGGAGCGACGATCAGGCCCCTCTGCCCCTTGCCGATCGGTGCGACCAGCTCCATGACACGGCTCGACATGTTGTCCGGGGTGGTCTCGAGGATGAGCTTCTCTTCCGGGTAGAGCGGGGTCAGGTTGTCGAAGAGGATCTTGTCGCGGGCGACCTCGGGAGACTCGTGATTGACGGTCTCGACCTTCAGGAGCGCGAAGTAACGCTCCCCTTCTTTGGGCGGCCTGATCTGGCCGGCAACGGTGTCGCCGGTATGCAGGTTGAAGCGGCGGATCTGGGACGGCGACACGTAGATGTCGTCCGGACCCGGCAGATAGTTGTAATCCGGCGCCCTCAGGAAGCCGAACCCGTCAGGCAGGGTCTCGAGGACCCCCTCGCCGAAGATCATGCCGTTCTTCTCGGTCTGGGCGTTGAGGATAGCGAAGATCAGGTCCTGTTTCCTGAGACTGGACGCCCCCTCGATGTTCAACGCCTTGGCAATGGCCGTGAGATCGTTGATTTTCTTTTCTTTAAGTTCCTGTAGGTTCATCTGTTCTCCTGATATGGCGCAAATATAGATCTAACGGCAAAATGCCTGACTGGGAATATGGGAATGTCTCACCGATGCGGCATGGGTAACATGCGAGGCGTGCCTGACGAGCGCTATCGTGTAAAGGATCTGTGAGTAAGTACGCCTTGAATTTATTCTTGAGGTGTCGGTACCGGTTCGGTATGAGAAAAAAATTGGGGTATTAAAAGGTGTCTGCAAAAGGTCTTATTGAGGATATTGAGAATTTATACCCTTCCCCTCGTTACCTTGTCAACTTTATTTTTTCCGTCCTTTATAGCCGGGGCGGCGCCCGAACAACTGGAACCTACAGGGATTCCACGGCTGAAGGTGGTCAAATTATTGGCTCTCATTCCGGATAGTTGACGCTACAGACCCCGTTTCCGGGCCTTGGTCAACATCTTTTGCAGTATCGGTGCCATACTTGGCACCGCTGCGCCGCTTTCTGCGAGCCTTCTGCCTTTTCAGCTTTTCCGCAGCCAATTCTTTCTTGGTCATGCCGCCGCCGGCCCCCTCGATCTTCTCCAGCAGCAGCCGCCGCGCCAGGAACCGGTTCAGTGACTGGCTGCGCGATTCCATGCATTTCACTTCCAGCCCGCTGGGGAGGTGTTTCAGGTAGACGCAGGACGAGCTCTTGTTGACGTGCTGACCGCCGCGGCCTGAGGAATGGACAAAGCGCTCCTCCAGGTCCTTCTCCGCGATCCCGAGCTGTTCCATCTTCGCCTTCAGCCAGCGGTTCTTTTCCTCGCTCACCGCAAAATCAGCCATTGCCCCCTCCCTTCTTCGAGTCCGGCCATGATAGCGTCCGGCAATGGGGAAGTCAAAAGGTGCCGACAAGAGGACGAACGGGAGCACCCGTAATCCCGAAAGAGATTGCTACTGGCAAATAACTATTTGCCCTGCCAAAGCCCCACCCACACCGCCCGATGGCTAGCGAGGTCCGGGGCCGCCGTAAGGGAGAATAATTGTTCGCCCTTGCAGGTCGCGGAACGACAACCTGGGCCTCCTTGGTATAATCTCCGGCTGATTCCGGAGGTGCGTTTATGACAGCTATCAGCAGGCGCGCATTCCTAGCCGGCGGGATCGCCTTTTTTCCCTACCTCTACTACCAGCGGGTTTCGGTGGCGGTGCGGCGCTACCGGGTGCCGGTGCACAACCTACCCCCACCTTTCCACGGCTTCACCATCCTGCATATCACCGACCTGCACGACAAGGAATTCGGGGACCACGGTGAGGATCTGCTTGCGATACTGCGTCCATTGCACTTTGACCTCGTGGCCGTCACGGGAGACCTGGTGCTGCGGACCTCGCCAAGGGTGGAGGCAGCCCTCGAATTGATCAGGGGAATTCGCAGCTTTTCCAAGAGCCCGATCTTCTCGGTGAGCGGCAATCACGAATGGGGCGCGCAACTGGCACCGCAAGTCAACGCGGAACTGGAACAGGCTGGTGTCAGGGTGCTGACCAACGAAGCGGAGCTGCTGCGAGGTGGGGAGGACCGGCTCTGGGTGGCCGGGGTGGACGATCCCGTAACCGGAAGGGCGAACTTGACGCAGGCGCTAAGCCGTACTGATACCCGCCAACCGCGCCTGCTGCTGGCCCATTCGCCGCACCCCTTCCCGCAGGCGGTGCAGGACGGTGTGGACCTGATGCTGGTTGGCCACACCCACGGGGGACAGATCCGCGTCCCCTTGATCGGCGCCCTCTACGTTCCCTTCATGGGTTACCTGCCAAGGTGGGATTACGGCCTGTACCGACAAGGGAAGAGCACCATGATCGTCAACGGCGGTCTGGGGGAGAGTGGGGTCCCGATCCGCATCAACAACCCTCCCGAAGTGGCGCTGGTAACCCTGTACCCTTCGGACCCCACCCAGTTCTCAGCAAAGGAGGTAATGGGCTAGTCGCGCGTCGTCGGCATGACGACGTCGGCCATAATATCCGCGATCCGCTGCGCCGACAGGCGGGCGTTGTTGAAGACCAGGTGGTACAGGGTCGGGTCGACGATATCGCGCCCCAGGAAGTCCTTCAGGAAAGCATCGCGCTGGCGCTGCTTCTCCGTGACCATGTCCTGCGCCTGGTCCGCGGAGATCCCGCAGCGGGTGGCCACAGCCTTCACTTTGAAGCTCATGGGTGCGATGATGCGAAAGTGGTAGCAGTTGCCGGTGTTCTGGGTGAGGATGGAAGCACCCCTTCCCACCAGGATTACGTTTCCCTCGGTGGCCAGCGCCACGATCTGGCGGCAGAGCAGGCGGTAGTAGTCCTTGTCGCTTTTCCAGCGCGAGGAGAAACTGGAGAGCATGTCGTCGAGGAAACGGTTCTTGGTGCCCAGGTTGCGCAGGATTCCTTCGGAAAGGTTATGGTCCTTGGCCACCGCGTCGAGCAGGGCCCGGTCCATGACCACCCAGGTCTTGCCGCTGCGCTTCTCGAGGATGCCCTGCAGCCTTTCCGCCACCGGGTACCCCTCGCAGCCGAACTCGCGGGTTATGGTCACCGTCGGGTTGGCCCGCTCCATGCCATGTTCGTGCAGGTTCCTCCGGCCAACCTCCATCAAGCCGTGCAATCGCTGTTCAATCGACGGGATTAAAATGTTGCCCATGATGACGCCCTCCCCTGAAGGATTAACTGCCTCACCCCACATCTTTAATTAGGCCCCCGATTCCGGTCGCAGTCAACAGAAGTGGCGATATTTGTGCTGCCTGGGGTTATCAAAGCGGTGCTGCGTCCCGCCGCTTTTCGGTTATCATTAACGCCATGATGCCACTATGGTTCCCGCTCACCGTTCTCTCCGCCTTCTTCCTCGCCACCAGCGACGCGACCACCAAGCGCGCGCTGACCGGCAGGAACGAGTACCTGGTCACCTGGTTGCGCATCGTCCCCACCCTGCCGCTGTTCCTGGTCGCACTCCCCTTCATTCCGATCCCCAAAATCGGCGACGACTTCTACTTCTGCATCTTCGCGGGACTACCGCTGGAGGCGGTGGCCATTATCCTCTACACCAAGGCCCTCAAGCTCTCGCCGCTCTCGCTCACCCTGCCCCTGCTCTCGCTCACGCCGCTTTTGCTGCTGGTAGTGCCGTACCTCCTCCTGGGCGAAAGGATCTCGCCCACCGGAGGCATCGGAATCCTGCTGATCGCCCTGGGCGGCTACCTGCTCAACACGGGCAGGGGCGAAACCGGGGTGCTCGCGCCGCTGAAAGCACTGGCCAGGGAGAAAGGAGCGCTCTGTATGCTCGCCGTCGCCACCATCTACAGCGTCACTTCCACCCTGGGCAAGCGCGCCATCGCGGCCTCCTCGCCCCTTTTCTTCGCCGGGGTCTACCTCCCCCTCTTGGTGCTCGTCCTCACGCCGCTCGCCTTGTACAAGTCCCGCGGTGAACTGGGCCCGGCGCTGCGCAACGGAACCGCCAAGGCCGTCATCCTCCCTGCCATCTGCTACGCCCTCCAGGCACTCACCCACGTCTTTGCCGTCAACCTCACTAACGTCGCCTACATGATAGCGGTTAAGCGCCTGAGCCTCCTTTTCGGCGTGCTCTACGGCCACTACCTGTTCAAGGAACGCGGCGGCATCGTCTCCACTATCATCATGCTCCTGGGAGTCTTCCTCATCGTTGCCGGAGGATGACGGCGCGCCCCTCTTCGGGCCAAGGCGCCGGCATAACCCCGGAGCGCTCCATGGTCATCGAGCTGTCTCCTTCCACGGACATCACGCGTGCAACATCCTCCCATGCCACCAGTTGCACCACCGCTACTTCCAACTCACCAGCGCCTGCCACTACAAGGGCTACCCGCATGGCTACGTCATCGAGGTGCACCTGCCGATACTGGAGATGATCCTGGAAAAAGGAGCTGTCGGGTTTCTGACTCACGTCGCGGGGCGCACTTTTCAAAAAATTGACCACGCAGGGAATCGCTGACGCCACGCCGCTATACCGTCGATGCGCGCACGGTCAAAAACCGTGCAAGATCAGCAGTATCCCCGGACGTACCGGGGCAAGGGAAGCGGGCGGAGTGGGACCGTGCCCTGCCAAAAGCTTCCGGCCCAGGGATAGTGCCAACGCTGGCATGGCAGTTGCTTCCCTTATTTCTGTTTACCCCGTGTCCACTCATCACCTGCCAGACACGGGGACCAGCAGGCCATCAAACCCAAATGGAGAAATTCATGAGCCAGTTAGTCACCCGCCCCAGCGGCGCGATTGCCGTTATGGAGAATGGACCGCTTGTTTCCGCCATAGTCGTGACCCGGGATCGGGAAGCCCACCTCAGGGAATGCCTTGGCGAGCTGATGGAGCAGACGGTCTCCAGCAGGATGGAAGTAATCGTCGTCGACGCGGGCTCGGCGCAGTGCGAATGGGCAGTGGTGGCGGACCTGCAGCAACGTTACGCGAACCTCACCGCGCTGAAGCTCCCTTCCGGGGCGGTGTGCCGTGGGGTCAACATGGCTCTCAAGATGGCGTCGGGGAGATACCTCACCATCCTTGACGTAACCGATCGCCTCAGGCGCGACGCCTACGAGCAGTTGGCGCTGGTCCTGGAGCAAAACGCAGCGGCCATGGTCGCTTACGGCGATACCTGCTTCACCGCGATCGCCCACGAAAGCTTCGCCAACCACACCAGCTACGGCAAGGTGATCTGGCCTGACTACACCCCTCAGCAGCTCTCCCAGCTCTCCGAAGTGGCCCCTCACCTGCTCTGGCGCAGGGAGGTGCACGACAGCGTCGGTTACCTCCCCGAAGGCTACCCGAACCACGGGCTGCGCGAGTTCCTGCTCAATGTGCTGGAGCGCTTCCGCATCCAGCACATCAACGAATTCACCGGCCTCAAGCTGATTGCCGCCGTCCCGCAATCGGCACCGCAACAGGCGCCGCAACCGGTGGAGGTGCCGAGTGCTCCCGCCGCGGCGCAGGCCGTCACAGCCCCGCTACAGGCGGAGCCCGCCCCGATGCCGACGCCTGGGCCGGTCACGGTGCCGAGCGCCGAAGATGCTTACGCCGCCCTGAGGTCGCAGTTTCCCGCCGACGACATCGAACAGGCTGCCACCATGTTGCGGCAGCACCTTGCCAAGTATCCGCGGCACGCCGTCGCCCACAACGACCTCGCCGCGGTCAGCTACCAGCTCGGCGATCCCGACCAGGCCCTGGTCCATTACCGCGAGGCGGTGGCCCTGGAGTCCGACGAGGACGTCTACCTGAAGAACCTCGCCGACCTCCTCTACGTCGAGACCGGACAGACGGACGAGGCGATCAACATCTACCTGAAACTGCTCGAGAGGTCGCCGCGTGACGTGGAGACCCTGCTGAACCTCGGCATCATCTGCGAGGGGGTCGGACAGCCCAACGCAGCAGAGTCGTTCCTGCAAAGGGCGCTGGAGATTGAACCGGCCAACATGACGGTGCGCGAGCGGCTTTCCGAACTAAGGCAAAACGCGGCAGTACCTGTGGCACCGGCGACAGCTGCAGCACCGGCACCAGCAGCCGAGGAGGAGGACGACCTCACGGCTGAAGACCACTACCTGAACTCGCAGGAACTGGTGAACCGGGGCGACCTCGCTGGGGCCGATCGGGAACTGCAGAGAATCGTGGCACTCTATCCCGATTTCGCGCCGGCCTATAATGACCTTGCCGTACTCGCCTACCAAAACGGTGACAAGGACACCGCCCGTCGCAACTACGAAAAGGCGGCGACGCTGGCCCCGGGCAACAGCACCTTCCAGAAGAATCTTGCCGACTTCTATTTCGTCGAGGGATACGACGTGGACGGGGCCATCAAGATCTACCTGGAGCAGCTCAGGAAAGAGCCCCGCGACATCGAGACGCTGATGAACCTCGGCAAGATCTGCACCATCCTGGACCGGCCGGAGGAAGCCCAGACCTTCTACGGCAAGGTGATCCACCTGGAACCCTGGAACCGCGACGCCCGCGAGTGCCTGGACACCCTGAAGCAGGCCGCCAACTCCTAGCAAGAAGGCGCGCCAAGAAGAGCCCAAAACGCCCGGCGGCCTAAAGGTGCAACCGGGCGTTTTCGTTAGTGAATGCAGTTTTGATTAAAGTTAACAGCGCGGGATGCCGATACGACAGGCGGCTAATGAGCATCTAGCGCGGAGGATGTTATGGCAACCCAGAAGACGGCCTGGGACTACCTGGGCGACATGTTCGACACGTTGACCTCCCAGACCAGCATGAAGGCCCAGGCAGCGACCAGCGCCATGGCCAGCGGCGCCGGTTTTTTCCAGAAGAAGGACTACGCCCGTGCCACCAACGAGTTCAAGCGAGCCATCTCACTGGACCCCACCAACGCCCAGTCCTACAACTACCTGGCCAACGCCTACCTGGCGCAGAAGAAGTACGACGAGGCGATCAAGACCTACAAGAGTTCCCTTTCCCTCGATCCGACCCAGGATTCGGTACACACGAACCTCGGCAACATCTACCTGCAGCAGAAGAACTACAACCTCGCCGAGAAGGAGTTCAAGGATGCGGCACGGTTGAACCCGACCGACACGGTGGCGCCGTACACCCTCGGGCAGCTCTATGTCCAGACCGGGCGCTATGCCGAGGCGGAGACGCAATTCAAGAAGGTCTCCAGGATGGCCCCCAACGACCCCAACCCCTACTACAGCCTGGGAGCGACCTACAACAAGGAAGGCAAATACGCCGAGGCGGTCAAGCAGCTGACCCAGGCGGTGAAGCTGCGTCCCAAGATGACAGCTGCCCACTTCGAACTCGGGGTCGCCTACGCCGCCCTGGGGGACAGCACCAACGCACAGGCGGAGCTTACCACCGTGACCCAGCTTGACGCGACGCAGGGCGCCCTCCTGCAGCAGACCATCGCCCAACCCAAGTTCGTGGCCGCCGGCGGCGGTGATACCGACACATTCACCCCTGCACTCCAGGCCGGTACCGACCTCGGTAGTCTCCTCGGCGTCGACACCACCGGGACCAACATCCAGGCCAAGGAGTTCAGCCTCACCTTCTACTTCGACTCCTCAATGGATGCCAACTCGGTGCAGGACACCAGTAACTGGACCATCACCAAGGCCAGCGGCGGCGCGGCAGGTTACTACAACAACCTCCTGCCGGTGCTCCCCACCGAGGCCTACATCCCGCAGAACCCGACCAGCGTGATTTACGACCCGGAAAAACAAAGCGCCACCGTGACCTTCATGCTGAGCCAGAACTCCACCGGCGACGCCACCATCGATCCGGCGCACATGGTCTTCAAGTTCACCGGCACCGATGCCCGCGGCAAGGTCATGGACCCGACGGCGGACGAATACGCCGGCGCGGCCGACGAACCGTTCTAACTCTCGCGTCAGCATTCGCCGCGCGAGGTGGAAACGCCTCCGGCCACTCGACATGCTTGGCCTGCCGGGCCGCCCCCCCACGCCCCCCGTTACTCTTCTCTAGAGCCCCCGGACAGCCATGACCCGGTCCAGGCAGAGTATTGTGGCAGAAACATTGAAGCCAAAAACATCCCCCTACCGTCGCGGACTATGACGACGCCCCCACCCCGGCCATTAGGTACCCTGCAGGTGGCAGCGAAATGCTGAAACCGGAGCCTCTATCCCGTCCGCCGTTTTCCCCAGCCAGCCTTTCATATTTTTGACATGCAGTCGCGCGCAAAATTTATCTTCGCCATTTCAGGCACATAACACGACAAGCACAGGCCGGCACGCACATTGCTAAGACTGTATGCGATTCTGACCCTGGCACTATGCCACATCAGCATCAAAGCCCTGGAAGGAAGCCGAATCGGCCTGCAGGGATGAACCACCTGAACTACCAACTGCGGCGGCTCCTTGATTAGCCGTATGACGTGGTCCCCTGACAGTGTCCCATCGCGGGATGTCCCCGCATCCAGGCACAACAATGCGCAAGAAGGCACCGGCATGCAGTGAGAGC
Organism: Geomonas agri; assembly: GCF_020179605.1. Lineage (NCBI taxonomy): Bacteria > Pseudomonadati > Thermodesulfobacteriota > Desulfuromonadia > Geobacterales > Geobacteraceae > Geomonas > Geomonas agri. The sequence goes on from NZ_JAINZO010000002.1 coordinate 283,629, forward strand.
CGGTATAGAGGGAGAGCAGGAATGTGCGGCATATGCGGCATTATCGGTGAAAGTCGGCACGGCGCTGTCGTCTCGATGGTAAAGGCCCTCAGACACCGGGGGCCGGATGATTTCGGTATTCACGTCGAGACAGGGGCAGCCTTCGGCATGACCCGCCTCGCCATCCTTGACCTCTCTCCCGGGGGGCACCAGCCGATGCTGAGCCATGATGGCAACGTGCTCATCATCTACAATGGCGAACTCTACAACTTCAAAGAAGAGCGGACGATCCTCGAAGGGCGTGGCCATAGTTTCAGATCCCAGTCTGACACCGAAGTCGTCCTGGCGATGTACCTAGAGTACGGCGATGCCTTCCTCTCACGGATGCGCGGGATGTTTGCTCTCGGCATCTACGACAAGCGCCCCGGCACCGGCAGGGAACGGCTACTGCTCGCACGTGACCAGTTCGGCATCAAGCCGCTTCTCTATCATTTGGCCAACTCCCGCCTCGTGTTCGCCTCTGAGATGAAGGCGATCCTCGCCAGCGGATTGGTCCCCAAGAACTTCAACCCCGATGCACTCCCCTTTCTTCTGGTGAAGGGATCGATACCGCAGCCGCTTTCCGCCATCACCGGCGTGACCATGCTCCCCCCCGCGCACTACCTCGTTATGCAGAATGGCTGCTGCAATACCAAACGCTACTGGTCTTTCGGGATCGATCGCGTACCCGGGCTCAGGGGCGCCAGTTTCCAGGAGCAGGTGGCCGCCGTGCGGCAACGGTTGGAGGAATCGGTACGGCTCCAGATGGTAAGCGACGTGCCAGTGGGTGCCTTCTTGAGTGGTGGGGTGGACTCCTCGCTCATGGTAGCCATGATGGCTCGCCTCTCCGACCACCGCGTCAAGACCTTTTCGGTCGGTTTCGGCCCCGAAGGGAGCGCCATGGATGAAACCGACGATGCACGGCGTACGGCACAATTCGTAGGCAGCGACCATACGCGGGTGGAAATCGGTGGAAGCGATGTCCGCGACCGGATCTCACACATTGCGGCATCCCTTGACCAACCGACCGTTGATGGCGTCAACTCGTACCTCGTTTCGCTGGCCGTTAGCCGGCACGTCAAGGTAGCCATTTCCGGTACCGGTGGCGACGAACTCTTCGCTGGGTACCCGTGGTTCCTTAACGTCTTGCGGGCGGCACGTGCCGGGGACCGCGACTTGGCCCTCAGGTACGCCTCGGAGTACCTCATCTTCGATCTGCAACCTGCACTGTCGCTCCTTTCCGACGAGACGCAACGCAACTTCGACGCCGACCGCTTCATGCACGATACGGTTCGCCTCCCCGACGAGCTCCCCGAAGCCGATCCTATTGAACGGGTATCGGTGCTGTGCCTCAGGGGATATACCCAAAATCAACTGCTGCGTGACATAGACGCCGCTTCCATGGCGCACTCTCTCGAAGTCCGGGTTCCCTTTTTGGACATTCCGCTGCTCGATACGGCACTTTCACTCCCCCTCGCGGCCAAGCTCAACCCGGACACCGACCAGCTTGACCCGTACGCGGCAACCTATCGGCAGACGGGTGTAAAGCGTGCCCTCATCGAGATAGGGCGCAGCATCCTGCCTCCGGACATGGATGTCCAGCCTAAACGAGGTTTCGGAATGCCTTTTGCCACCTGGCTCAAGGGACCGCTACGCGAAGTGATGGAGGACACGCTGTCCCCAACTGCAGTGGCTGGAAGGGGGCTGTTCAGTGTGCAGGGAGTGTCACGGGTTCGGGATGAGTTCTTGGCCGGCAGGGGAGGGTGGCCACAGCTCTGGATCCCGATGATGACCGAGCTTTGGTGTCGGGAGCTCCTGGACCAGTAGCCATGCCACGGCGGTGCATCGAGCCGGGAATGAATTGGGCAGTGCCGCAGCAAAAACAACGAAAATCATGAGCACCACACGTGGAAGGAGGCGGGTACGACACGACAAGCTGCTGTAGAAATGAGCGCCATAAAAGCGGAGCACGGGATCAATGCCGCCGGCGAAAAGGAAGGACTGGCAAGCATCAGCATGGTCTGTAACGAGCATTCTCTGCCACTTACCGTCCGCGATGCACCGGATCCTTCAATGGCGAAGCTCGGCTGCGACGCCGGCTGCCTCTTTCCGGTGGTGGAAGGGGTCCCTCGCTTCGTAGGGTCGGAACAGTACGCCTCTTCGTTCGGACTGCAATGGAAAACCTTCCGGAGCACCCAGCTCGACTCCTGCAACGGTACGACCATCTCGAGGGATCGCCTGCAGCGGCTTTTTGGGGGAGACCTTTCGCTTTTAAAGGGGAAGAACGTGCTGGAGGCAGGGTGCGGCGCCGGACGCTTCACCGAGATCATGCTGAAGGAGGGCGCAAACGTCTTCGCCTGCGACATCTCCAGCGCCGTGGAGGCAAATTTCGACAACTGCCGCAACCTGCAGCGGGGAACCAACTACTTCGTATGCCAGGCCGACCTGCGCCAGCTCCCGCTCGCCCCGGAACAGTTCGACATCGTGATCTGCATCGGGGTGATTCAGCACACGCCCGACCCCGAGGAAACCATGGCGGCCCTTTGCCGGCAGGTCAAACCGGGAGGGATCCTGGTGATCGATCACTACACTTACGGCTACCCCGTGTCCCGCTCACGGGAAATGTTGCGCAAACTGCTGCTCCAGGTCCCCCCCCAGGCGGCCCTCGACTTCTGCACGGACCTGGTTGATCTTTACTGGCCGACACATGAATTCTTCTGGCAGAACCGTGGCACGCCTCCCTTCGACCGGCTGCGCCCGTCCTTCCTCGAACTTTCCCCCATCGTTGACTACCACGAGGCCTACCCGGAGCTTGGCAAGGAACTGAAGACGTGGGCCCTTCTCGATACCCACGACACCCTCACAGACACCTTCAAACACCTGAGGGATGCAGCGTCGATAAAACAGCAGCTGGAGAGTTGCGGCATGGGAGAGGTCGTGACTTCCGAGGGCGGCAACGGCATCGAGGCCAGGGCAGTTAAGCCTTTACGCCGCCCCCCCGCAGAGGCGCCGTTTTTGCCACCGGACCGGGCCCAGGAAAAGACCAGGATACTGATCGTAGCCTGGGGGTATTCCATCCACGCGCGCCGTCGCATCCAGGTATTCACTGCCGACCCGCGCTTCGACGTGGTAGTGGCCTCGAACCACGACTACAACTTCGCCGGGGCCCGAAACGTGATGCTAGACGGCAACAGCGAGAACACCTTCAACGTCGATCCCGATGGCGAGGAAGTAAGGTTCCTGTCCGACTACGCCCAAAGGCTCGGAGTTACCAACCTTGAACCGTTCACCAAGGAGATCTGCACGGGACTGCATGATTACATCATCCTGCGCGACCTGGTGCGTGAATTCGCTCCGCAGGTCATGCTACTGCAGACGCTGCTGTACCCCTGCTACCTAGCCCTCACCCTGGGGCGAAACATCCCGTACCTCGTCACCTTCTGGAACGGCGACGTCACGTGGTGGGCACAGTACGACGGCATCGAACAGAGGTTCAAGAAGGAGATCGTAACGCAGGGCGCTTTGAACGCAGCGGCCGTCACCGTGAATTCCGAAAAAGCCTTCCAGGCCTGCCTCGACTACGGGGTCGCCCCGGAAAGAATCCACCTGATCCGCTACCCCGGTGCCGACCTCGCGCGCTTTTGCCGGCGAGACCAGGAAGAAGCACGAGTAGCCCTGGCAATAAACAACAGAAAGGTGGTCCTTTGCCCGCGTGGCCTCGGCGCATACCTGAACGCCGATGTCATTATCGAGGCAGCAGGCCTCGTCTGCCGCGCCCATCCCGAGGTCCTGTTCCTCTTTGTCTCGGGCGTGGGGATGGAGCTGTGGGAGGAGTACCTGGCCCGCGGAAGGGAACTCGGAATTGCCGAACAGCTGCGCCACGACGGGCAGGTAGAGTGGGAAAAGATGCCGCTTTACTACAACGCCGCCGACCTCATGGTTTCGATCTCCTCGAAAGATTCGCTGCCGAACTGCATGCTGGAGGCCATGGCGTCGCATACCCCCGTCCTGATGGGCGACATCCCTCCCATAAGGGACTGGGTTTCTGAGGGCGAGACGGGGTTCTTCACCCCGCCAACCGACCACCGCGTACTGGCGCAAAGGATCGTAGAACTGCTTTACGGTGCCGACGAAAAAGTCGAGAAGGCAGTGCAAAAGGCGGCAGCGCTTGTTGCTGCACAGGCCAACTCTGCCGTCAACAATGCCAGGATGCTTGACCTCGCGCTTTCAGTCGCCGCCTCCGGCAAGGCACCAGCGCAGGCATTTGCCGCACCGGCCCCATGACAGGCGGGCTGCCTGGATAGGACATGCCGCTTGGCGCAGTGCGGCTGAGCCCACCGCACCCAGGGCGAAGGTCAAAATAGTGACAACAAAGACAAAAGGCCCGACAGGGCCTGATCGCGAGGGAACATGAACGCCAGTGACAGGCCGCAGCGGAAAACCGGATCGACCACCCCGATCACGGAGTGCATGGTCATGGCCGGGGAACCGGGGAAGTTCCTACTGCTGCTCGCCTGCGAAAAAAACGGGGTACAGCACAAGGGCGCCCTCTCGCTCCCCTACACCGCAAGCCTCGCACCCCTTACCCTCGCGCATCGTGCCAGCGGCGAACAGGTGACGGTCACCCCGGAGCAGATCAAGGATTTCCTGAGCTACGGCTATGATTTCGACACCGAATCCGAGATCTATGCCGCGGGACGACGGACGGGGGAGCGGCCACGGGTGGCCTTCCTGATCAACGATCCCACCTACATGGGTGGCGGGACCATCGTGTTCTGCCGCTACATAAACTGGCTGGCAGACATGGGGGTCGAGGTGACCCTCTACACCGAAGGCCCCCTCCCCTCCTGGACCACTATCAATGCCCGCATCCGCAGCATCCCGGACTTCAAGGAGCGCTACGCCGCGGTGAGCGAACCGGTCGTCATCGCCTTTTCGGTCTGGTACATCCCCTACTTCCTGTGCCACAACGACACCCGCGGCAAGCGCATCTACCACCTGTGCCAGGGCGCCGAGGAATTCCACTTCTGCACCGAGACTACCGATCTCATGCGCCCGTTGCCGGTGTTCGACCTCCTGAACACCCTCCCGGTGGGACGCATCGTCGTGTCGCCCAGTCTGCAGCGGTACTTCCAGGACAAGTACGGCCAGCAGCCCCTGCTCATCAACAACGGCATCGACCTCGAACTCTTTAGCCCCGGCGCACGCCGCCAGGTGGGAGCAGCCTGGACGGTCATGGTGAACGGCAACCCCGGTGACGAGCTGAAAGGGGTGGCTACGGTGCGCGAGGCGCTCGCCATGGTCGCCCGGCGTCGATCGGACCGGAGGTTCACCCTGGTGAACGTCTGCGGTGCACAACCTGAGCTCTGCCCCCCACTGGATACGGCCTTTACCTGCGAGATCGTGCACGGGCTTACCCCCGGGGAGATGCGCGACCGCTACCGTACCGCCGACGTCTACGTGAACGCCTCCCGCTACGAGGGGTTCGGCCTGCCGAGCATCGAGGCGATGGCCTGCGGCACCCCGGTGATCCAGGCTGACAACCACGGCCTCGACGGTGTGGTCGAGGACGGCCGCGACTGCCTCATGGTCCCCCCCGGCTCGCCGGCGGCGCTGGCAACCGCGCTGGAGCGGCTTCTTGACGACGGGGAACTGTGCGAGCGGCTGGCGAAAAACGGTCGCGCCACCGCCGGGCATTTCTCTTTGGCCAGCCAGCACCGGATGCTGGCCGAGGCCTTCAGCACCATCACCGGCACCACGCTGACAGGGGAAGCCCACGCCTTTGCCGGCGCATCCCCCGCACCGCTTTTTTCCGTCATGGTCCCCTGCTATAACCAAGCGTCTTTCCTGGTACAGGCCCTGGACAGCCTGATCGCCCAGAGCTACCCGAACTGGGAAGCGGTGGTTGTGAACGACGGGTCCAGCGACGACACGGCCCAGGTCATGGCCGACTACGCGGCCAGGGACCCGCGCGTTCGCCCCTTCCACAAGGAAAACGGCGGGGTCGCCTCGGCGCTGAACCGGGCTGTTGCCGAAGCCCGCGGCGAATGGATCTGCTGGCTCTCCTCCGATGACCTGTTCCTGCCGGACAAGCTCGCCCTCCACCTCGAGGAAATGGGCCGCGACCCCGGGGCACGCCTGTTGCAAACCAACTACCTGGTACTGTACGACGAAAGCGGCGCCACCGTTCCGTCCTCGATCGATACGGCACGCTTCATCCCGCCGGTGGCGGAGCAGGTGGTCCGGTTCTTCCAGATCAACTACTACAACGGCATCAGCGTCGCCGTGCACAGATCCGTCTTCGAGACAGTGGGAGGCTTCAACGAGGCGTACCGCTACGGTCAGGACTTTGACTTCTGGCTGCGTGCATCGGCGCGCTTTCGTTCCCGTTTCCTGGATCGCGCGACGTGCGTCACCCGCATCCATCCCGGGCAGGGGACGAACCTCTTTACCGAGGCGGGCATCTACGACTCTGCCAGGGCCGCGCTTGAATTTCTCAACAGCCACGAGTTCGCCGACATCTTCCCCTGCTACGACCTGTCCCAGGTCGAACAGGCGCTCGCCGCGGTGGCCGCGGTCAGCGCCGTCCTCGCCAGCGCCGATTCCTTCCTGGGGCGCTGCGGCTACCGCCCCGCCCTCGCGGACCGGCTGGGACAGTGGCTCATGGAAGCGGCACCCACGGAAGCGCACGAAGAAGTCCGCGCCCTCTGGCACGGCGCGCAAGGGAGCTACCGGGCACTGCTGCAACGGGCACTCGGCCCGGTAGCGAAGGGGTACCGCCCCCACGATGCCCTCGGCGCGCTGGAAAACGAACTGGAGCAGGTCAGAAAGCGGGGGAACCTGCAGGAAGAGCGGGCGATGGTCCGCTATCTCGCCATGGTGCGGGAACTGAACACGCAACAAGGAGCATCCATGAACCCCGACCAGAAGGCGGCCCGGGTGCCGTTTTTCTCCGTACTGATCCCGACTTACAACCAGGCCGCATTCCTGCCGGCGGCCCTTGAGAGCCTCCTGGCACAAACGTTTGATGACTGGGAGGCGGTCATCGTCAACGATGGCTCCACCGACGACACCGCGGCCGTCATGGAGCGCTGCGCGGCGGGCGAACCCCGCTTCCGGTGCTTCACCCAGGACAACGGCGGTGTGGGCGCCGCCCTGAACACGGCCCTCGCGCAAGCCCGTGGCAGATGGATCTGCTGGCTCTCCTCGGACGATCTCTTCGAGCCGGACAAGCTCGCCGTGCACCGTGCCGCCATCGAGGCGTATCCGGAGACCGCCTTCTTCTTCACCCATTTCTACTACCTGGACGACAACACCGGGGAAAAAAGCGCCCCCGAGCTCTGGAACCCAGTGCCACAGCCCCAGTTCCAGGTGGCGCGCTTCTTCCTTGGCCCCTACGTGCACGGCAACAGCGTCGCGGTGCGGCGCGACGTCTTCGACCGGGTCGGCAGCTTCGATGCCTCGCTGCGCAACGGCCAGGACTTCGACATGTGGCTGCGCATCAGCGCCCGCTTCCCCTCGCTCTTCATCGACAGCCGCACCTGCGTCACCAGGTGGCACAAGGGGCAGTCCACCAACGCCTTCCCCGAGGCGGGGTTCTACGACTCGGCGCGTGCCCTGGCGCAGTTTATCAACCACCACGACTTCCGGCAGCTTTTCCCGCTCCTGGATCTCTCCTCCGTCGGAGATGCGGTACAGGCGGTGCAGGAGACGCTCAACGTATCCCTCTCCCCCGGCGCGGTGATGCACCGCTGCGGCCCGTCGACGGCCCTCCTGGAGCGGCTGCACGAGTGGCTCGACTGCCACGCCCCGGCAGAGATCGCGGCCTCGTTGCGCCCGCAGATCGTCGCCGTCGCCGCCAGCGCTGCACAGTCCGGAGCCGACCCGGAACTGGTCGCGGCAATAAGGGACTTCGGGCATCCCTACCCGCAGGGGTACCGCTTCGCTCCCCAGGACTTCAAGGCGCGGGCCGAGGCGTTCCAGGCAAGGGTCGCACAGGCAGGAGAAGCTGCCGCAGCGTCAAGCCTGGCGAAGTACATCCAGGCCCTGCCGGCACCCGCTCCCCACGCGCCGGCAGCCAACCACGGCACCAGCGGCACTGAAGCTTCGCTGCGCATCCTCTTTTACTACGCAGGGCTGCACAACTCGGCGCGGCCTTTTGCCGGTAGCAGCAACGTCACCGTACAACTTGCCCGGCAGCTCGCCGCAAAAGATCCCGCCTGCAGCGTGACACTCACCGGCGACCACGTCACCTCCAGGGAAGAGACGGGTGGGGGCGTGCTAGTCCCGCTGCCTCCCCCCGCGGAACGGGCGGCCTTTCTGCACAGCTTCGATGTCGTCGTTTTCGCCACGCACCTGGGCAGCTTCGGCAACATCGTCAAGCCCGCGGCACAGCGCTGGATACTGCACCAGCACTGCTGGGATCTCAACCCCGCGGAGCGCACCCGGCTCGAGGATTTCGACCTGGTCATCGGCCTCACCCAGGGACAGAAACGGCGCTTCGAAGAGCAGGGGGTTCCCTCATCCCGGTTAGCCGTCCTCGCCAACGCCATCGACACGGACTTCTTCTCGCCGCGCCCGGTGCCGAGAAAGCCGCACTCGGTCATGTTCAGCGGGGCCGTTGTGCCGCACAAGGGAGTGCACATACTGCTGCAGGCCTTCACCTCGGTGCGCGCCCAGTTCCCGGACGCGGAACTGCACGTCTACGGCAACGCCGCCATGTGGCGCGAGGATGCAGGCTACGAGCGCGAGCTGATGGCCTCAGCACCGGAAGGCACCTACTTCCACGGCGCGGTCGCCAACAACGAGATGCCGGAGATCTACTCGAGCCACAGCGTGCTGTGCCTCCCGTCCCAGTTGGAAAGCTTCGGGCTGGTGACCGTCGAGGCCCAGGCATGCGGCTGCGTCCCCATCGTGAACGAGGCCGGGGGGATGCCCGAGACGGTGCAAAACCGCATCACCGGCCTGGTCTACACCCCGAACCAACCCGACGTGCTGGCGGCGCACATCGTCGCCGCGTTTCAGTCCCTCGACGCCGACCCTGCCATCCGGCAGAGGTGTGTCGACTTCGCGCGACAGATGTTCCGCCTGGAGGACCAGGGGGCAAGGTTCCAAAAGCTGGTCCGGGCGCTGGCCCAAGGGGAAGCGGTGGCCGTGCAGGACTCGGAACTGGACCGGATCATCGCCCCCGAGGTGAAAAACGACGAACTCTACCACCTGATCACCGAACTGGCACAGGCCGCCGACATCCGGACCGTGCTGGAGATCGGCTCCTCCGCTGGCGGGGGGAGCACGGAGGCCTTCGTCGCGGGCCTTGCCGCCAACCCCGGCGATGCGCGCCTTTTCTGCATGGAGGTATCCCGCGCCCGGTTCAAGGAGCTGAGCCGGCGCTATGCCGACCGCGGCTTCGTCAAATGCTACAACACATCCTCGGTCCCCCTGCGTGCCTTCGCCACGCCGGACGATGTCGAGGGCTTTTACCACTCGACCCGTACCAACCTCAACCAGTACCCACTAGCACAGATTCTCGGTTGGCTCCAGCAGGACATCGACTACGTGGCCGGCGCCGGCTTCGACCAGGACGGGATCAGGCTGATCCAGCAGGAAAACGGCATCGAGCACTTCGACATGGTGCTCATCGACGGCTCCGAGTTCACCGGCGAGGCGGAACTGGAGCGGGTGTACGGCGCCCGCTGGCTGATCCTGGACGACGTCAACGCCTATAAGAATTACGTGAACTACCACCGGCTCAAAAAGGACCCGACCTACGAGCTCTACCGCGAAAACTGGCAGCTCAGAAACGGCTATGCCGTCTTCAGGAAAAAGGAAGACGAGCTCCCGGTCCACTTCTTCACCATCGTGTTGAACGGCATGCCGTTCATCCGCTACCACGCCGACGTGTTCAGGACGCTCCCCTTCAAATGGCACTGGCACATCGTGGAAGGGGTCGCCGACCTCGTGCACGACACCGCCTGGTCGGTACAGCTGGGGGGGAAGATCTCCGATGCCTTCCACAGCGGCGGGCGCAGCATCGACGGTACCACCGAGTACCTGGACAAGCTCAAGCGGCTCTTCCCGGAGCAGGTTACCGTCTACCGCAAGCCGGAGGGAAAATTCTGGCACGGGAAACTGGAGATGGTACAGGCCCCGGTGGCAAACCTCCCGGAGCACTGCCTGTTGTGGCAGGTGGACGTGGATGAATTCTGGACCGCGGCACAGCTCAGCAAGGCACGGGAACGCTTCCTGGCCAACCCCGAAAAGACCGCAGCCTTGTACTGGTGCCACTTCTTCGTTGGTCCGCGCCTCGTGGTAGGCAGCCGCAACTGCTACAGCCAAAACCCCGCCATGGAATGGCTCAGGACCTGGCGCTACACCAAGGGGTGCCAATGGATCGCCCACGAGCCGCCACGCCTGCACCGCCCCCTCCCCGACGGCGGCTCCGTTGATCTCGCCTGCATCGATCCCTTCCTGCACGGCGAGACTGAGCGGGAAGGGATCGTGTTCCAGCATTTCGCCTACGTCCTGCCGGAGCAGCTCCGGTTCAAGGAAACCTACTACGGCTACCGGGGCGCGCTCGCCTGCTGGCAGCGCCTCCAGGAGCAAAAGCGCTTCCCCCTCCTGCTCAGGGACTACTTCCCCTGGGTCTGCGACCAGACCACGGTGGTTCCGGTCGAAGAAAAGGGAATCGTGCCCATCGAGCTCCCGGTGACGCCCGCCCCGCAGCTGCCGGTCACCGTGGTGGACGGCGTCTTTTACCAGATGAACATGACGGGGATCGCCCGGGTCTGGACCTCGCTCCTCATCCAATGGGCCGGGACCGACTTCGGCCGGTCACTGGTGGTGCTGGACCGGGCGGGGACCGCGCCGAGGGTGCCGGGCATCCGCTACCGCAGCGTCCCGTGCTACGAGGCGGGGGATTGGGACCGGACCATGCTGCAGACGGTGTGCGACGACGAGGGGGCCGACGTCTTCGTTTCCACCTACTACTCGACGCCGCTCACCACGCCATCGCTGTTTCTGGCCCACGACATGATTCCAGAATTCACCGACTGCTACGACCTGTCCGACGCCCAGTGGCAGGAGAAGCACCATGCCATCAACCGCGCCTCCGCCTTCGTGGCCGTTTCCCGCAGTACCGCGAGGGACCTCGTGAAGCTCTACCCCAACCTCGAAGATCACGTGGTGGTGGCGCACAACGGCATCGACCACGACACCTTCGCGCCGGCCCCGGAGGAGGAGGTACAGGCCTTCCGCAGGCGCCACGGACTGGACAAGCCCTACTTCCTCTTCGTCGGCATGCGCCAGGCATACAAGAACGGGTTGCTCCCCCTGCACGCGCTCAAAAAGCTCCCGGACCCGGGCGCCTTCACCCTGCTGTACGTCGGCGGAGTGGGGGTGCTGGAGCCGGAAGTGAAAGCGCTGGCGCGGAATCTGGACGTGCGGCTGGCAAAGCTCAGCGACCGGGAACTCATCTGCGCCTACAGCGGTGCCGCGGCACTGCTCTATCCCTCGACCTATGAAGGTTTCGGCCTCCCTATCCTCGAGGCCATGGCCTGCCGCTGCCCGGTCATCACCTGCCAAAACTCGTCCATACCCGAGGTAGCCGGCGCCGCTGCGCTGTACGTATCGCCGACCGACCCCGGTGAACTGTCCGCCGCCATGATGCAAGTCACCACTCCCGAAGTCCGGCAGCACCTGGTCCACCTGGGGAGCCGACAGGTGGCCAAGTTCTCCTGGAAGAAGATGGCGGACATCATCAGGGGGGTGATCTGCAGCACGTTCCCGGCGCGGGGGGGCGGCAACCGCACCCGGGAGGACGCAACCGCACCGGCCGTCACACGACAGTGCACGCCTCAACCGCACGAGGGAACCAGATGCCACAGCATGGCAAAGTAGCGACTGCACCAGAGACATCCGTGAGCGGAGCCCCACGCATCTCAGTGGTGGTTCCCTCCTACAACTACGCCCGCTACCTTGAGGTGTGCCTCGAATCGATCCTGTCCCAGCGTTACCCCAACCTGGAACTGATCGTCCTCGACGGGGGGTCCACCGACGGCACGGTTGAACTCCTGCAACGCTACGACATGCACATTGCCTACTGGCGCAGCCACAAGGATGCCGGGCAGTACGCCGCTATCGAGGAGGGGCTGAACCGCGCCAGCGGCGAGATCATGACCTGGTTGAACGCCGACGACATGTTCCACCCCGGCGCCTTCGACGCCGTCGGCCGCATCTTCGCGCAGTGCGCCGAGGTCGAGTGGCTCATGGGGCGCCCCAACAGCTTCGACGAGCAGGGGAGGCAAAAGCACGTCCTCACCTACCTGCCGCTCAACTCGCGCGCCAAGTACCTGGCGGATGAGGAGTTCATCCAGCAGGAGGGGGTGTTCTGGCGCCGCGCGCTTTGGGAGAGAAGCGGGGCCTACATCGACAAGACCCTGCCGCTGGCAGCCGACCTGGAGCTGTGGGCCCGATTCTTCAGGAGCGCGCGCCTGTTCTCGGTCGACCAGTTGCTCGCCGGGTTCCGCGACCACCCGCTGCAGAAATCCAAGGACAAGGCTGGCTACACCACCGAGGCGGACCGGGTGCTGGCCCGCGAGCGCGAGCTCTTCGCCGCCGAAAAGACACCTTTCAACCCACCGGCGCCGCTCCCCATCCTGATCCAGGGCGACCGGGTGATCCTGTGACCGCATCCATGCCCAACAAATACCTGGTTTCCGCCATCGTCTCCACCTACAACGCGGACCGCTTCCTGGCCGGTAAGCTCGAGGACCTGGAGGCGCAGACCATCGCGCCCGAACTGGAGATCATCGTCATCGACGCCGCCTCGCCGGGAAACGAACGCGCCATCGTGGAGGAGTTCCAAAAGCGCTACGACAACATCCGGTATCTCAGGACCGAGAAGCGCGAGACCGTGTACCAGGCCTGGAACCGCGGCATCCGCATGGCGGCCGGAGAATTCGTCACCAACGCCAACACGGATGACCGGCTCAGGAACGATGCCTACGCGGTGCTGGTGCGCGCTCTCTGGGAGCGCCCGGAGTGCATGGTTGCCTATCCGGACATGCGCATTACCAATGACGAAAACGGCACCTTCGAGCGGCACCAGCGCCTGGGCTTTCGCGACTGGCCCGAATTCGACCGCACCGACCTCCTGGAGCTTTGCTGCGTCGGCCCCTTCCCGCTCTGGAGAAAATCGCTGCACGACCAAATCGGCTACTTCGACGAGCGCTTCAAGAGCGCCGCGGACTACGAGTTCTGGCTGCGCGCGGCGCTCACGTACGACTTCGTCCACGTCCCGGAGTTCCTGGGACTGTACTTGCTTTCCGAGGAGACCGTATCCCGGAAAGGGGACCTCCCCACCCTCGAGTACATGGAGGTGCAGCGGGAATACCGTGACCGCTACGCCCGGTTCGCCCCGCCCCCGGTGGAACTGGAGCCCGACGCATGGCAGGAATTCAAGCTCCTGGCCGCGCGCGTGGAGGCAGGGCACCCCGGTGTGGTCGCGGAAGTGGAACGTTTCAGCAAGCTGCACCCGCGCGCGCCCCGCTTCCACCTGGAAATCGCCCGCATCTTCTACAAGAAGGGGGAGATCGGCCACGCCAGGAAGTATTTTGAAAAGGCCGCCATCGTCGCCCCCGGCTGCGACACCTACCGAGACAACCTCCTCTCCTTCCTGAAGACCGAACTCTACCAGGCGCTGCAGCACCAGACCGCGTTCCTGGTGGCGGACCCTGATGACCTGGAGGGCCACCTCTGCGCCGGGATGATCCTGATCCTCATGGAGCGCTACCAGGCGGCCCTGCCCCACTACCGGCGCGCCCTGGAGATCAACCCGGACAGCGCGCTGGCCCGGGAGAACATCGCCTTCCTGGAGCGGGAGTTGCGCCCCAAGGTGCACCCGCTCACCTCCATCGTGGTGGCGGCCGGTGACAATGCCGGATGCGCCCGCGAGTGCCTGGAGAGCATCGAGCGCCACACCCCGGAGCCGCACGAAGTGATCGTGGTGTTCCGTGGCAGCGACGAGGCGCCCCTCGCGGAACTGCAGCACTTCTGCGCCGGGCGCAGCGGCCTCATCCTGGTCGACTGCGGCGGGCGCTCTTCTGCCGCCGCCTTCGGCGCCGGCCTGCGTGAGGCGGTCGGGCGGGAGCTGGTGCTGTTGGAAGGCGACGTGGTACTGACCCGCGGCTGGCTGTCGCGCATGCTGGACGCCCTGGCCCGCCAGGAGAGAGCCGGGCTGTGCGGTCCCATGACCAACCGGGCGCACGGCTCCCAGGGCCAGGTCGCCTGCAGCTACCGAAACCTCTCCGAGCTGGAAAGCTGCGCCGAAACCTTCGCCGGCGCTCACTACGGCCGCCGCATCGATGCGCCGTGCCTCTCCGGTTTTTGCCTGCTCTTCTCGCGCGAGCTTTTGGACGAAGTCGGAGGGCCGGATGGCAGCTTCGCTTCGGACGCCTGGGCCGAAGACTTCTCGTTGCGTGCGGCGCTCAAGGGATATCGTTGCGTCGTCGCCGGGGACGTCTTCGTGCATCGCTACGGCACCCCCGACGAAGAGTTCCTGCGCCACCGCGAGCACCCGCTCCTGGAACAAAAGTGGGGACCGTCTGCCCTGGAGCCGGAACTTGCCGCGCGCCTTTTGCGACACCGGGCCGAGGTCGAGGGGAACCGGCTCGCCCGCGCCGGGAAACTGAAGCTGGCGGTGGAACTTATGATCGAGCAGGGGGTGCATCTCGCCAACGGCGACCCCGCCCCCTACCTCGCCCTGGCCCGGACATTGGCCGAGGCGGGGGAAAGCCGCGAGGCGCTCGAGGTGCTGAAACACGTCCCGCCGGGCGCTGCGCTCGCGACGCATCTCGTGCGGACACGCTGCCACGAGGCCGTCGGGGAGCCCGACCTCGCGCGCGCTGAGCTGGAGCGGGCCGCCGCACTCGACGACCAGTCCCCCGAGTTCCTGACCCTGCAAGGGGCGCTGGCACTGCAGGGGGGCGAGCGGGACCGGGCCGAGGAGCTGCTGCGCCGCACCCTGGTTGCCGACCCCGGCTGCGCCCGGGCCTGCGCCGCCCTTGCCGCCATCGTCTGGGAGCGGGGGGAAAGGGAACAGGGACTGCAGTTGGCCGAGCGCGCTTTCATCCTCGATCCGCTGGAGCTAGCCGCGCTGGGGCGTTACCACGACTACGCCACCGCGCTGGACCGGCTGCCGCGCGAGGAGGAGCACCTGCGCGAGGCGATCGCCCTTTACCCGGAGGACAAGGGACTTTGCTACGGCTTGATCGAGCTCCTGGTCAGGAGCGCCCGCTACGGCGAAGCGATCCGCGAGATCGAGCGCGCCGCCGCCCGTTTCGGGCTGGACGGCGCCGGCATCGACGCCGCTCTGCAGATCAGGGGCCTCGCCGGCACCCCGTCCCCTCCCGAAAGAGGCACCGGCAGCGTCTCGGTCTGCATGATCGTCAAGAACGAGGCGCGTAATCTCGCCGCCGCGCTGGACTCGGTGCGCGCCCTGGCCGGCGAGCTGGTCGTGGTGGACACCGGCTCTACGGACCGCACCCGCGACATCGCCCGCATCTTCGGTGCGCGCGTCCTCGACTTCCCCTGGACCGGGAGTTTCGCCGAAGCGAGGAACTTCTCCCTGGCCCAGGCCGCGGGGGATTGGATCCTGGTGCTGGACGCCGACGAGGTGCTCGCGCCGAACGACCTCGGGCCGCTCGCCGACCTGGCGCGGCAAGGGGGCAGGGTAGCCTACTCCTTCACAACCAGGAACTACATCGACGACATCGCCCGGCGCGGCTGGGTCGCCAACAGCGGCGAGTACCCGGAACAGGAGCGCGGCCGCGGCTGGACCGGCAGCGACAAGGTGCGCCTGTTCCCGAACCTGCCCACGCTGCGCTTCGAGGGAGCGGTGCACGAGCTCCTGGAGCTGTCCCTGCTGCGTCAGGAGATCCCGATCCATGCCTGCGACGTGCCGGTGCACCACTACGGCAAGCTGGACCCGGCTGCCGTCCGGGCCAAGCAGGAGTTCTACTACCGCCTGGGGGTGCAAAAGCTGGAGGAGACCGGCGCGAGCCACGAGGCGCTGGCGGAGCTGGCCCGGCAGGCCACCGAACTCGGGCTCCTCGACGAGGCTGAACGGCTCTGGCAGCAGCTGTTGCGGGATAAGCCCGACCACCCCGAAGCCTATTTCAACCTGGGCTACCTCTACCTCACCCGCGGCGACTACCGCCAGGCGCAGGCCCACGCCCTCCGGGGGGTGGAACTCGCCCCGGACCTCAAGGAGGCCGCCTTCAACCTGGCCAAGTGCGAGTTGTACCTGGGTCAGGTCGCGGCGGCGCTGGCTTGCTGTCAGGACATGCTGCACCACTGGCCCGGCTACCCCGCGGCGCGCTCGCTCCTGGCGGTCTGCCTTCTGCTGCAGGGGGATCGTGCCGGCGGCGAGGCCGAGGTGGCGCGCCTGGCGGCACAGGGCTATGACTGTGGCGATTTCCTGAACGAATACGCAGGCGGGTTGCGGCGCGGTGGTCTGGAGCACCTGGGCGCCCCCCTTGCCGACCTGGCAGCGCGGCTCCAGGCGGGGGTGCGGCCATGACCGAGTCGCAGAGCCTGAAGGACCTTTTCGCGGCGGCCAACGCCCTCTTCGCCTCTGGCGATCTTTCCGGCGCCGCCGAGCGCTACCGGCGCGTGCTGCAGCTCGATCCCTATTTTGCCCAAGCGAGCTTCAACCTGGGCTGCACATTGGACCGACTCTGCGGGCCAGGCGAGGGACTCCCCCACTTCGAGCGGGCGGCCCAGCTCGTGCCGCAGTGGAGCGAGGCGCACGGCAACTTCGGCCTCGCGCTGGCGCGGGTGGGGCGCATGGAGGAGGCGTCCGGCGAGCTGGCCGAGGCGTGCCGCCTGGCGCCGGAACACGCCGGCTACCGCAACAACCTGGGGCTCGCCCTGAGCGCGCTCGGGCGCGGCGAGGAGGCACAGGCAAGCTTCCAGGAGGCGATCCGCCTCGACCCCGACTACCCGGAACCGCACAGCAACCTGGCCATCCTCTACGAGCGCTTCGGCAACGGCGCCGCCGCCATCGGATCCCTGAGCCAGGCGCTGCGGCTTCGCCCCGACTACCCCGAGGCACACCACAACCTGGCCAACGCGCTCAAGTCGCAAGGGAGGCACGATGAGGCGGTGGCCCACTACCGCGAGGCACTCCGGCTCAAGCACGACTACCTCGAGGCGCAGAGTTCGCTGCTGTTTGCGCTCCTCTACGGCACCCAGACCACCGAGGAGAGCATCTTCGCCGAGCATGCCGCCTTCGGCGCCGCCCAGCGCCGCGCCGTCAAGCCGCACGGCAACGTCCCCGACCCGGACCGGGTACTTACCATAGGCTACGTCTCGGCGGACTTCCGCGAGCATGCGGTGGCCCGCTTCATAACCCCGGTCCTCGCCCACCACGACCGGAGCCGCTTCCGGGTCTACTGCTACTCCAACGTAGAGGTCCCCGACGGCAAGAGCGAGGCGCTGGCGCAGTTGTGCGACCGCTTCGTCAATATCGCCGGCCTGCGCGACGACCAGGCCGAAGAGCTGGTACGCGAGGACGGGGTTGACATCCTCGTCGACCTTTCCGGCCACTCCGCGGGGAACCGCCTCACGCTCTTCGCGCGCAAGCCGGCGCCGCTGCAGGTGACCTGGATCGGCTACCCCTTCAGCACCGGACTGGACAGCATCGACTACCGCATCAGCGACGCCATCTGCGACCCCCCCGGTGAGACCGAGCGTTTCCACAGCGAGGAGCTGATCCGGCTCCCGGGGACCTTCTCCTGCTTCGCGCCCCCCGAGGAAGCGCCGCCCGTAGCCCCGCTCCCCTGCCTGGCCTCGGGATCGGTGACCTTCGGCTCGTTTAACAATCCCGCCAAGATCACCCGCGAGACCCTGGCCATGTGGGCCGACGTGCTGCGCGCGGTGCCTGGCTCGCGGCTCTTGCTCAAGGGGTATTCGCTCGCCTGTCCGCAGGGGCGGCAGCGCTTCCTGGACGCCTTCGCCGCGGCCGGTATCGAAACCGAGCGGCTGGAACTGATCGGCAACACCCCGTCCTACCGCGATCACCTGGCGCTCTACGCCGGCGTCGACATCGCCCTGGACACCTTCCCCTACCACGGCACCACCACCACCTGCGAGGCGCTCTGGATGGGGGTCCCGGTGGTAACGCTGGCCGGTGCCTCGCACCGCTCCCGCGTCGGCGCCTCACTTCTACACAGCGTCGGGCTAGACGGCATGGTCGCCGACGACGGCCGCAGTTTCGTGCAGATCGCCCGCGCCCTCGCCCTGGACCGGAACCGGCTCCAGGGGCTCAGGGAGACGCTGCGCGCCACCATGGCCGCCGCCACGCTCACCGACGGCGCCGGTTTCACCAGGGGACTGGAGCAGGAACTGATCGCCGCCTGGGGGAGATGGTGCCGCCGCAATGCTCCCCCCGCCGCTGATCCGAAACAGGAGGGGCGCGAGCTGCTGCGCGGGGGGAGGCTCGATGCCGCCTTGCAGCGTTTCCTGGAGCCGCTGCGCTCCGGCGACAAGTCTACCCTCACCGATATCCAGGAAACCCTGAACGCCCAGACCGCCGCCGACCAGGCGCGCGCCCTGGCGCTCGAAGAAGGGCATGAAGCGGCAGGGGTTCCGGAACGGATCGCCAGCGACACCCTGGCCGAGTGCGCCGAGCTGCTCTGCAGCGCCGGCTTCGTCACCCCCGCCGATCTCATCTGCCGCTACCTCGGCGACCACGGCTATGACTCCGCCCGCGTCAGTCGCACCATCGGCGCGGTGGCCCTGGCCATCGGGCAGCCGGGCGCAGCGGTGACCGCGCTCGCGCGCGCCCTGGAGCAGGGGGATGCCTCGCGCGCCACCCGCATCCTGCTGGTGAAGGCCCAGCAGGCGGAACAGTTCCCGCCGCCCCGCGAGCGGGGAGAACGACTGCTGCTGATCAAGGCCTGGGGCTACGGCTTCTGGAGCGATGTGAACCACGCGCTCGGGCAATTCCTGGTGGCCGAGATCACCGGGCGCACGCCGGTGGTGCACTGGGGGGCCAACTCGCTCTTCAGCGACGACCCGCTCGACAACGCATTCAACCACTTCTTCGAGCCGGTCTCTCCGCTCACCATCGGTGACGTCATCTCGCGCCGGCACAGCTTCTATCCACCCAAGTGGCAACGCGACAACCTGCGCCACGAGAACCTGGCCAAGTTCGACGGCCCCTGGTCCCGCGGCTCCGCGCTCTGGACCCTGGAACGAAACGAAGAGGTCGTGGTGAGCGACTTCCACTACGCGGTCAACGACCTCGCCCCCTGGATTCCCGCCAGTCACCCGCTGCACGGACGCTCCACCGAGGAGCTCTACCTCTACCTGCTCGAGCGCTACCTGAAGGTGCAGCCCTACATCCTGAAGCGGGTGGAGGCCTTCTACCGCGAGCACCTGGCTGGCGCCCCGGTCATCGGGCTGCACGTGAGGGGAGGAGACAAGGTGGGCGAGGATCCCGGCCTTGCCAGGCTGAACGCCCTCTACCTCCCGGAACTGGAGCGGCTGCTTGCCGCAACGCCGCAGGCACGCATCTTCCTGAGCACCGACGACGAGCGTATCCTGGCCCGCTACCGCGAACGCTTCGGGGAGCGGCTGGTCTACACCGTCTCGACCCGCACCGCCAACGTGCAGGGGGTGCACTACCAGAAACAGGCGAGCCGCCGCGCGCTGGGCGAGGAGGTGCTCATCGACGCGCTCCTCGCCGCCCGCTGCGATCATTTCCTGGGCAACGGCCTCTCCAACGTGTCGCTCGCCGTTGCGCAGATGAGGCGCTGGGCGCCCGGGACCTGCCGACTCTTCGGCACCCGGCTCGACTACCTGCGCCAGCTTACCCTGTACCGGAGCTGACATGAGCGCGGAGCACTCGTCACAGGGGCAGGCACAGCTGAAATACGTCGAGCTTCTCCTGCGCAAGGGGATGCAGGAGGAGGCACGCGCCCGGCTCGAGGAGCTGGTGCGGCAGGAGCCGCCGGTGGCAGCGGCCTGTTACCTGTTGGCGGTGCTCAAGGGGGAGGACGGCGAGGCGCGCGAGGCGGTCGATTTGCTGCTCAAAACCCTCTCGCTGGAGCCGGAGAACACCAAGGCACTCAACGCGTTGGGAGCCGCGCTGCGGCAGATGGGGCAGCTCGAGCAGGCCGCGGCGGCATTCGCCGAGACGCTGCGCATCGAACCCGGTTTCGGCGAGGCGCGCATCAACCTGGCTCTGCTCCTGAAGGAGGCACTGCGCTTCACCGAGGCGGAAGAGCTGCTGCGGACCGGGATAGCACTGGAGCCCGGCTCGGTGCGCCTCAACTACAACCTCGCCAACGTGCTGCACGCGCAGGGAAGGAGCCTGGCAGCTGTGGCGGCCTACCGGGAGACGCTGCGCCTGGACCCGGACCACCTGGACGCCCGGCAGAACCTCCTCTTCGCCCTGCACTACTCGCCGCAGTTCAGCCGACGCGAGATCTACGCCGAGCACTTGAAGGCAGCCCGCAGCCGGCCGTTCCGGCCTGAGCGCCGGGACCTTGCCGACCGCCCCCATCCCGGAGGCCGCATCAGGGTCGGCTACCTCTCCCCCGACTTCCGAGGCCACGCCGTGGCGAGCTTCATTGAGCCGGTGCTGCGCGAGCACGACCGCGGCCGCTTCCAAATCTTTTGCTACGCCAACGTCGCCGCTCCCGACGCAACCACCGAGCGCCTCAAGGGGCTGTGCGACCAGTGGCGCGACATCCACGGCATGGCCGACCACAACGCCGCTGCCCTCATCGCCGGCGACGGCATCGACATCCTCTTCGACCTGGCCGGGCACACTTCCGGTAGCCGGCTCCCGCTCTTTTGTCACCGTCCCGCCCCGATCCAGATCACCTGGATCGGCTATCCCGACAGCACCGGGTTAAGGGAGATGGACTACCGCATCACCGACGCGCTGGCCGACCCGCCGGGAACCGACGACCGCCTGCACAGCGAATTGCTGCTACGCCTCCCCCGCACCTTCTGCTGCTACCTTCCCCCCGCCGAGGCGCCGGAGCTGGTCCCGCCCCCCTGCGGAGGCAACGGCCACATCACCTTCGGCTCCTTCAACAACTTGGCGAAAGTCACCCCGGAGGTAATTGCACTCTGGAGCCGCGTGCTGCACGCGGTCCCCGACTCCCGCCTGCTCCTGAAGGCCAAGCCGCTGGTGGACCACGGCGTGCGCGGCCGCATCCTGGCACTGTTCCAGGAGCACGGGGTAGCGGCCGAGCGCATCGAGCTGGACCAGGGGCAGCCCGGCACCCGCGAACACCTGGAGCGGTACCAGCGCGTCGACATCGGCCTCGACACCTTCCCCTACAATGGCACCACCACGACCTGCGAGGCGCTCTGGATGGGGGTCCCGGTTATCTCCCTCGCCGGCGACCGCCACTGTTCGCGCACCGGCGCGAGCATCCTCACCAACTGCGGACTGGCGGACCTGGTGACCACGAGCGAAGCGGCCTATCTGGACATGACGCGACAGGTGGCCAAGGATCACGCCACCCTGCGCGAATTCAGGGCAGGCGCACGTGAGCGACTGCGGCGCTCGCCGCTTTTGGATGCGGGCGGGGTGACGCGGGAACTGGAGACGGTGCTGGCAGAACTGTGGGCGACCTCGCGCAGGCCTAAGTAGGGTTAGTTACGGCACAGGGTATCGCGGTCGGGATGAGGCAAGGTGGGAGCCGGCTGGCGGAGTGATGGCGGGTAAGCGGTGAGGGCGCCGGGCGAACGTCATCGAGGGGGTCACCGTGCGGCGATCCCCCTCGAAGAGTTGCTGTTGCAATGAACTAACCCGCGGTCTCGGGGTTGGTCCTCAACCCCGCAGCGATATTGAAGTTGATGTCGATGACGATGGAGAGCTTTTCCGCAGTCGGGAAAGCCATCACCTCGAAGAACCTCTTGTCCACGAACAGGCTCAGGTTCAGGAGGTCTTCCCGCAGTTTCCTGGGCATCGGGTGGTTGGGCTCCGTCAATTCGGCCTGAAAGAAGCTCCAGACCTTCTGGTTATACTTTATCGCCTCCAGCATCTTGGCTTCGCGGTCCGGGGCATCCCAGTTTTCCTGGACGGCCTTGAGCATCAGCCCCGCTTTGGTCAGCACGGAGGCTTCGAGTTCGCGTCCCGACATGCTCTCCTTCTGGATACCGACGTACTCCTTGATCGCGTTGTTAGTTTGCATTTTTCAGTAGCTCCTCTTCGTACTCGATGAGATTCTTCGCATTTTTGAGTGCCTGGTAGTAGTTCCCGGTCTCTATCCGTTCGTTCAACTGCTCGATGTAGGTCCTGGTGCTCGGGGCCGCCTTCAGTATCTCGGCCGCCAGCTCCGAGTACGCCTTGACGTAGTTCGGGATGTTGGGCTCGTCGATATACATGAGCTGGAGGGTGAAGTAGATCCTCTTGCAGGGCGTGGTGATGTCCTTTTCGCCCAGGATGTCCTTTTCGCGCAGTATGGGGACCGTGTTCTCGATGAAGAGAACGGTGCCCTTGCCGCCGTTTCTGACCACTGCGCCGCCTACGATTAGCCGCTCGTTGCTCTTCAAAGTGATTTTTAGGGACATGTCGGTTAGCTCAATCCTTTTAGGAATTGAGGGTGCTGTTGCGCCACCCCCTGAGTAACCGATTCTGCAAATTGCTGGCCAATTTCGACACTTTTTTGTGCCGCGCGCGATTCGCTGGCAATGGGGTCAGAAACCAGTGATTCCGAGCCCTTGGGCGCCGAGAAGATGTTGGCGAAACGCCCGTCGGCAACGAAATTCGCGGTAGCCGCGGCAATGTCACCTCGCAGCCCCGTCAGCGACTGCGCCGCCGCGTCAAGTTTGTCCACGTGGTCAGCAATTTGACTGTCGTCCGCATTCATACCGAGCGGCTCGGGAAGCGCCACCTGCTTGCGGGCCTCGACAACGGATGGAGGGGGAGGAAGGGTTAGCTCATCGATCTCCTTGCGAAGCGCGTTGTAGCTCCTGAGGAGTTTGACCCTTTCCTTGTCTTGCGGTGCGAAGGGAGGAAAATTTTTTACTATCGTTTCCAGAGGTTGCTTTAGCTTGTCAATCTTTTGACCCAGTTCCTGGGCCACCTTGTCGGTCTCCCTGATGGCAGCTGCGGTGGTGTTTTGCCGCTCGTTTTGCAAACGGATGTCCGCCAGCTTGCGGTCCCCCTGCCCGGAAAAGAGCACCTGGTCTGCGATTACGGGGTCTTGGGTGTTTTGTTTTTCGGGTTGGGGATTTTGGATAGAGCTGGAGAGGGAGGCGAGTTGGGGCGAGGAAGTGGTGACTGGAACGCTCTCTGGTTGCAGTCGATCTATTAGCATACGCTACCCCCCTTGAAGAGGGATTGCGGAGCGGGTTACCCCGCTCCGCAAAGCTAGGGTTAGAACAGTCTGAGGACTGCCTGAGCTGCCTGAGAAGACATGGAGAGCGAGGTGGTGCCCAAGCTCTGACGGGTCTGCAGCATCAGCATGTTGGCACCTTCCTGGTTCATATCGGCCAGGGTCAGGTTGTCAGCACCGGTTTGCAGGGTGTTGATCATGGAGTCGGTGAAGTTCTGACGGGTCGTGATGATGTTCAGGTTTGCCGCCAGGGTCTGGGTGTTCGACCTGAGAGTCGAGATCGCGGTATCCATCTTCGCCGTGTCGGTGGTGATGTCCGAGTTGGTTGACCAGCTGCTGCTGGCCGGAGAGAGGCTCAGACCGCTTGCGTTCCCCAGGAAGCCAACAACGTTCAGGTTGGAGCTCGCATCTTCGTTGAAGTTGACGGTCAGGGTGTTGGTGGAGCTCAGCAGGTTAAGGCCGCGGTAACCGGAGTCGGAGGAGATGTTGTTGACCTGGCTGCGGATGGTGTCGTACTGGGTTGCCAGTTTCGACCTGGTAGCGGTGTCGCTGGTCGACAGAGCCGACTGGGCGATACCTTTAGCAGCGTTGATCAGACCGGTGATAGCGGTGATACCTGCGTTGGCTGCCGAAACCGTCTGAACCGCCTCGGACATGCCGTCCTTGCGGTCAGCAAGGTCGCTGGCACGCTGGTTTGCGTTCTGGGCTGCGAAGTAGTTGGTCGGGTTGTCCAGAGCGCTGTTGACCTGCTTGCCAGAGGAAAGCCTCTGCTGGGTCCTGTTCAGGAGCTGGCTGGTCTGTTGGAGGTTGAGAAGGTTGGTCCTCATGCCTGCGGTGAGAGAGATGTCGCTAGTTGCCATGGTACTTCTCCTTTTCTGGGTGTTTGCCGGCATTCTTGCCGGGTTGAAAACCGTGTCGATACTGTCTTCTTCAGTGTCGGGCATCCTGCCCTACGGCGAGTAACTGATGAATTTCACCCCCTCATCGCCGGCGCGTCCTGCGCGTTTGTAAAGAATATCGACACGGCGGGCCCAAAACTTTAACGGAAAAGCACCACCTTACGATTATTTTTGTCAAATTATTGGCAGCTCAATCTCTCTTCCAGGGCGGCGCGGATGCGGCGCATCACGCCGGGCCAGGCGCCTGGGCGCTCCTGCCTGAAGATACGCATGGTGGGATACCAGGGGGAATCCTCGCGCTCGGCAAACCAGCGCCAGTCGCAGGAGTAGGGCAACAGAAGCCAGACCGGCATCCCCATGCCGCCGGCCAGGTGCGCGGCCGCGGTGTCCACGGTGATGAGCAGATCGAGCCCGGCCAGGATGGCGGCGCTGTCGCCGAAATCCTGGATCTGCGGCGCGAGGTCGATGGCGGGAAGTACCTCGAGGTCAGGGGCTTCGCCCAGCTGCAGAGAATAAAAGAGCACACCAGGCATATCGGCAAGAGTGCCCAAATGCTTGAAAGGGCAGGCGCGATTCTTGGGCAGCGGCCCGCCGCGCCACACCAGCCCGACCTTGAGCGTAGCCCCCTCCTCGAGCATGAGGCTCCAGAGGGTGGCGCGCCGCTCCTCAGGAAAGAGATAGGGGTGCCAGGGGGGCATGTTGTCCAGGGTGGTGCCGAACAGGTGCGGCAGGGAAATGAGCTGGACCTGGTAGTCGCACGCCGGGAGCTGGTCCGCCGGGCCGCAGACCGTCGCGGCACCGGGAACGCGCGCCAAGAGCGGCTTGAGCGCCGGGATCTGGCAGCGAACTACCACCCTCCCCCCGCGCTGCGCCACTAGCGGAGCATAGCGGATGAACTGCAGCGTGTCGCCCAGCCCCTGCTCGCACTGCAGCAGGATGGTGCGCCCGGAAAGTTCTTCGCCGCGCCACACCGGTACGGCGAGTTCCGGCTCGCACCCCGCCAGGCGCCACTGGTACTCGCGCCACCCCTCTTGAAAATCCCCCACCGACAAAAGGCTCAAGGCGAGGTTCCAGTGCGCCTCAGGGTGATCGGGCGCCAGGCGCAACAGTTCCCGGTAGGTAGCGATGGCCTGTTGCGGCTGCATCAGGTCCTGGTAGGCGGTGCCCAGGTTTATGCGGGCCTCCAGGTAGCCGGGGTCGAGCGCGATGGCGCGCAGGTACAGCTCCACCGCCTGCGCCGGCTGTTCCAGCACCTGCAGACAGGAGCCCAGGTTCGCGTAGGCGGGAAGGTAGCCCGGGTTCAGCTCGACGGCGCGCCGAAAGAGGGGCTCGGCGGCGGCGTGCTCGGCGCGGCCAACCAAAAGCGTCCCGAGGTTGTTGTAGGCGTCGGCGAGGGCCGGCTTCAGCTCCATGGCGCGCCGGTAGCTTGCCTCGGCCGCGACCACGAGCCCCTGGTCCTGCAGCGCGAGCCCGAGGTTGTTGTGGACCTCGGCGCAGTCGGGTAGCCGGGACAAGAGGGCGCGGTAGAGCCTCACCGCCCCGTCGAGATCCCCCTCACCCCTCAGCCGGTTCGCCTCCCGGAACAGGAGGTTCGGGTCCTGGAGCGACGCCTCGGGGAGGGGCGTAATCTGGCGCACCACCGCCTCGATGACCGGCTGCCACTGTCCCGGGGCCGGCTGGCGGTGCAGGGTGACGCTCGGATACCAGGGCGAGTCGGCGCGGCCGTAGAGCCAGCGCCAGTCGCAGGAGAAGGGAAGCAGCAGGTGAACCGGCTTGCCCATGGCGGCGGCGAGGTGGGCCACCGCGGTGTCCACCGAAACCACCAAGTCGAGGTTGTCGATGAGGGCGGCGGTGTGCGTGAAGTCCTTGAGGTCGGCAGTCAGGTCGACGAGGGTGTCGGCACCGGACAGCAGTGCCACGTCCTCGGGGGCCGCGCCCAGTTGCAGGTTGTACAGGGTCACCCCGGGCACGGATGCCAAGGGAGCCAGGGCCTGCGCCGCAAGCGAGCGGTAGCGGTCCCTCTTGTAGCCGACACTGCCGGCCCAGACCACGCCGACCTTGAGTCCCGCCGCCGGCGCCACCTTTTGGCGCCACTCATCGCCCAGTGCGGCGTCCGTCTTGAGCGGCGGCGATTGCGGCGGGATGGAGTCGAGGGTGGTGCCCAGCAGGTGCGGCAGGCTCATGAGATAGGTGTAGCTGTCGAAGGGGGGCGGAGCGTCGCCGGCGGCAAAGAGAGCGATGGCGTCTCCCTGCGCGGCGAAAAGCGGCAAAAGCTCGCGGCGGCACTCGAGCACCACCTTTTCCCCGCGCCACGCCAGCAACTGCGCGTAGCGGTAGAACTGGATGGCGTCGCCGAACCCCTGCTCGGCCCGGACCAGGAGCGTGCGGCCGTTCAAAGGGGATCCGTCCCACATCTGCCGTCCCATGAAGGCGGGATCGAAGCCGCCGGCGGGGGCCTTCAGCCGCCACTGGTACTCGCGCCACCCCTCCCGGTAGTCGCCGAGGGCGAGCAGGGCGAGGGCGAGGTTCCAGTGGGCGTCGACGCTGTTAGGATCGAGCGCCAGGGCCACGCGCAGGGACGCCAGCGCATCGTCGAACTGGTTCAGGGCAAGCAGCGAGCCGCCGAGATTCACCCACCCTTTCAGGTGATCCGGCTGCAGTTCCACCACCTTCCGGTAGCACTGCACCGCCCCCTGCCACTCTCCCTGGGCGCGCAGGGCGTGCCCGAGGTGGTAATAGGCGTTGGCGTAGCCGGGATCAAGCGCGATGGCGTCGCAGAAGCGGGCCACGGCCGCATTCAGTTGCCCCTGCTTCAAGAGCGTGTTGCCTAAGTTGCCCATGGCCTCCGGGTAGTCGGCTTTCAGTTCCAGGGCGGTGCGGTAACACTGCTCCGCCTCGTCGATCCGCCCCAGGTCCTCGAGGATCACGCCCAGGTTGTTGTGTAGCTCGGCCTGCGCCGGGTCGAGGGCTAGGGCCCGGGAGAAGGCATCCAAAGCCTGCTGCTGTCGCCCTAAAATACGCGCCAGGGCGCCCGAAAGGGTGAGCAGGTCCACGTCGTCCGGCGTCTCCCGCAGGAGTTCCCGGCACAACTCGTCCGCCCGCTCGACCCGGTTTTCGGCCAGGGTCCGTTTCAGTTCATCGCGGTTTTGCATCTACTATCGATCTCCTTTGGCACGGACCAGCAGTACCAGCTGCTGTGCCACCCGCTCCACCACCTCGCCCCAATCACCGCGGCGGCGCTGGCGGAACAGCCGGGCGGTCGGGTACCACGGGGAATCCTCCCGCTCCATCAGCCAGCGCCAGTCGCACGCCATGGGCAACAGCACCCAGACCGGCACGCCCAGCCCCCCGGCCAGGTGCGCTACGGCGGTGTCGGCCGAGATGACCAGGTCGAGCTGGCTCAGGATGGCGGCGGTATCGGCGAAGCTCTTGATGCCGGCGCCCAAGTCGGTAAGCTCCATCCCCGGCGGCGGGGTGGCCGCCTGCTCCGCACCGTCCCCTACCTGGAGCGCACAGAAGCGAGCCCCGGTGACCCGCGCCAGCGGCGCAAAGAGCGAGAGGGTGAGCGAGCGTTTCAGGTCGTCCTTGTAGGTCTTCCTGCCGGCCCAGACCAGCCCGACCAGTACCCCCTCAGCCGGCAGCGCGCCCTTCCAACGCTCCACCAAGGCAGGGTCGGCGGCGAGATAGGGCACGGCGGCTGGGATAGAGTCGAGGAGCGTGCCGCACAGGTACGGCAGGCTCATGAGCGACGCGTGGCAGTCAAAGTCGGGGAACGGCTCGCCGCGCACCAGCACCCGCGCGACACCCGGCACCGTGGTGAGCACCGGCGCTATAGGCTTCGCCTGGCACTGCACCAGTACCGTCGCTCCCTGCGCCGCCAAAACCGGCGCGTAGCGCACGAACTGCAAGGTGTCGCCGAAGCCCTGCTCGGCGTGGAGCAGGATGGTCCTTCCCTGCAGGGAAGAGCCGTCCCAAAGCGGCTGCGGCAGGTCCAGGCGCGGGATCGGATCGACCTTCTCAAAGCGCTGTTCGTACCCTCGCCATCCTTCACGGTACTCGCCGAGCTGCAGTTGTACCAAGGCGAGGTTCCAGCGCGCGTCGACGTAGCCGGGGTCGAGGGCAAGGACCTTGCGATAGCACCGGACGGCCTCTTCGACGTCGCCTAGGGCACGGCTCACCGAACCAAGGTTGTTGAGCGCGTGCAGGTAGTCCGGATTCAACGCGAGCGCGGTGCGGTAACACTGCGCCGCCTCCTCCAGGCGCTCCTGCGCCTGTAAGGCAATCCCGAGTGCATTCCAGGAGGGAAGGTAACCGGGGTTGGCGTCGAGGATAGTGCGGAAGGTCTGCTGGGCCAACTCGATATCGCCCATGGCGTGGTGCAGTTCGCCCAGGTTGTGCCTGGCTTCGAGGTAGTCCGGCGCGACGCCCACCGCCTGTTGCAGTGCCTGCAGCGCACCCTCGAAATCGCCCTGCTCCTTGAGGGCCAGCGCCAGGTTGTGCCAGGCCTGCGCCAGTTTCGGCTCGATGGCGAGGGCGCGCCGGTAACTCTCGGCCGCCTCGGCAAGCCGCCCCAACGTGTAGAGGCTGTTGCCCATGTTGTAGTGCGGCGCCACGAAAGCGGGGCAGAGCTCGATGGCTTTTCGGTAGCGCTCGATCGCCTCGCCCTGCCTCCCCGCACCGTCCAAGGTGCATCCCTCGTCGTTGTACTGCTCCGCCTGCCGCATCGGGTCAGCGGCCGGCGCCTGTACCTCCCCACTTCTCTGCGCCAGCATTTCCCCTAGCGCCCGTACCACCCGCTGCAGCACCCCGTCCCAGTCGCCCGGCCTGCTCTGCCGGAACAGGCGCATGGTCGGGTACCAGGGCGAATCCTCCCGGTCGGTCAGCCAGCGCCAGTCGGGCACAAAGGGAACCAGGAGCCAGACCGGCAATCCCAGGGCCCCGCACAGGTGCGCGACCGAGGTATCCACCGAGAGCACCAGGTCGAGTCGGCTGGCAAGCGCCGCGGTGTCGGCATAGTCGCAGATGGCGGGGGCCAGGTCGGTGACCGGCAGGATCGAGCCGAGATCCCCTTGGGCTCCGAGCTGCAGGGAGTAGAAGCTCACCCCGGGCAGCCCGGCGAGTGCCGCCAGCTTGTCCGTGGGGAGGGAGCGGTTAAGGTCGTTGGGGTGGCCCGGACTTCCCTGCCAGGCCAGCCCGACCTTCAACATCCGGTCCTCAGGGAATCTGGCCGCGCATGCCGCTACGCGCGCCGCGTCAGCGTGCAGATAGGGCACGTGGCCCGGGATGCCGACAAGGTCGGTTCCGAAGATCCCCGGCAGGTCCATGAGCGATGCCTGCAGCTCGAACGGCGGCAGGGTCTCGCCACTGGCGTAGACAGCCTCCACGCCGGCCACCGTTGTTACCGGCGGCACCAGGCCCGGCGACTGCACCTCGATCAGCACCCGACCGCCGCGACCGGCGACCAGCGGTGCGTAGCGCACGAACTGGAGCGTGTCTCCTGCCCCCTGTTCGCCATAAAGAAGGATGGTCCTGCCGGAGAGCGGCGCGCCGTCCCAGGCGGGGAAATCCTGCCACCGGCGTTGCGGCGCTTGGCTACTCTTCTGGAAACGCCAGGAAAACTCGCGCCACCCCTCGGGCAGTTGACCGGTCATGAGCAGGAGCACGGCGAGGTTCCAATGGGCGTCGGCGTAGCCTGGAGAAAGCCGCACCGTCTCCCGGAACTCCGCGAGCGACTCGGTGAAGCGCCCCAGGTCTTTTAGGGTGGTGCCCAGGTTGTAGCGCGCCTTGACCAGGGCCGGGTCGAGCTGCAGGGCCTCGCGGTAACTTTGCTGCGCCCCCTCCAGATCACCCAGTACCTGTCTCACGATCCCCAGCGCCTCGTGCAGTTCGGGCACTCCATGCTCCAGGGCGAGGGCATCTTCCAGGCTCGCACGCGCCTCGGCGAAACGCCCCTGCTTTTGCAGGGCCTGCGCCAGGGCGTAGTGCGGCTGCCACAGCCCGGGGAGCAGTTGCGCCACCTTGGTGAAGCGGACCGTGGCCTCGCCCGGCTTGCCGGCGGCAGCCAGGAAGGAGCCCATGAGGTAGTGGCCGCCCCCGTCGAAGGGATGCGTCGCCAGCCGCCGCTCCAGGAAACCCGCCACGGCATCGGTGAGCGCTGTCCGCACCCGCTCGACCACCTCGCCCCACTCCCCCTGGCGCTCTTGCCGGAACAGGCGCATGGTCGGGTACCAGGGCGAATCGTCCCGCCCGCGCAGCCAACGGTAGTCGCCGGCCATGGGGAGCATGAGCCAAACCGGCTTGCCCAGCGCCCCGGCCAGGTGCGCCACCGAAGTGTCGATGGAGATGACTAGGTCCAGCTGCGCGATGAGGGCGGCGGTGTCGCCGAAATCGCGGATGGCCGAGGTGAAGTCGATGAGCCCCGGACATTCTCCCGGGCCGGGCGCCGCCTCGCCCACCTGCAGCGAGTAAAATGAGGCCCCAGGGATGCCGCACAGTGGTGCCAGCGCCGCCAGCGAGCAGGAACGGAAGGGATCAGGGACCGGTTTGCCGGCCCACACCAGGCCGATCCTGAAGCCGGGGTCGGCAGCGAGCTTGGCCTGCCAGAGTCCGAGCCGCTGCGGCGGCGGTGAGAGGTAAGGGACCGCGTTGGGAAGGCTCTCCAAGGTGGTGTTGAAGAGGTGCGGCAGGGACAGCAGGGGGACCTCGACGTCGAAGGGCGGGAGCGGCTCGCCCATGACGCAAACCTCGGCGACGCCGGGCATGCCGCGCAAAACCGGCGCCAGCGCGGCCGACTGACACTCGGCGATGACGATGCCGCCCCGCTCGGCAACCATGGGAAGGTAACGGGCGAACTGGATGGTGTCGCCAAAGCCCTGCTCACCGTGCACCAGGATGCGCCGGCCGTTAAGGGGCGCACCGTTCCAGGCGGGTGCGGGGAAGCTGCGCCTGGGGGAGGTAAAGTCATCCCTTTTCCAGCGCCACTGGTACTCGGCCCACCCCTCGCGGAACTCGCTCGCCAACAACAGGGCGAGGGCAAGGTTCCAGTGCGCGTCGGCGCAGTCTGGCCGGCGCCGCACCAGGTCCCGGAACACGGCGATGGCGCCATCGACGTCACCGGCACGCTGCAGTGCGCCGCCGAGGGCAATGGCCGGTTCCGGCGCGTCGGGTGCCTGGGCCAGTGCCAAGCGAAACTGCTCCGCCGCCTCGGCGAAGCGCCCCAGTTTGAAGAGCGAGGAGCCCGTGTTGTTCAGGGCCAATGGATCACCTTCGCGCAGGGCGAGCGCAGCGCGGTACTCCGCCAGCGCCTCCTCGTGGCGGCCGGTGTCATCCAGAAGCGCGCCCAGATTGATGTGTACGTCCGGCAGGAGCGGACCACCAGCCGCGACCAGGCTACGGTAGATCGGCTCCGCCTCGGCCAGCCGGCCGGCGCGCTGCAGCTCAAGGGCATGGGAGAATTGCCGTGCCATGTCGTCCTCTTGGGTCATCGGGCTAGGCATTCCGCATCCGCGCCAGCTCCGCCTGGTTGGCGAGCTTGGTGGCCAGGTAGTGGAATTGGCGGGCTGCACCACTCCAGCTGAGATTCTTCATCTCCTCCGCGGCCAGCGCCCCCTTGCGCGCGAGTTCGTGGCGGTTCCGGTAGACGTGTTCCAGCATCTCGATGATCTCTTCGAGGAGCGGTTCCTCCCAGACCCCGGTCTGGACGCCGCCGCTATTAACCACCATGGGGCGGTAACGGGTGAGCGGGTAGGCGATGGCAGGATTGATCACGTCGGCGTGGCCGCTGGTGTCGGAGGCGATAACGGACCTGCTGCAGGCCATGTACTCACACATCACCATGTTGTTTCCACCTTCGCAGCGGTTGGGGAAAAGGCCGACATGGGTACCGGCGAAGACGTCTCTGATGGCGTTGTTGTGCACCAGTGGATGCACCACGGTGCGCGCCGGGTCGAGTCCGTTCTCCAGGGCGCAGCGGCCGGGCACACTGAGGAAGTCGACCTCGTCGTGGCGGTAGGTGATGAAGGGGGAGCTTTCCATGGTGAGGAGCGAAAAGGGCCACTGGTTCACCCAGCTGCAGGAGAGGTAGACGTCGTCGTGGCGCTGCATCAGCACCTTCATGGCGGCGATGACCAGGTCCTGCCCCTTGCGCAGTTCGAACTTGCCGCCCGAGAAGACCACGAAGCGGTCGTCCGGGGGGAGCGGCAGCGGATAGAAGCGTTCCGGGTCGACCCCCTGCAGGATGGTGCAGCAGTTTTTCACCCCGCCGATGCGCAGCAGGTACTCGCACCACTTGGAGCCAGCCACGATGAAGTCCCACCTGCGCGCGGCTTCGCGGGTGAAGTTGAGGATCTCGATGCTGTTTTCGAAGAAGCAGTAGCCGATGTTGATGGCGTCCCAGGCCTCGGGGTTCAGCGGCGCAAGGTTCTGCGACATGCAGTGCAGGGTCACCCCCGGCACCGGGGGGAGTTGGGCGATCTCGCGCTCGAGGTAGGTCCCGGCGATGCCCCAGCCGTGCATGGAACCGCTGGGCATGGATACTTTCATGAATGAAAACCTCTCTGTGGTGATGGGTCGACCACTACACGCGAGCAACTACCGTACCAGTGCGAAAAGGCGGGGGATAAGAGTTTGAAAAAGCGGTGATTTACGGCGGCGGGGCGACAGGCGGTCATTTCTTTGACAGCCAAAGTCGGACCAGTCGGACCAGTCGGACCAGTCGGACCAGTCGGACCAGTCGGACCAGTCGGACCAGTCGGCACTGGCCGACATAGGCGGCTACGGTTCGTTGCGCTCGCTTTGTTCGGAGAGGAGGACGATGTCGACGCGGCGGTTCTTGGCGCGCCCTTCTTCGTCGCTGTTGTCGGCTACCGGGCGGTACTCGCCGTAACCGGCGGCAGAAATCCGGGCGGGGTCGAAATCTTCCTGCTTGGTGAGGTATTGCAGCACGTGGGTAGCGCGCGCGGTGGAAAGCTCCCAGTTGGACGGGAAAGCGGCGGTGCTGATGGGGTTGTTGTCGGTGTGCCCCTCGACCCGCACCGCGTTGGAATAGGTGGCCAGGGAGGCCACCACGTCTTTCAAGAGGTTCAGGGAACTCTGCTTTAGCGTGGCGCTGCCACTGTCGAAGAACCCGGCTTCCTTGAGGCTCACCACCAGGCCGCGCTGGGTCACCGACACGGAGACCTTGTTTTGCGCCCCCGCCTTCATCAGGTACGCCTCGATGGAAGCCTTGGTGGCGCGGAAGTCCTGTTCGCTGCCGCGGGTCCTGGTGCTGCTCATCCGTTTGGGGGCCTGGGTGATCTTGTGGATGGAAGGGATGACACTCATGGAACCGGCGTCAATGACGGTCGGCTTCTGGCCGGCGGAGGTGGTGCTGTAGCCAAAGGACTCGCGCATGGAGGCGAGCACCTCCTCGGCCTTCTTCTTGTCGGTCTGGCTCATGGCGTAGAGTGTCACGAACACGGCGAACAACAGCGTGATGAAGTCGGCGTAGGAGACCAGCCAGCGCTCGTGGTTGGGTTCT
Source organism: Geomonas agri (assembly GCF_020179605.1). NCBI lineage: Bacteria > Pseudomonadati > Thermodesulfobacteriota > Desulfuromonadia > Geobacterales > Geobacteraceae > Geomonas > Geomonas agri. Next base: position 317,423 of record NZ_JAINZO010000002.1, read on the forward strand.
TTTTCGTGCTGGGCCTTTTTCTTAGCCATTTACTTTCCCTTCTTCTCTCCACCGTCATGCAGGTAGGCCCTGAGCTTCTGCTCGATGAAGTGGGGGTTCTCGCCGTTTTGAATGGCGATCAGACCCTCGATGACCATCTCCTTCTGCAACAGCTCCTCTTTGAGACGGATCTTCAGCTTGGTGCCGAACGGGATGCAGAAGATGTTGGCGGTCATCAGGCCGTAGATGGTGGCGACGAAGGCGACGGCGATGCCGCCCCCGAGCTTGGAGGGGTCGGAAAGGTTGCTCATGACGTGGATCAGGCCGAGCACGGCGCCGATAATACCGATGGTGGGGGCGAAACCGCCGGCCGCCTCGAAAACCTCGGCGCTGTGCTTGCCGTGCGACTCGACCGAGCCCAGCTCGATCTCCATGGTCTCCCTGAGCTTCTGCGGGTCGATACCGTCGACCACCAGGGAGATCCCCTTCTTGGTGAAGGAATCCTTGACCGTCTGCGCTTCCTGCTCCAGCGAGATCAGGCCGTTTCTACGGGCCTTGGCCGCGTAGTTGATGATGTTCTTGATCACCGCCTCGGGGTCCTCCTTGGGCGGCATGAAGACCTTCTTCAGGTCCTTGACTGCGGCCATCAGGACCGGCAGCGGGAAGCTGACGATGGTCGCTGCCGCGGTGCCGCCGAGGACGATCATGGCTGCCGTCGGCTGTATCAGCGCCGACATGTGCAGACCTTCCAGGGCAGCACCGCCGAAAACGGCGAAAAGCCCCAGGGTTATTCCGATTATGGTCGATAAATCCATATATTTTCCTGGATCGTGAAAACGCTCGCCTGCGAACGGTTAGATCCTGCAGTTGGGGTGGTAGCTTTCCGCATCCCTTTTGCGCAGGTAGCGCCGGGCCACGCTCGACGAGGCGTGCCGGAACAGGTGCGCCTTGAAGTTGACGATCCGGCTGATAACCACCCGCGCCGGCTCCAGCACCAGGTACCGGTTGCCGTTGGAAAGGGTGATGTGCGTGTCCGGGGTCTCCGTGATGATCTCTATCAGGTCCGGGTTCAGGTACATCTCGGTACCGTCTCGTGTTGTCACCTTGACCATGTCTTCCCCCTGCGGAATTCGGCAGCTAATTTTGTTTTTCGGATGCAGCACCGAAAGCTTTAGCGCTATCACCACCCTTCGTCAAAAAAGAAACTGAAAAGGCCGTGCGAGCCTGGCCAGCTCACACGGCCCTTGGTGGCACGGGGGGTACCCTGCAACGCTACTTCATGTAGTCCAAAAGCGAGAGCTGGCTCAGCTTCGAGGTGGCCGACAGGGCCGCGTTGAAGGCAGTGGTCTGCTGGGAGAGCATCACACCGGCCTTGGCGTAGTCGACGTTCTGGATGTCGCCGAAGACCGTCTTCAAGGTGTTCTGGTTGTTGGTGATCATGCTCTTCATGTTGTCCAGGCGCACCAACCGGCCCGCGACGTCGCTCTGGGCGACGGTGATCTGGTCCGCGCCTGCCTTCACGTTTTTGACCCCGTCCAGGATACCGGCCATGTCCTTGTTGCTGATGGCGGTGATCAGGGCGTCGATGGATCCGAGAATGTTGACCGGCCCCTGCCCCGCGGTGGCACCGCTCCCCACCGTCGCCGGCGGTTTGCCGCCGTTCAGGAGATCGGCGCCCGATACCGTGGTGCCCACGGTGCTGTTAGGGGCGATCTCGACTTGCGGGATATCGGTGGTGCCACTGAAGGCGCCGGTGGAGCTGAAGGGCTGGCTGGTGGAGAAGCCGCCGAAGACGTACTGGTCGCCCAGACGGGTGTTGCCCATGTCGACCAGCTGGCTCTTCAACTGGGTCAGGTTGGTCACCGCGCTGGCAGTGCCGGCAGCGTCGAGAGTACCGGCCACCATATCGCCGGCGATCTTCTTCACCTGCTGCATCAGGTCGGCCATGCTGGTGAGCGACGTGTTGGTCACGTTCAAGAGCGTCTCCGCCTTGGTGATGTTGGAGCTGTACTGGTCCCCCGAGGCGATCTGCTCCTGCAGGTCGAGAAGCTGCCTGGTGGAAAGGGGATCGTCGCTGGGGCGGTTGATGTTGTAGCCCGAGGCGATCTGTTCCTGGAGTTGGTCGATCGCGGTGCGCCCCTGCTGCAGGTTGTAGATGGCGTTGTCGGCGCTCATGCCGGGGGTAATTCTCATGATGACGTCTCCTATCGGACCATGTTCAGGATGGTGTCCAGCATATCGCTCCCCGCGTTGACCACCTTGGCGGAGCCCTGGAAGGCGCGCTGGTACTTGGTCAGGTTGAGCAGTTCCTCGTCGAGGGAGACCTCGGAGTTGGAGGACCTGAGCGCGTTCAGCTGCTTCACAAACGCCGCGTTCTGGGAAGTGACGTTCTGGGTCCCCTCGGTGTCAACGCCGACCTGGGAGACCAGGGAGTTGTAGAAGTTGCCCAGGGTGGCGCTCCCGGTGCTGAAGGCAAAGCTGGTGCTGCCGAGGTTAGCGAGCTTGACCGCGTTGACGTTGTTGCCGCTGCTGGTCGGTATCGGGTCGCTTGCGGTGGGGAGCCCTGCCGCGATCTTCACTGCCGAGATCCCGGAGTCGAGCGCGATGTTCCCCGCGGTGACGCCGGCCGGGTCGAAGAAGTTGTTGCCGGTGGTGCCGTCGAGGGCGTACCCCGCCTTGTGCACCGTGTTAACCTGGGTGACGATCTGGTTGGCCATCTCGTCCAGCAGCGAGCGGTACTTGGGCACGATGCTGTCACGCACCTCCATGGTGCCGCCCAGCTTGCCCCCGATGGTGGCGCCGTCGCCGACGGTGCCAACCAGGGTATCGGTGCCGGGGGCGTTGGCCGGGGGCGGGTTGCCCAGCCCCGAGAGCATGATGTCGTTGGTGGCCGGCGTACCGGTCGCGTTGGTGTAGAGCGTCGCGTACCTGGTGCTGGAGACCAGCTGTCCCCCGCCGGGCAGGGTGACCGAGGCGGTGTTGTCGCTGGCGATGGTGTAGCTGATGCCGGTCTGCTCCGAGAGCTTCCTGAGCAGGAGGTCGCGCTGGTCCAAAAGCTCGTTGGGGCTCCCCCCTACCGCGCTGGTGGCCATGATCTGCTGGTTCACCAGGGCCAGGTTCCTCGCGTTGTCGGTCACCTCGGCGGTGATGCCGACCAGGTTGCTGTCCGCGGTCGAGGCGACCGAGGTAAGCGTGGAGTCGGCCTGGTGGAAGCTGTCCACCGTGATCTGGGCCCGGGTCAGCACGGCCTGCCGCTCAGCGGCGCCGGAAGGATTCACGGAGAGGTCCTGGAAGGCGCCGAACAGGTTGGCTACCGCGGTCCCCAGTCCGTCCGAGGTGAGCGAGTTGAAGGTGGGCTCGATCTGCTCCAGCGCCGACTGCTGCGCCAGCCCCTCCTGGTAGGTGCTGTTCGCGTTCACCAGTTGCAGCTGCAGCATGTTGTCGTAGCTGCGCTGCACCGCCGCGATCTGCACGCCGGTCCCTAGGGCGAAACCGTTGGCGGTGCCCACCGGCTTGTTCTCCATGATCACCCGCTGGCGGGAATACCCCTCGGTATTGACGTTGGAGATGTTCTCGCCGGTGACCTCGATGGCCAGTCGCTGCGCGGTGATGCCAGAGGAGGCTATGTCGAAGAGGGTGTTGATGCCCATGCTAGATCTCCTTGCTGACGAAGCCGCTGCTGCCACGCCCGGCGTTGACGAACGCTCCCGCGCCGCCGTAAGTTTGCCCGGGGTTGAAAAGACGGTTGAAGAAGTTCACCGAGCGTCCTACCACGTTGAGGGAGTCCTCGATCAGCCTCCGGTGCAACGCGAGCGCCCCCTGCAGTGCCCGGGCGTTGCCGGTCACCGACTGCTGTGCCTCCTTAAGCGCCTGCTTTTCCGGCGCCCCGAGCCGCTCGATGATGGGCGACAGCGTGCTGTTGCCCGGCATCCCCAGGTCGGTGCCGATGGCGGCGATCATCTCCTGGCACTGCCCGGAGAGCCGCGCCAGGCGTTCCATCCCCGCCGTGATCTCCTGCTGGTTTTCCTCCAGCCGGGCCAGGTCGAGGGAGGTCATGCATTCCTGCTCTTCCTGCAAAAGCGCCTGCATCTGGTCCAGGAGCACCCCCTTCTCACACAGGGCCGCTATCAGTTCGACGACGTTACGATCCATCTATTCCCCCTTAACGCGACTTGTACGCGTCCATCATCTTTTGCGCCAGGGCCGAGGCTTCGACACGGTAAGAGCCGTTTTGCAGGTTCTGCTTGGCCAGCGCCACCCGGTCCATCCTCACGTCGGGCATCGCCGCCACCTCGGCTTTGAGCTTCTGCAGCTCCCTCGCCTGGGACGAGATCTCGACCCGGTCGAAGGGGATGACCCGTCCGGCGGGACGGATCCCCTGCACTGCCTGTGTCTGCTGCGTCTCGTTCCGGACCTGCTGCGATCGGTTCAGATCGACTACGTACGCTGAACCTTCAATCCGCATTCTGCACCCCCTTAGCCGGAGCCGGCGTGCCGTAGGCCCGCGAGAGCTCCCTCTCTATGGTCTGTGCCAGTCCTATGCCGCCTCCCTGCACCGCGGCGTTGGCGTACTCCTGGTCCAGCAGGGATCGGAAGGTCTCTTCACCTTTTCCCCCTCCGGTCAGGGTGTCCTTGCCCACGGTGTCCCGCATCGACTTGAGCATCATGGAGACGAACATCGCCTCGAAGTCGCGGGCCACCTTCTTGATCTGCTCCGGGTTTTGCTCCCGGGCACTCTTTTGCGCCCGCAGGTCGGTGACCGGCAGCGCGTTGTCCGGAATCGGCTTTACATCCATGACCGTTCTCCCTACATCACGCTCAGCTCGGCGTTGAGCGCGCCGGCGGCCTTGATGGCCTGCATGATGCCGAGGAGGTCCCTGGGGGTAACCCCGAGGGTGTTCAGCCCCCGCACCACCTCGCCCAGGTTGGCCCCCTCACGTATCAGCGAGAGGTTTACCTTCTCTTCGGCGATCTTCAGGTCGGTCCTGGGTACCACGGTGGTGGTGCCGGTCTTGGCAAACGGCGCCGGCTGGGAGACCTTCGGGGTCTCCTTGACCACCACGGTCAGGTTGCCGTGGGACACGGCCACCGTCGAGATGCGCACGTTCTCGCCCATGACGATAGTGCCGGTGCGCTCGTTCATGACCACCTTGGCCATCACGTCCGGGTTCACTTCGAGCCGCTCCAGATCAGCCACGAACTCCACCACCCGGTTCTGGTACTCGCCGGGGATGGCGACCTGCACGCTGCCAGGATCGGTGAGCGACGCCGAGCCCTGGAAGCGGCCGTTGATGGCGGCGGCGACCCGGGCGGCGGTGGTGAAGTCAGACTGGTGCAGGTTCAGCTTCAGTACCGGGCGGTTGGCCAGCACGTTGGGAAGCTCGCGCTCCACCAGCGCCCCCTCGGGGACGGTGCCGGCGGTAGGATGGTTCTTTACCGCGGTGGTGGCCTGCCCGCCGTAGGAGAAGGAGTTGGTCAGCACCGGCCCCTGGGCCACGGCGTAGACCTGGCCGTCGGCGCCCTTCAAGGGAGCCATCATCAGGGTGCCGCCGGCGAGGCTCTTGGCGTCGCCCATGGACGAGACCAGCACGTCGAGTTTGTTACCCTGCTTGGCGAAGGGGGGAAGCTGGGCGGTCACCATGACCGCGGCCACGTTCTTCACCGTGATGTCGGCGCGGTTCACGGTAAGCCCCAACCGCTCCAGGGCGCCCACCAGGGACTGCACCGGGAACTTGGTCTGATCCGAGTCGCCGCTGCCGTTCAGGCCGACCACGAGGCCGTAGCCGATGAGCTGGTTGTCGCGCACGCCGTCGAAGGCGGCAATGTCCTTGATACGCGCCGCCTGGGCGAACTGGGGCAGTATCAGGATCACGAGGAGCGCGAGGCAGCTTTTTAAAATCACGTTAACTTTCAAGCTCTTTCACCTAACCCTTTTCGGCCGTCGTGTCGGAATCTTGACACAAAACCGTCAATTCCCGAACACGCCGCCCGCTTAGAACGGCCAGACCTTGTCCAGCACGTTCATCAGCCACCCCGGTTTCTGGCGGTCCGAGATGATCCCCTTGCCGGAGTAGGAGATCCTGGCGTCGGCGATGAGCGCCGAGTTGACGGTGTTGTCGGTGCTGACGTCACGCCCGCGCACCGTACCGGTCAGCACGATGATCTGGTCCTCGTTGTTCACCCTGACGTTGCGCCTCCCCTCGATGAGCATGTTGCCGTTGGGGATGACGTCCACTACCTTGGCCGAAATGGTCGCCTGCAGGGTCTCCTGGCGCGAGGTGGAGCCGGCGCCGTCGAACTTGGAGCCGTAGCTCGCGCTCAGCAGGCTTGCGAGGTCGGCCCAGGACTTGATCGGCGTCTTCTCCAGGCCGAGCAGGTTGGGGATCCCGGCGCTGATCGAGGAGTCGCGCGAGGTGCCGGTGGCGGCTTTCTTGCTGGCGCTGGCGTTCTCGGAGATCACCACCGTGATGATGTCGCCGCGCCTTCTTGCCTTCATATCCTCGGCCAGCGCGGTTGAGTTGGCCTGCCAGAGCGAGCCGTTGCTGTAGTTCACCTGCGGCGCCGGGATCTGCTCGTCAAAGGTCGGGGTCACCACCTCGGCGCTTTGGTGCGCGCAGGCCGAAAGCCATAACAGCGGCAGGCCAAGGGCCGCCGCCTTCACTATGGTCAAGCTGTTGCTGTTCTTGCGGTCCATCTAGAAATCCACCTTTACCGTGGTCGCGTCGACCACCCGCGCCGCGATCTCCTTCTGCGAGGAGAGGTTCTGCACCGTGATCAGGTCGCCCGAGGCGCCGGCCCCCTTGGCCCGACCGGTCGCGGTGATGCGCACCACGTCGTTCTCGGCCACGATGGTCACCACCTGCCCGCTCTTGACGATGGGCACCTTCTCCAGGTTGTCCTTTCTGACCGGGGAGTTGGCGCGCAGGGTACTCTTGACCCTCAGCCCAACCGCCTCGTTGATGTTGTTGAAATAACGTCCCTGCACCTGGGCCAGGTCACGCTTGACGATGGCGAGGTCGGAGGCGGCAAGCACCTCGCCACGCTCCAGGGGACGTGCGGCCACGACCATCTCGGCCAGCGCCTCGACCTCGACCAGTACGGTCTGGTTCTTCTTGACCTGGTCGTCGACCCGCACCATGAGGGCCACCGAGGCCGGTCCGTACCCTTCCCAGCGCTCCGGGGCCACCACGTCGAAAGTGACCTTGCCGGCGGGGAGCTTCAGGTCCCCCTGGTAGTTGATCTTCTTGACGGTGATGTCGGCGTTCAAGGGAGCCGCCTTCTGCACCAGGTAATCCTTGATGGCCGCCTTGACCGTCGCCTCGCTCACCACGTTGACCGCGGCCGGGCCCGCCACCTGGGCGAAGCCGGAGAGCGGCAGGGCGAGGAGCGCGAGAGCAAGTAACAATGCGCGCATCAGGAGTTACCTCTTCAGTGCAGCGGCCTGCTGCAGCATGTCGTCGGAGGCCTGGATCGCCTTGGAGTTGATCTCGTAGGCGCGCTGGGAGACGATCATGCTCACCATCTCCTCCATGACGCTCACGTTGCTCTGCTCGATGTACCCCTGCTCCAGGGTCCCGAGGCCGTTCTGCCCGGCGGTGCCGGTCGTGGCGTTGCCCGAGGAGTCGGTGGGGAGGAAGAGGTTCTTGCCGATGGCGTTCAGGCCGGCCGGGTTGGTGAAGGAGGCGAGCTGGATGGTCCCCACCGTGGTCGCCGCGGTCTGTCCCGCCTGCTGCACCGAGACGGTGCCGTCGGACCCGATGTTGATGCTGGTGGCGTTACTGGGAATCACGATTTCCGGCAGGATGGGCTGGCCGTCCGAGGTGACCACCCTCCCCTGGCCGTCCTTTTTGAGCGAGCCGGCGCGAGTGTAGGCGGTGGTGCCGTCGGACTGCTGCACCTGGAGGAAGCCGTCCCCCTCGATGGCCATATCGAGTTCGTTGCCGGTGTGCACCATGGTCCCGGTGGTGAAGATCTTGCTCACCGCGCCGGGGCGCACGCCGAGACCGACCTGGATGCCGGTCGGGATGGTGGTGGTGTTGGTGGCCGGGGCGCCGGTGGTCTTCTCGGTCTGGTACATGAGGTCCTGGAAGTCGGCGCGGCTTTTCTTGAAGCCGGTGGTGCTGGAGTTGGCCAGGTTGTTGGCTACCACGTCTATGTTGAGCTGCTGAGCCTGCATCCCTGATGCGGCCGTCCAAAGTGCTCTGATCATGTTGTTTCTCCTGTTTTTATACTTTGCCGAGGTCGTTGGCTGCGCGGGAGGTGAGGTCGTCGTAGGTCTTGACGGCCTTGGCGCAGATCTCGAAGTAGCGGCTCGCCTCGATCAGGCGCGACATCTCCACCACCGCCTTGACGTTGGAGGTCTCCAGGTATCCCTGCTTGATGCCGGCCGTGGACGCGGTGGTCGGGGCATTGGGATCGGCCGGCTGGAACAGCCCGTTGCCCAGCTTGTTGAGGGCGTAGGGCTTGGCGAAGTCCGCCGTGCTGATGGTCCCTACGGCGTTGCCGTTCACGCTCACCTGCCCGTTGGCGCCGATCTCGACCTTACCGTTGGCGGGGACCGTGATGGAGCCACCGCTTCCCTGCACCTCGTAACCGTCGGCGGTAACCAGCCTGCCGTTCCCGCCCAGGTGGAAGCTCCCTTGGCGGGTGTAGGCCGTTCCCTGCGGGGTGTTCACCACGAAGAAGCCGTCACCTTCCAGGGCCACGTCGAGGCTGTTGTCGGTGCGCTGCAGTGCTCCCGCCGAGAAGTCGGTCGAGTAGCGGTCGTTGCTGAACACCGGCCCCTGTGTCGAATTTTTGACATTGGCCAGCACACTCTCGAACTGGATCTGGTCCGCCTTGAAGCCGGTGGTGCTGGCGTTGGCCAGGTTGTTGGAGATCACGTCCAGCCTGCGCTGCGCCGAAAGGTTGCCGGTCAAAGCCGCGTACATCCCTGCGTTCATGCTCTCCCCCTAGGCGACGCGCTTCATCTTGCCGCGCAGCCTGACGATGGCCTGGCTGTGCAGCTGCGAGATGCGCGACTCGGTGAGATCGAGCACGGCGCCGATCTCCTTCAGGTTCAGCTCTTCGTAGTAGTAGAGCGTGATCACGATGCGTTCCTTCTCGGGGAGTGAGTCGATCGCCTCGGCGAGACGCTCAACGGTCTGGCGCGCGATCAGTTGGCTCTGCGGGCTCTCGGTCCCCTTGTCCTCCAGGACGTCCAAGAGACCGAAGGGAGCGCCGTCCTCGTCGTGCCAGGCGTCGTCCAGGGAGACGAAGGAGAGGAGATGAATCTCCTCCAGGAGCCGGAAGTAATCCTTCAGTTCGAGCCCCATGGCGGTGGCCACCTCGTCCGAGGAGGGGTTCCTCCCCAGGCGCTGCTCGAGCTGGGAGAACTCCTTCTCCAGCTTCTTGAACTTGTCCCTGAGGCTTCTGGTCAGCCAGTCCTGGGCCCTCAGTTCATCCATGATGGTGCCCCGGATGCGCTGTTCCGCGAAGGTCTTGAACTGGACCCCGCGGCTGGGATCGAATCGTTCCGCGGCGGAGATCAGGCCAATAACCGCGGCGCTTCTCAGGTCGTCCCGATCGAGGTGCGGGGGGAGTGAAGAGGCGATCCGGTCGACAATGAACTTAACCAGCGGGAGGTGGGTGACCACCAGTTCGTCCCTGCTCATCGGGACCCCGCGCTGCGCCTCATGCTCATACGCCTTAAGAAGACAATTCATGGTTCCTCCACATCGTGCTAGATGCCACCGAAGCTGCCGGGATGGCCCCTGCGCCGGCCGGCTGCTCCGCATTGATTTTCTGTGCCAAAATTTTGAATCCCGTTGACGCCTTGGCTTCCGGGAAGAGGCGGCATAAAGCCCCGCGACGCCTTACACTTTCCACCAACAGCTCGTCATGCAGGATCGTTCCTGCGTGGTCAAACTGTACTTGCAAAAACCGGCCCGTAATCGCGGCCAACTTCGAAAAGAGTGTGTCACCCTCCTGGTTGTCGCGGCACATGTTGATCAGGAGGCGGAAGCGGAAGGAGCTGTCGCGGCCGGAAAGCATCTTGATCAGGGCGTAGGCGTCGGTGATGGAGGTCGGCTCGGGGGTCACCACCAGCATGATCTCGCGGGCGAGTGCCGCGAAGCCGGTCAGGTTGGCCGCCATGCCGGAGCCCGTGTCGATCAGGAAGTAGTCGAAATCGTTTTGCAGCCGGAGCATGGCCTGCAACAGGGCGCTGCGCTCCCAGGGGGAGAGGGCGCTGTATTGCTGCATCTCCATCCCCGCCGGCAGGACGCTCACCCCGCCTCCCAGCTCCACCACCGTCTCCTTCAGGTCGATGTCGCCGGAGAGAACCTGCCCCATGCGGAACGGTGCGTCCTTGCCCAGGCGCAGGCAGATATCGCCGATGCCGGGGTTGCAGTCAATTATAAGGACCCGCTCACCCCTGGCGGCGAGCGTGGTGGCCAGGTTCACCACCACCGAGGTCTTGCCGACCCCGCCCTTGCCGCTGGTGACCGAGATCACCCTTAGCCCCTCGCGCACCTGGAGCTGGTCCGGTACTTCGGTCTTGGCACGCCCCGCCAGTCTCCTGAGGGATTCGGCCTGGTCTGTTGCTAGGCAAGACATTGTCATCAGTTAGACTCCTGCACTACCATGGCGGCGAGCTTCTTGGAGGTCGCCACCTCGATGTCCTCGGGCACCTTCTGCCCGGTGCTGAAATAAGAGAGAGGGATCTTGTGTTTGAAACAGGTGTCGACGATGCAGCCAAAGGTCCGGCTTTCGTCGAGCTTGGTGAAAAGGAGCTTGGTCAACGGCAGGGTGCCGAAGGTGGCGATGATCTCGTCGATCTCGCGGCTCCTAGTGGTCGCCGACAGGCAGAGGTAGACGTCGATGCCGCTCTGGGTCTCGAGGTACCCCTTCAGCTCGTCGAGGCGGTCGGCGTCTTTCGGGCTCCTGCCGGCGGTGTCGATCAGGATCAGGTCCTTGTCGGAGTGACGGGCGAGCGCGTTGGAGAGTTCCTGCGAGTTACCGGCCACCTCCAGGGGGAGGTCCATGATCTTGGCGTAGGTTTTCAGCTGCTCGACCGCGCCGACCCTGAAATTGTCCATGGTGACCATGGCGACGGAGACGCGACGGTTGAGCGCGTACATGGCGGCGATCTTGGCTATCGTGGTAGTCTTGCCGACGCCGGTCGGCCCAACCACGGCCACGATGCGCGGGCCATTCTTCTTGATGCGCAGCGAGCCGGAGCACTTCACCATGCCGGCCAGGTTCTCGGCCATCAGCGAGCGGAGCTCGTCCAGCGGCAGCCCCTCCTCGGCGGCGGCACGGACCGACTCGGTGAGCGCCTGGACCGCCTGCGGGCCGACGTCCTCACCCCGCAGCTCCTCGGCGAGTTGCTCCAGCAGCCGCTCCTCATCGGTAGTGCGGACGGTTTCCTTGACCAGCTTGAGCGCCGGGGCCGCTGTTGCTGCCTGCTCGACCGGGAAGGCAAACGCCGGCGCTTCGGGCTGCACCGCGGCCTTGACCGCGGTCTGCTCCAGCGCCTGCCCGGCCAACTGGAAGGTCACCGGCTTGGCGCCCTTCTCCGGGCTCTTCTCGGGGCTCTTATCCTTGCTGCCGGAGACCGCGTTGTAGAGAAGCTGCTTGATCTCTTCGAGCTCCTCCTTGCCAAAGGTCCTGGCGACGGCCGGGGTTTCCGGCTGGGGCTCCTGGGGCTGGGGTACGGCCTGCTGGGCGGCCTGCTGCGCTTCCTTCTTAGTGAGCGCCTCGATGCGCTGCTTCAGTTCGCGCACCTCGCGCGCCAGGGGGCCCAGCATGGAGTTCTGGAACTCCTCGCGGGTGGAGAGCTCGCGCTCCGGGGCCGGCGGCGGCTCCTCCCGGTACGGATTCGGGCGCTGTTGCGGCCTGGGTTCCAGGGCCGCGGTCACCTCGTAGTAGGGCTTGGAGAAGAAGCCGAGGATCCCCTTCTTGCGCTCCTTCTTGGAGGAGAGGATCATCGCGTCCAGACCCATCTCTGCCTTGACCATCCTGAGAGCTTCCGACATCTCGCCTGCTTGGAATGTTTTAACTAGCATTGATCACCACCACGCCTAAGGATTGGATTTTTATGTTGGGCGGGATCTCGTTGTGCGAGATGACCGCCAGGTTGGGCATGAACCGTTCCGTGAGTTTCTTCACGTGACGACGGATGGAGGGGGAAGCCATCAAGACCGGCAGTGCGCCGATGGCGTCGAACTGCTCGGCATTCCTGCGGATGGCGGCCAGGACGCGCTGTGCGACGTGCGGGTCGATGGCCAGGTAGCTTCCCTGCTCCGAGAGCTGGACCGAATCAATGATGGTCTCCTCGATGTCGTGGTCCAGGGTGAGCACGCAGAGGGTGTCGTCCTCGCGCTTGTACTGCTCCACGATGTAGCGCCCCAGGCTCTGCCGCACGAACTCGGTGAGCATCTCCGGGTCCTTGGTCACCCCGCCGTAGTCGGCCAGGGTCTCCAGGATGGAGCGCAGGTCGCGGATGGAAACGTTTTCCTTCAAGAGGTTCTTCACCACGCGCAGCACGGTGCCCAGGGAGAGGAGCGACGGGACCAGCTCCTCGACCACCTTGGGCAGGGTGGCGGCGATGCTGTCCAAAAGCTGCTGCAGTTCCTGGCGCCCCACCAGCTCGTGGGCGTGCTTCTTGATGGTCTCGCTGATGTGGGTGGCGAGGATCGTGGTGTTGTCGACCACGGTGTAGCCGGAGACCTGCGCCTTCTCCCGCTCTTTCCCCTTGATCCAGACCGCGGGGAGACCGAACACCGGCTCCGTGGTCTTGATCCCCTCCAGCGCCCCGACTGCGCCGCCGGAGTCCATGGCCAGGTACTGGCCGGAGAGCTCGCCGCCCCCAACCTTGGCGCCGTTGATCAGGATGTTGTACTCGTAAGGTTTCAGCTGCAGGTTGTCGTGGATGTGAATCGGGGGAACGATGAAGCCCATGCGGTCCGCCACCTGCTTCCTGATGGAGCGGATGCGGTCCAAAAGCTCCCCTTGCTGGCTCGCGTCCACCATGGGGACCAGGCCGTAGCCCACTTCCAGCTCCAGCATGTCCAGCGGGCGGATGCTGCTGATCTGGTCGCTCTCCTCGGCACCTGCGGCCGTGGTCTCCACCACGTCCTCCACCTCGGCCTTCTTCTCCACCGCCATCTTGCTCACCATGTACGAGACGCCGGAGAGCAGGAAGAAGGCGAAATGCGGCAGCCCCGGGATCAGGGCGAACAGGAACAGAACCCCGGAAGCGACCTGGAAGGCCTTGGGGTAGTTCAAGAGTTGCCCGGCGATCTCATGGCCGAAGTTGTTCTCGTCGGCGGAGCGGGTCACGATGACGCCGGCCGCAGTGGAGATGATCAGGGCCGGGATCTGGGCCACCAGCCCCTCGCCGATGGTGAGCAGGGTGTAGTTCTGCAGCGCCTGGTCCAGCGGCATCCCCTTCTGCCAGACGCCGATCACGAAGCCGCCGATGATGTTCACCAGCACGATCATGATGCCGGCGACCGCGTCCCCGCGCACGAACTTGGAGGCACCGTCCATGGAACCGTAGAAGTCCGCCTCGCGGGCGATCTTCTTGCGACGCAGCTTGGCTTCCTTGTCGGTCAGGATGCCGTTGGAGAGGTCGGCGTCAATGGCCATCTGCTTGCCCGGCATGGCATCCAGGGTGAAGCGGGCGGCCACCTCGGCCACGCGTCCGGCACCCTTGGTGATGACGACGAAGTTGATGATGACCAGGATCAGGAAGATGACGGCCCCCACTACGTAGTTGCCGCCGACGACGAACTGTCCGAACGCCTTGATGACGCCGCCAGCCGCCTCGACCCCCTCGCTGCCGTGCATCAGGATCAGTCGGGTAGAAGCGATGTTGAGGGCCAGTCGGAATAGCGTGGTGACCAGGAGGATGGAAGGAAACACCGAGAAGTCGAGCGGCTGCACCGTGTAGAGGCAGACCAGCAGGATGACCAGCGCCACGGTGATGTTGGTAGCCAGAAAGATGTCGAGCATGAACGCAGGCAGGGGGACCACCATCAAGGCCAGCACCCCGATCAGGGCGATCGCCATGTAGATGTCCGAATTGCTTTTGGGTCCCGGGAGCGCCAGGGCGTCCGTCGAGGGGTTTGCCATGCGTCAGTTTCCTTTGCTTTGCCTGGGGGTTTTCTCTGCAGAGGGACCTTGTGCAACCGGTGTGCCATTTTCCGGAATGCGGCCCGGCGGCCTGGTCGCTGACAAAAACCGGAATGAATACAAGGGGGAGCGGGCGGCAAGTAAGGGACGCCGCAGTGGATAGGGCGGGGTGCCCGACGTCATTTTTGAAGTGCGGTGCTAGTCATTTTTTTGACCGCAGCAAGTTAGAGCGTTCTTTTTTTCTTGTCAAAACGACGGAGAGCCGCTATGTTTTCCCCGCCCAAAGGAGGCTTTCCGCAGCTCTCCCAGGAGTTCCCCTGAAACGGACCACCATGCACGCATTAACGCTTCTATCGCTGATCCTTTTGTCGCTTCTGGCAGGCTGCACCAGCTATATCCCGTCCACCGTACTTCCGGCTCCCTCACCGGCACAACCGTACGTGAAGCTGGTCACCATCCCGCTTCCCGTGATCGCTTCCAGCCCCAACGAAGGGGTGACCTGGGGCGCCCTCACCGCGTTCCTTCTGCACAACGACAAGGACGAGGTCTCCGCGCTGTTCGCCCCGCAGGTGAACCAGAACGAGAACTTCGGCACCACGGGAACCCTCTACGGCGCCATGTACCCCTCCCCCTTGCGCAGCATAGAATTCAACATCTCCAAATCGACCCAGGTAAACTCCGACTACGAGATCAGGGTCAGGGACCAGAGCCTGATGGACCGGCAGCTGGAGCTGAACGCCTTCCTCTACAACTTCACCGACGGATCCGCCCGCTTCTTCGGCTTCGGCTCCGGCAGCAGCGTCGACAACGAAACCAACTTCGCCGACCGCGAACTCGGCTACACGGTATCGGCTGGTTACCCGCTGGCCACCAACACCATGCTCTACCTGGGCGACCGCCTGAGAAAGGTGGAAATCGACGAGGGGGCGGTCAAAATGCTCCCCAATACTCAGCAGTATTTCGCCCAGGCCGACGTCCCCGGCCTCGATGGCTTCAGCACCCATGCCCAATCCGTTTCCCTGGTCTACAGCACCCTCGATGCCCAGGCCATGGCCAGTTCCGGCATCCGCGCACGGGCCACCATCGAGGGGAGCCTGGCCGCCCTGGGTAGCAGCGCGCGCTTCGGGCGCTACGAGGCCGAGGTCAAAGGGTTCTTCCCGATCCCCGACAGCCGCTTTATCAGCGCCGGCAGGGTGGCCGTGGGACAGACCCGCGGCAGCTCCCTCCCCTTCCTGGAGCGAAGCATCCTCGGCGGCGAGAACACGCTCAGGGGGTACGGCAGGAACCGCTTCATCGACAACAGCTACGTGCTCTTAAACCTGGAGGAGCGGATCAGGCTATTCCGGTGGGAGGTGTTCGACGTCAAGGCGGACTGGGAACTGGCGCCGTTCGTCGACATCGGCGGAGTAGGCGATACGGTTGGAGACCTGCGGGGGCGGGACATCGAGGTGAATCCGGGCATTGGCTTCCGCGCCGTGGTGCGCCCCAACATCCTCGGCCGCATCGACGTCGGCTTCAGTAAGGACGGCCCCGCCGTCTTCGTGGGGCTTGGGTACCCCTTCTAATCCTCTGTAAAAAGTTGTCACTCTTCCTAGCTGCCACATTCCCCTCTCCCCTGGGAGAGGGTCAGGGTGAGGGTAGTGGCAGCTCCGAAATTCCTCCCTCACCCGCCCTTCGGGCACCCTCTCCCGGAGGGATAGGGCATAGAAAATCAAAGGGGACTGGCACCTGCGGAGCCAGTCCCCTTCTACGTATGCCGATGCGCCAACGACTGCTGTGGATCGATTTTGTCGGAAACCTTTTCCTGGATGTAGCGCGCCAGCCCGTCAAGATCGGCGAAAACGAAAGCGTGGTTAATCCCCAAGAGCTTCAGTTCCTGGGCCAGAAAACCCCGGTTCTCGAAGGGAATACGGTACTTGCGAATGTGCTCGCGTGGAGTGAGTTGTTGCTCCAGCGGCCGCCACGGGTTCCTCAACAGTGAGAATACGCCGCTTTGCGCCTTGATGCGGGAGGCGATCACCGGCGCCATGAAGAAACAGGTGTCGGCTTCGAAGGGATTGGCCCTCTCGTCGATGTCTGAGAGCCCGTACATGGTGTGGGCAATGTAGAGCGCGGCGCCGCCACAGTAGTCAGGGTTGTTGAGCCGGTCCCGGCGCAGGGCCAGGTCGCCGTACGGTTCGGCGACGGCGAAGTACAGGGCGATCAAGGGATTCACCGACCAGTCCAGCAGCCTGGTCGGCAGGCCATGGTGCTGCGCCAGGGCCAGCCACTCCCATTCCGTCGCCGGTTGCACCTCGACCAGGTGGCGCCCCGATTTCTTGAACTCCTGCAGCGCCTGATACTCGCCGTAGATGTCAGCCGGCATCACCTCGCCCGGGGGAAGCTTCCCCGCCGCGCCCGGGTCGGGAGTGAGCCGCCCGATCTTCGGGATCAGCGTGTAGAAGTCTCTGCTCTCACCCCGGAAGAAGTTCCACGACCCTGGGGCGGTCTTGATGATCAGCCTGCGGAAGTCGTCAAAAGATGTGATCTCGCCCGAGATATCCATGGTCCCTCCTGCCGGTGCCGCAACGTCGACCACCGCAGCACCACAAGAGTTAACCATAAATAATCTTTCCGGCAGCTACCAACCTACCGACGCGGCTAGCCGAACCACGCCTGCCTCAATAGCTTGATCCCCTCGGCGATCTCTTCCGCGGAGAGGCCGCCAAAACCGATCATGATCAGGTTCTCCGGGGCGGACTCCGGGTTCTGCCAGAACTGCCGGGTCGGCGTCACCTTGACCTGGTACGCCGCCGCCCGCGCCACCATCGTTTCCTGGGTCTCACCCGTGAAATGCTCCAAAAGCACGTGCAGACCGGCGTGGGACCCATAAATGCGCACCCGCTCACCCATCTCCCTCTGGATCGACTGCACCAGGACCTCGTGCTTCTTCTTGTTCACCAGGCAGACCTTGCGCAGGTGCCGGTCCCAGTGTCCTCCCGACAACAGGCTCGCCGCCACGTACTGCTGCAGCCTCGGCACGGTGCACTTGTAGCGCTCGAAGACGGTATGGTAGCGGGACAGGAGCCACTGCGGCAGCACCATGTACCCCATGCGCAGCCCGGGCGCGAAAGCCTTGGAGAAGGTCCCCAGGTAGATGACGCGCTCCTGGCAGTCAATCGACTGCAGGGCGGGGATGGGCCGGGTGCGGTAGCGAAACTCGCTGTCGTAGTCGTCCTCGATGATGACACCCCCGCTTTGCTCCGCCCACTGCAAGAGCCTCATGCGGTGCTGGATAGGCATCACCACCCCGGTCGGAAGCTGGTGCGAAGGGGTCACGTAGGCCAACCGCGCCCCGCTTTTCTTCAGCTCCGCCGGGTCGATGCCCCATTCCCCCACCGGGATCGGGAGCACCTTGTAGCCGTGGTTGCCGAAGATGACCCTGGTGAAGTCGTACCCCGGCTCCTCCATCCCCAGGATGCGCTCCTCCAGCGGAAACAGCAGGCAGATCATCATCGCCAGGTCCTGGAGACCCGCCCCCACCACGATCTGCTCAGACGAGCATTTGACACCCCGCGACTGGCGCAGGTACTTCGCCAACTCCCGCCGCAACTGCAGCTCACCCTGCTTGTCCCCGTAGTAGGCGATGGAATCGACCTTGAGCGATGTGAGCACCTCGTTGTTCAGGCGCCGCCACAGTGCATGGGGGAAGGAATGGGGATCGAAGTCGCCGTAGGAGAAGTTGTATTTTACCGGCTTCGCCTGCTCGGGCGGCGGCTCGTCCATATCTGCCGTCCCGGTTGCCGGAAGAAGCTGCACATCTTCCCCGTCCCCAGTTATGCAGGGAAAATGCAGCAACTCTTCCCTAAGGTCCTGTACCACGTACCCCGATCCATGCCGCCCCTCCACGTACCCCTCGATGCAGAGTTGGTCGTAGGCCGCCTCAACCGTGTTGCGTGCGATGGATAAATTTTTTGCCAGGTCCCGGGTCGATGTCAGTCGGCTCCCCTTCTCGTATTCGCCGGTGATGATGTTCTGTTTCAGCTGCTCATAAAGCTGCTGATACAAAGGCTTTTTTGATTCAGGATTCAGGTAGATCATGGCTTAACTCTCTCGGCACGCTGCAGACGATAAAAAAGCTGTAAACGAAGTGTATCCATAAAATTTATGAAATGTGGCCCTTCACATGGATACTGTTTGAGTCCTATCCTTACACCAGAATCAAAGCGGTGTAAATACTCACCCAGCCCAGGAGGACATTATGAAAGGTCTCAACACGAAACTCCTCACAGTTATGACCATGATCGCAACCGCGCTTTTGGCAGCGTCTCCCCTGACTGCTACTGCCGCGGAATCCGGCGCTGCAGGCAAGGCCGCCCATAGAACCGCCGCAACCGAACAGGCAGAACGGATGGAACTTAAAATAGGCTGGGTCACCGTCGCCAACGACGGTTCCCTGCACGTCGACTTCAGCGTCAAGGACGGCAACGGCAAGGCGGTCACGGGATTAACCAAGGACGACATCGCCGCGGTATCGTTCGGGCGTATGGGTTACGAGGACGAGGTCGGTTTGAGGACGGTAGTGGGCCAACCGAACAAGATCTGGCTGAGCTACCTGGAGAAGCGCCGTGACGGGCAGGGCGTTGAGCGGAACCGTGGCGTCGTCGCACTTGGGGCGAAGGATCGTCTCATTGAGGAAGGGGACGGCAGCTACAGCCTCGAGGTCAAAAGACCGGCGCGACTGCTGACCAAGTTCAGCTATGAGCCGATGGCCGAGACCGGCGTGCTGCTCAGGATCAAGAAGGATGGCGGTGCGCAAGGGCGCGACTCGTATTTCTGGCGTCCCGCGCTGGCGAAGAGGATCGAAGTTCCCAAGATGCTGGCGCGCGAAGAAGGCGGTCGCCCCCTGAGCAGCAAGCCCCGCGCCTGGAACTAATCTGGAGGGCAAAAGGGGACACGCACCTTACGGGGCCAGTCCCCTTTTGTCACCCTGCCTGGTCTTTCTCCGCTCCAGTTCGTGATCGATGCAGTTCAGCACCTCGAACTTGGCCAGCGACCAGAGCGGCGCGATCAGATCCTTCCTGTTCCCATCTCCAGTCAGGCGCTGCACCACGATCTTTGGGTCGAGCCGCTCCAGGAAATCGCAGACCAGCCCCACGTAGCTGTCGCGGTCCAAAAGCTGTACCGTCCCTGCCTGGTACAGCTCGGCTAGGCGAGTGCCGCGCATCACGTGCAGGAGATGGATCTTCACCCCGTCCACCCCGGCCCGGTTCAGGAACTCCGCGCCGGAAAGCATCTCCTCCCGGCTCTCCCCCGGGAGCCCCAGGATGATATGGGCGCAGACCCGGATGCCGCGTTTTTGACATTCATGGACGGCGCTACTGAACGAGACGAGGTCGTGGCCGCGGTTGATGGCAGACAGGGTACGGTCGAGCGGCGACTGCAGGCCGAGTTCCAGCCAGAAGTAACAGCGCCGGGCGTACTCGGCAAGCAGGTCGAGGGTTTCGGTCGGGAGACAATCCGGGCGGGTGCCAACGATGAGTCCGACGACGTCGGGCACGGAAAGCGCCTCGTCATAGAGCCGGCGCAGATGTTCCACCGGCGCGTAGGTGTTGGAGTAGGACTGAAAGTAGGCGATGAAGCGGGCCGCCTTGTACTTCCTGACCATGACCTCCTTGGCGTGCTCCAGCTGTTCGGCGACGCCGACACCCAGAAGGATGCCGTAGGAGCCGGAGCCCTTACCGCCGCAGAAGATGCACCCTTCCGTCCCGACGCTGCCGTCGCGGTTGGGGCAGGTGAAGCCGGCGTCCACCGAGAGCCGCTGCACCTTGCACCCGAACACCCGCTTCAGCTCTTCAGAAAATGCATTGTAGCGCTGCATGAAATCTCCTCGGCTTCTCTTCTAACATAGATGGCGGCACTGGATCAATGACGGTGCTCCTCAACCTTAACTTCAACCTTGACCTGCCTTTTCAGTTGCCTCCCCCACCCAAACCCTGTATCTTCAACCGGGTCATGCAAAAGTACTTTTCAGCTCTCGCCATCGAGCAGCTCCGCACCGCAATCACCGAAGCAAACGGCAACGAAGTCTTCTTTTTGGGTCGCACCGACGAGGCGCGCATCGTCGTGACTGTGGAGCCGCTCGCACGCGGCAACAAGGACGCGGTCCCCGCCATCATGATTGCCTGCTCCTTCGGCGATGTGGTCATCCACAACCACCCTTCTGGCAACCTCACCCCCTCGCAACCCGACATCGAGATCGCTTCGCTCCTGGGCAACCAGGGGGTTGGCTTCTACATCGTCAACAACGACGCCTCCCGAGCCAACCAGGTGGTCGCCCCCTTCGCCCGCAAGGTCGTGGAGCGCCTCTCCTATCCCGAAGTGGAACATTTCTACGCGCCCGACGGCGTGCTGGCCCAGGCCCTCCCTGGCTACGAACACCGCCCCGAGCAGAGCCGGATGGCGCTCAACCTCTCCGAAGCCTTCAACGAGGAGAAAGTCGCCATCGTCGAGGCGGGGACCGGTACCGGCAAGTCGCTGGCCTACCTGCTTCCCGCCGCCCTCTGGTCGGTGCGCAACAAGGAGCGGGTGGTCGTCTCCACCAACACCATCAACCTGCAGGAGCAGCTGATCCAGAAGGATATCCCGTTTTTGCAGCAGCACGCCGGGGTGCAGTTCCGGGCGGTGCTGGTCAAGGGGCGCGGCAACTACCTCTGCCTCAGGAAGCTCCGCGTCAACGCCGCCGACGCATCGCTTTTCAAGGACGACACTGCCCAGGAATTGGACGCCATCGTGGCGTGGAGCAAGAAGACCGAGGACGGCTGCCGCGGCGACCTCGCCTTCATCCCCAAGGACGAGGTATGGGAAGAGCTCTGCTGCGAGTCGGACCAATGCGGCCGGGTGAAATGCCCCGAGTACCCGCGCTGCTTCTTCTACAAGGCCCGGCGCGAGGCGGCCGGCGCTGACCTCCTCGTGGTCAACCACGCCCTGCTTTTGGCTGATCTCTCGGTGCGCCAGGAGACCGGCTACGACGCCACCGCCATCCTCCCCCCGTTCACCCGGCTCATCTTCGACGAGGGGCATCACCTGGAGGACGTTGCCACCAACTTCCTCTCCAGCCAGGTCTCGCGTCTGGGGCTGGTGAAGCTTTTGGGCAAACTGCAGCACCCCAGAAAGGCACACCGCGGCGTGTTGCCGCAGCTATCCACCCAGCTTTCCGCCGCCGTCCCGGAATCGCAGGACGACCTCTACCTGGAGATCGCCGAAGTGCTGGAGGGGAGGCTGATCCCCCGGAGGGTTGCGGTGCTGGACGCGGTGACCCGCGGCATGGACCAGATCGGCGAGGCGCTGTTTAAGAAGCTGAAGAAGGACGGGGTCGAGCAGAAGTTGCGGGTGACGCCGGCGATTTATAGCACGCCGCTCTGGCTGGAGGTCACCCCCCACATTGAGCACATGGCCAAGGAGCTGTCAGACTACGCCCTCGCCATGCAGGTGTTCTTAAAGGGGTGCGAGAAACTTTCCGACAAGGTGCTGGAAAAGCTGGCCGGCCCACTCACCGACCTGCGGGGAGTAAAAGGCAGAATCGAGTGCGCCGTCGATGCACTTAGGTTCTTCTTGGCGCGCGAGGACGAGTTCTGCCGCTGGTTCGAGTTGAGAAAGGGGCCCCTGGTCAAGCTCTGCTGCTCTCCGCTGGAGGTGGCCGACTCGATCAAGAAAGCGATCCTGGACCGCTTCAAGACCGTGGTGCTAACCTCGGCGACGCTTGCCATCGGCGAGAAATTCGACTTTTTGAAGCACCGCACCGGCATCGAACTGCTCGCCAAGGACCGGGTCAGCGAGCTTTTGCTTCCCTCCCCGTTCGACTACGCACACCAGGCGCTGGTGGTGGTCCCGGCGGACATGCCTGAGCCGACCTCACCCATGTTCGAGGCCCGGCTCTGCAGCCACCTGCTGGACGCACTGAAAATCTCGCAGGGGCGCGCCTTCGTGCTCTTCACCTCATACGATCTGCTTATCAGGGTCTACAACCGCCTGGCCGAACCGCTCAAGGCCGCCGGCCTCACCCCCATGCGCCAGGGGGAGACCAATCGACACATGCTCCTCTCCAAGTTCCGCAACTCGCTCAACCCGGTGCTGTTCGGTACTGATTCCTTTTGGGAGGGAGTGGACGTGCAGGGGCGGGGGCTGGAGCTGGTGGTGATCACCCGGCTTCCGTTTCGGGTCCCCACAGAGCCGATCCTGGAGGCGAGGAGCGAGCACATCACCGCCAAGGGGGGCGATCCCTTCATGAGCTACACGGTGCCGCAGGCGGTGATCAAGTTCAAACAGGGCTTCGGGAGGTTGATCCGGAGCAAGGAGGACCGCGGCGCCGTCCTGATCCTGGATTCCAGGGTCCTCACCAAGAACTACGGCAAGATCTTCCTCACTGCCCTGCACGGGGTCACCGTCCAGAAGGCGCCGGAAGAAGAGATCTGCCACCGGCTCCAGGCCTTCTTCGCGCCGTCACAGCAGTCCTGAGCCCAAAGCAGTGGTCCTACTGCTGGAGCCCCCGGGCCACCGTCACCGCCACCACAGCGGCGACGTCCGCATCGCGCAGGGCATCGACGCAGGCGCCCAGGGTGCTGCCCGTGGTAAAGACATCGTCCACCAATAGCACCCGCTTTCCCGCCAGCGCCGTGGGATTGCGCACCCCGAAAGCCCCCTTCACGTTAGTCACCCTGTCGCCCGCATCGAGCCCGGTCTGGGGGTCGGTCCAGCGGAGCCGGCGCAGGTTTCCCACCACTTGCGGCACCCGTAATTTTTTGCCGAGCACCTCACCAATCAGCTGCGACTGGTTATAGCCGCGCTGCCGAAGCCTCTTGCGGTGCAGCGGCACCGGGACCACGCAGTCCGGCTTCGCCTCCCCCAGGAACTGTTCCAGCCTTTGGAAAGCCAGCACCCCCAGGGGGTCTGCCAGATGGATCTTGCCGCCGTACTTGAAACGGTGGATCAGTTCCTGAAGCGGCCCCGCCAGGACCGCCGCCGAGCGGCAGGTATGGAAAGGGGGATGGGAAAGGCAGGCGCCGCAGGTGTGGTCGCAGCCGGCTTCGGTGGCAAAGGGTGCGCCGCAGCGGGTGCACAGGGGGGATGTGAGGAAGGAGATCTTGCCGAGACAATCGGTACAGATGAAGGGCTGGGGCGGAGTTTCCTCCGCCCCCGTCACAGGTATGGCCCCTTTGCAGGCATGGCACAAAGGGGGAAACAGCAGATCGATCAGAGGACGCAAGAGCATGGTCCCCCCTCTTGTTACAGTCCCATGTCCTCGTTAACCACCAGGACCTTGATGTCGGTGTTCCTGGGCTTCTTCTCAATGATCGTGGTCACGCGGCAGATGCGCTGCGGGGAGTTGCAGTCGGAACAGAAGCCGGTGGTGGTACAGGGGGTGGAGAGGTTCAGCCTCTTGGCATTGGGCGGCGACGCGTAGGTCCGGATGCGCTGCACCGCGTCCTCGATGCTGCCGTCCACCAGCTTGTTGCGGCCCACCACCACGATCACCTTCTGAGGCCCGAAGAACATGGCGGCGGCGCGGTTGCCGTTGCCGTCGATGTTGACCAGGACACCGGAGAGGGTAACCGCGTTGCTGCCGGTCAGGAAAAGGTCGCAGGTGAGCTGGCGCCTGGTGATCGCCAGTTTCTCCTCCGGCGTAAGCCCCGGCGCGCCGTGGTTCAGGATCTCCTTGCCCATCCCCTTCAGCTTGTCGGAGAGCTTCAGGTCCGCGATGGAAAGGGAGCCGCCGAAGCCGACGCTTTTCGCCTCGGACGCCTCGTTGACGATGTAGTGGAAGACCTCTTCGCCGTTATGGCAGTAAAGCGCGTCGAAACCGTTCTTCTTCAGGTTTTCTACTGCCTTCTGGCATTTGTGGGCGTAGGCCCAGGTGTTCAACTCTTCGGTATTGCTCATGACTGCCTCCAGTACCCGTCTTTATCCGCAAATTGTTACGCTCGTCGCTCGGAGCGTCCCCGCCCCCAGAGGGGGAGGGGCAGGGAGGGGTCTATCCGCCGCATGCCCCCCTCCCAACCTCCCCCCTCCGGGGGGAGGAGATGGGTGTCAGCTAGCACGCTTACCTTTTAGCCAGGTACTCCTTCTCATAGGGCCAGCACTCGCCCATGAAGCCGATCAGATGGCTCATGCGCTCCTTGAAGCCGTTGCGGAACTGGTCCTGCTCCGGGAAGGAGCGCTTTTCGCGCACGCTGTCGCAAAGGTCCTTGCCCAAGGCGCGCGCCTTCTGGAACAGCGCCTCCTGGTCCGGGAACATGCGCGGCCCCGCGCCCGGAGTGCCGATGCTGCCGACGTTCTGGGCACCCATGGCGTTGACGATGCGCTGCATGTACTCCAGCGGCTCCTCGTCGCCGCCACCGCCGGAGGTCTCCACCAGGGCCGAGTATTTCCCTTCCAACGCCGTGAGGTGAATGAGGCCGTTGCAGCGATCCAGGAATGCCTTCAACTGGGCGGTGATGCTCAGGAGGTAGTTTGGGGTCGCCAGGATGAAGGCGTCGGCCGCCAGGAGCTTATCCTTGATGGTCTCGTACTCGTCCTTCACCGGGCAGATGCCCACCTTGTGACAGGCGTCGCAGGCCACGCACGGCTTGATCGGGGTCTCCGAAAGCGAGACGATTTCGATGTCGGCACCCGCCTGCACCGCTCCAGCCAATACCTCTTCCAAAAGGCGCCCCGTGGTGCCGTTCATGCCGCGGGGGCTGCCGTTGATTGCCAAAATTTTCATGGTCTTCTCTCCTTCTCTGCTTCTCTTCAGTTTGACTGGTCAGACGGGGTTACCAACTACGCCAGCAAACTCTTCCCGGTCATCTCCGGCGGTTGCGGCAGGGCGAGGAGTTCCAGCATGGTCGGCGCCAAGTCGGCAAGAACGCCGGTCCTCAGCTTGACACCCTTCCTGGCGTCATCCACCAGCACCACCGGCGCCATGTCGCAGGTATGCGCCGTGTGCGGTCCACCCTGGTCGTCCTGCATCATCTCGGCGTTGCCGTGGTCGGCGGTGATGATGGTGATGCCACCCTTGGCGCGCACCTTCTCCACCAGCTTGCCCACGCACTCGTCCACTGCCTCCACCGCCTTGACCGCTGCGGAGAAGATGCCGGTGTGACCGACCATGTCCGCGTTGGCAAAATTGAGGATGATGACGTCGTACTTGTCCTCGTCGAGCCGCTTCATCAGTTCCTCGGTGACGAGGTACGCGCTCATCTCCGGCTTCTGGTCGTAGGTGGCGACTTCCTTGGGCGACGGGATCAGGGCGCGGTCTTCGCCGGGAAAGGCCTCCTCGCGGCCGCCATTGAAGAAGAAGGTAACATGGGCGTACTTCTCGGTCTCGGCGATCCTCAACTGGGTCAGTCCGGCGTTGCTGATCACTTCCGGGAAGATGTTGGCCAGGTCCTCCGGTCCGAAGGCGATGGGAAGGCCGAAGGTTTCATCGTAAGAGGTCATGCAGACGTACGAGGCAAGCTTGGGCCACACCTCTCGCTGAAAGCCGTTGAACTGCGGATCGGTGAAGGCGCGGGTGATCTCGCGGGCGCGGTCGGAGCGGAAGTTGAAGAAGATGAAGCCGTCGCCGTCGGAGAGCCTGCCCACCGGCTCGCCGCCCGCCATGATGACACTCGGCAGCACAAACTCGTCGGTGACCCCGTCGGCGTAACTTTGCTTCATAGCGGCATCGGCGCTGGCGTACGGGTTCCCTTCCCCGAGAACCATGGCGCGGTATGCCTTCTCCACGCGGTCCCAGCGGTTGTCACGGTCCATGGCGTAGTAGCGCCCGATCACCGTCGCTATCTTGCCGAACCCGATGCGTTTGATCTCATCCTCCAGCTGCTGGATGTAGTCGGCGCCACTCTGGGGCGGGGTGTCGCGGCCGTCCATGAGGCAGTGCACGAAAACCTGGGAGACGCCCTGCCGCTTCGCCATGTCGATCAGCGCATAGAGGTGGGTGTTGTGGGAATGTACCCCGCCGTCGGAGAGAAGCCCCGCCAGGTGCAGCCTGCCACTTCCCGCCTTCGCCTTGGCCATGCAGTCCAGCAATGCCGGGTTGGTGAAGAAATCGCCATCGCTGATCGACTTGCTGATCCGGGTCAGGTCCTGGTAGACCACGCGGCCGGCACCGATGTTGGTGTGCCCGACCTCGGAGTTACCCATCTGCCCGGATGGGAGACCGACCGCGAGGCCGGAGCCGTCAATCTGGCCGGAGGGGTATTCGGCGGTGAGCCGGTTCATGTTGGGTGTTTTTGCTTGGGCGACGGCGTTGGCTTCCTGTTCGGGGTTGATCCCCCAGCCGTCGAGGATCATCAAGAGCAGAGGCTTTTTCGGCATGGCATTTCTCCCTCATTAGAGTTATTAGATCCAATTAAAAAAGGTGAAGCAGAACGTCTTCACCTTTGAAACAACCAGTTACCTACTCATGATGATACGGTTCACCATTAATGATGGTGAAGCCGCGGTAGATCTGCTCCAGCAGGAACACCCTCACCATCTGGTGGGTGAGCGTCATGCGGGAGAGCGAAATGGTTTTGAAAGCCTGGGCCCGGAAGCTGTCAGTGAAGCCGTAGGCCCCACCGATGGCGAAGACCAGGTCCTGGGTCCCCTGGTCACGATTCCTGGACAGGAAGGTGGCGAGTTCAGGGGAACTCATCTGCTCCCCCCTCTCGTCCAGGAGCACCAGCTTACCCCCCTTGGGGATCAGCTTGGCAAGGCGCTCACATTCGCGCTCCCGCATGGTTGCGGCCTGCGCCCCTTTTTCCTCGCGGGCTTCCAGGATCTCCAGCGGTGCGTACCGCCTGACCCTTCCCGCGTACTCTTCGATGCCAGTGCGGACCCAGCTCTCCTGGGTCTTGCCGACCCAAAGGAGCTTCAGTCTCATTTCTCTTTATGCTCCCAGAGATATTCCTCGGGGATCTCGATCTGCGGAGCACGGCTCCAGAGCTCGTCCAGGTTGTAGATCTTGCGCACCTCTTCCTGGAACAGGTGCACGATCACGTCGCCGAAGTCGACCACCACCCAGCGCCCCTCGTCGTACCCCTCGGTGTCGATAGCCTTGTCGATCGGCTTGAGTCCCTGCTTAACCGAGTCCGCCATGGCCTGCACCTGGCGGTCGGAGCGCCCGGTGGCCAGCACCAGGTAGTCGGCGATGCTGGAAATCTTCTTGATCTCGAGCACTTTGACGTCGAGGGCCTTCTTGTCCAGGGCGAAAGCCGCACATTTCACGGCGCGTTCCACGGCCGGAATCATTACTTCCTTATCTTGCATCAACGTATAACCCTTGTTCCTTTATGTAGTGCTCGACCGCCTCGGGAAGGAGGTACCGGATCGAGCGGCCGGCTTTGACCAGCTGCCGGATATGGCTGGATGAGATATCAAGCAGCACCCCATCGAGCGCGTAGACACAGTGGCCTGAACTGTGGTTCAGGCGTTTAGCCGCCGAATCATAACAGAACTCCCCACTTATGGCAACAGGGAGGGCCTGGGCGAGACTGGCGATGGTGGAACCGGGACGCTGCACGCTGACGATGTTGCACAGGCCGAAGATGGCCTGGTACTGGTGCCAAGTGGAGATGTCGTTGAAGGAGTCGGCCCCGACGATGAAGAAAAGCTCGTCGTCAGGTCGTTCCGCGTGCAATTGGCGCAGCGTGTCCACCGAATAGGAGCGCCCGCCGCGCACCGCCTCCATGTCGGAGACCTCGAACTTGGGGTTCCCCGCGACCGCCAGGCGCACCATATCCAGCCGACTGGCGAAGGAGAGTTCCCCCACCTGCGGCTTGTGCGGCGGCGTGGCGGCGGGGATGAAGACAACCCGGTCCAGTTGGAACAGGTCGCGCGCCTCCTCGGCGATGCGCAGGTGCGCGTTATGGATGGGGTTGAAGGTCCCCCCCAGAATCCCCGTTTTCATTGTTGTCTTTAAGGCCTCACCTGACCTGAGCCGTACACGATGAACTTGGTCGTGGTCAGGTCGGTAAGCCCCATCGGGCCGAAGGAGTGCAGCTTCGTCGTAGAGATGCCGATTTCGGCACCCAGACCTAACTGGTTCCCGTCGGAGAAGCGTGTCGATGCGTTCACCATGACCACGCCCGAGTTGACCTCGCGGATGAAACGCTGCGCGTTGCCGTAGTCGCCGGTGATGATCGACTCGGTGTGCAGCGAGCAGTAACGGTTGATGTGGTCGATGGCGGCATCCATCCCGTCCACCACGCGTGCCGCCAGGATCAGCTCCAGGTACTCGGCGTACCAGTCGTCCTCGGTGGCCGGCACGGCCTGCGGCGCGAAGCTGCGGAAGGTTTCGTCACCGCGGATCTCGACCTTCTGCGCGTCGAGCGCCTGATAGATGAACGGCACGAACTTATCGGCGATGTCCTTGTGGATCAGCAGCGTCTCCAGGGCGTTGCAGACGCCGGGGCGCTGCACCTTGGCGTTGATGATGATCTCGCGCGCCATCGCGAAGTCGGCCGAGGCGTCCACGAAGATGTGGCAGACCCCCTTGTAATGCTTGATGACCGGGATCTTGGAATTTTCGACCACGAAGCGGATCAGGCTCTCGCCCCCCCTCGGGATGATGACGTCGATGAACTCTTCCTGTTTGAGCATCTCGGTGACCCCTTCACGTTCGGTGAACGGGATCAGGGAGAGCGCCGCGGCCGGGATGTTGCGCTTGGCCAACTCGCCTTTGAGCACGGTGGCGATGGCCAGGTTGGAGTGGATCGCCTCGGAGCCACCGCGCAGCACTACGGCGTTGCCGCTCTTCAGGCAGAGGGCGGCCGCGTCGGAGGTGACGTTGGGGCGGGACTCGTAAATGATGCCGATCACGCCCAACGGGATGCGCATCTTGCCGACCATGAGGTCGTTGGGGCGCTTCCACATGCCGGTCACCTCGCCCACCGGGTCCGGGAGCGCGGCGACCTCGCGGATGGCGTCGGCCATCCCCTTGATGCGCGCCTCGTTCAGCATAAGGCGGTCCAGCATGGCGGAGGAAAGCCCCCGCTCCTTGCCGGCAGCAAGATCCTTTTTGTTCTCGGCGACGATCTCCTCTGCGTTGTTGATCAGCCCCTGCGCCATGTCCAGCAGGAGCTCGTTCTTCACTGCGGAGGAGAGTTTCGCCATGGCGAAGGAAGCCTGCCTGGCCTCGACTGCGATGCTGCGGATCTGTTCGGCTACTGACATACGTACCTCCGTAAGAAGCCCTAAGGCAATTAACAGGGATAAAAGGGATAAAAGGGATGAAAGCGGAAAGGCTGGGAAAACCAATAATTTATTGTTTCGGTTTTATCCCCTGTATCCCTTTTATCCCTGTTAAAGCGTCTTGTTTTACAGCAGGACGAGATTGTCGCGGTGAATGACATCATCGCCGTAGCGGAAACCGAGGATCTGCTCGATCTCGTTGCTCTTGTGGCGGCTGATCTTCTCGATCTCCTGGCTGGAGTAATCCACGATGCCGCGCGCAAACTCCACCCCGTCCGGGTCCACGACCCTCACGCAGGCGCCGCGGTCGAAGCGCCCCTCCACTTTCGCGATCCCCGAGGGGAGCAGGCTCTTGCCGTGGGTGGCCAGCGCCCCCCGCGCTCCGGCGTCCACCACCAGGCTCCCGGCCGGTTTGATAGTGAAGGCGATCCAGTGCTTGCGCCGGTTCAACGATTCGCCCGCGGGCAGGAACAGGGTGCCGAGCAGTTCGCCGTTCATGACTCGCGCCAGGTTGCCGTCTCCCTTGCCCGCAAAGATGATGGCTGCCACGCCCGACTTCACCACCTTCTTGGCGGCGGCGAGCTTGGTCGCCATCCCCCCGGTGCCGACGTTGGTGCCGCTCCCCCCCGCGCCGCGCTCCATTTCCCGTGTTACCGCGCCCACCTGGTGGATCAGGGTGGCGTTGGGGTCGGTGCGCGGGTCGGAGGTGTAGAGGCCGTCGATGTCGGTCATGATCAAGAGGAGCTGCGCCTCGACCAGGTTGGTGACCAGGGCGGAAAGGTTGTCGTTGTCGCCGAACTTCAGCTCGTCCACCACGACGGTGTCGTTCTCGTTAATGACGGGGACGATGTCGCAGGAGAGCAGCGTGTCGAGCGTGCCGCGGGCGTTCTGGAAACGGCGCCGGTTAGCGAGGTCGTCGCGGGTCAAGAGGATCTGGGCGACCTTGAGATCGTAGGCGGAGAAGGCCTCCTCGTAGGCGCGCATCAGGCGCGACTGACCGATAGCGGCCGCCGCCTGCTTCTGCGGCAGGGTCTTCGGCCGGTCCGGCAGACCCAGCGCCGGACGCCCCGCAGCCACGGCACCAGAGGAGACCACGACCACCTCGATGCCCTTCGCGCGCAACCCCGCAATCTGCGAGGCGAGACCGTCCAGGAAAGCCGGATCGATGCCGTTATCCTCGCAGGTCAGGACGCCGGAGCCGATCTTTACCACGATTCTCTTTACCTTTTTGAGCAGTTCCTTACGCATAACGGATTCCGTCTATTTGTTTAGTAAAGGCAAGGATACTAACACGTTTCCCCACCTGTGGCAATTTTCTTAAAGAGCCAGAGCAGTCAAACTCATTGACAAAGGCTGGTCCGAACTTTAGACTGAGCGCCAACTCGAGGTGACTGTTGCTGAACAAAGAGCACTGGAAAAAAAAGATCTATGGCATCCTGTCGCTGGACAGCCATCCCGGGCATATCGCCGCCGGATTCGCGGTCGGTGTCTTCATCAGCTTCACCCCGTTTTTCGGCCTGCACACTCCCCTTGCCATTGCGGCAGCCTTTCTCCTGAGACTCAACAAACTTACCTGCATCACCGGAGCCTGGGTCAACACCCCGATCACCGTGGTTCCCATCCTCGGGATCAGCTATAAGCTGGGCGCCTTCCTGCGCGGCCGCCCCATCAAGGATCTCCCGGTTGCCGCGGGTCTCGAGTGGCACAACCTGGAGCGCTACGCCAAGTCCCTGATCCTCGGCTCCTCGATCCTCGGCTTCTTCGCCGCCATCATCGCCTATTTCCTCTGCTATTACCTCGTGCTCCGCTTCCGTGCCAAAGACGCCGCCCAGGCCGAGCTGGCCAAGGAGATGACCGAGGTGGGCGAAGAACTGGAATAGCCAAAAAAAATCGGGAGCAGTCCACAGACCGCCCCCGACCCTTTCCCGATGTCTCCCCCCCCGTTACTTACCCAGGAATGGCGACAACACGATGTAACTGACAAACCCGACAAAGCCAGAAGCCGGGATGGTGATCACCCATGCCGTGACGATGCGGTAGGCGACGCCCCAGTTCACCGCGGAGATCCTTTTGGTCAGGCCGACCCCCAGGATGGACGAGGTGATCACGTGGGTGGTACTGGTGGGAAGGCCCATGGCCGAAGCCCCCAGGATGACGCCCGCCGAAGCGGTTTCCACGCAGAAGCCGTGCACCGGTTGCAGTTTCACGAAGTCGTGGCCGACGGTCTTGATGATCCTCCACCCGCCCGCTGCGGTGCCAAGGCCCATGGCGATAGCACACGACATCTTGACCCAGTTAGGCACCTCGAAGGTGGCGAGGGAGCCGTAGCTGACCAGCGCCATGGTGATGACACCCATCGACTTCTGGGCGTCGGCGGTGCCGTGGGAGAAGGCCATGACCGCAGCGGAGAGGATCTGCAGCTTGCGGAACGACTTGTTCAGGTTGTAGGGTGCTCTGTTCCTGAAGGCCCACATCATACCGACCATGAACATGAAGCCGAAGAAGGCGCCAACGATCGGGGATACGATCAGCACCGTGATGATCTTCTTGAGGCCGGCCCAGTGCAGCGCGCCGCTGCCGGCATGGGCCACCACCGATCCTACCAGGCCGCCGATGATGGCGTGCGAGGAGGAGGAGGGAAGACCGTAGTACCAGGTGATCAGGTTCCAGATGATGGCGCCCAGGATACCGGCCAGCACCACCATCTGCGTGATGTTGTTGGCATCGACGATCCCCTTGCCGATGGTCGCCGCAACCTTGGTCGAGATCATCGCACCTAGGAAGTTCAGGCCGGCTGCCATGAAGATCGCCGTCCTGACGGTGAGCGCGCGGGTGGAGACACAGGTGGCAATGGCGTTCGCGGTATCGTGGAAGCCGTTGATGTAGTCGAACAACAGGGCCGCGCCGATGACGGCCACCAGCAGGACCAGTGTGACCTCAGGCATTTTTTACCACCACGCTTTCCAGGATGTTCGCGGCATCCTCGCACTTGTCGGTTGCGGTCTCCAGCGTCTCGTAAATCTCTTTCCACTTGATGAGCTGGATCGGGTCCTTCTCCTCTGCGAAGAGACGGCTGATCGCCTCGCGGCAGACGCGGTCCGCCTCGTTCTCCAGGGCGTTCACCTCGATGCAGTAGGCGCTGATCGGCTCGAGCTTGCCCCCCAGGACGGCGACGGTCTTGTCGATGGTCTGGCAGGACTTCAGGATCAGGAAGGCGAGTTCCTTGGACTCCGGCGTGGGCTTCTGCACGTTGTACATGACGAAGCGCTGTGCGGAGGCGTCGATCAGGTCGAGGATGTCGTCCAGAGCGGCGGAGAGTGCGTAGATGTCCTCACGATCGAACGGGGTGATGAAGCTCTTGTTCAGCTTCTTGATGATATCGTGGGTGATGGTGTCGCCCTTGTGCTCGACGTCCTTTATCTTGCGCTGGCTGGCCACAGGGTCGTCAAAGTTGTCCAGCATGTCCTTCAGGAGCTGGGCTCCTTCGATAATGTTGTGGGACATTTCCCTGAACATGGCGAAAAACTTTTCATCTTTTGGCATCAACCCAAACATTTAGTCCCTCCAAAGGTCCCGGCCGCGGGCCGGTATCTAGTTGCAAACTGTGGAGATATAACACATCCCCAGCAAATATAAAACCATGAAATAAGTAATTCGTCCAAACTAATTAGGTGGGTGCTGTTTACTCCACCCCGACGATTTCGGACTGGCGAACGCGGCACCCGCGGGTATTATTAAGCGTTAATTTTTTTGCCATCGAT
The DNA here is from genome assembly GCF_020179605.1 of Geomonas agri. NCBI lineage: Bacteria > Pseudomonadati > Thermodesulfobacteriota > Desulfuromonadia > Geobacterales > Geobacteraceae > Geomonas > Geomonas agri. Next base: position 350,470 of record NZ_JAINZO010000002.1, read on the forward strand.
CCCATCGCCACCAGGAGCGGTTCATGAGCGGCGGAATAAAATGCTGGCCCGAAACGGAACGTCCCCGCGAGAAGCTGATGCAACGTGGCCCGTCGGCGCTTTCTGAGGCGGAACTGCTGGCCATCATCCTCGGCAGCGGCAACAGCGCCAGCGGCCGGAGCGCCCTCGACCTGGGGCGCGAGTTGATGCTCCAGTTCAAGTCCCTGCGCGGGCTGGCCGACGCCTCCTGGCGCGAGATCCAGCAGGTGAAGGGAATCGGGCCCGCCAAGGCCATCAGCATACTGGCAGCGCTCGACCTGTCCCGGCGCATCCGTGAGAAGGAGCGGCGCCCCATCGAGTCCTTCGACCGTTTCACATCAGCTGCGCAGGTCTTCGAGCACCTGAACCACGAATACCGGGACCGGCACACCGAGCTGTTCATGGCACTGCTTCTGGACGGCAAGAACCGCATCATCAGCCGCGCCCTCATCTCGGAAGGATCGTTGAACCAGAGCATCGTGCACCCGCGCGAGGTGTTCAACGCCGCCGTGCGCCAGTCTGCGGCGGCGATGATTCTTTTGCACAACCACCCCAGCGGCGACCCCGCGCCGAGCCCCGAGGACCTGGCAGTAACGCGCCGGCTCTGCGACGCCGGTCAGATCATGGGGATCAGGGTGCTGGACCACATTATCATCGGCGAGAACGAGTTCTACAGCTTCGCCGATCACGGCCAACTCTAGCCGCTCCGGAGAAGCCCTGGAAGCGGCCTTGATCGCCTGGTGGGTCGCCGTGTTGCGGCTTTGAACCCTCCACTACAGCCGGTGCCGGACCACCCGGTGCAGGCGCCGCCTCGGCGGAACAGGAGAATCAGATGCGCAAAACCGTTGTCAAAAGCCACGTCCAGCAGCACCACGACCAAAGTGCCCAGTGGTTGGATGTCGACAGCATCGCCCGTGTGGAAATATCCTCGGAAGACCCGTCCCAGCCCATCGAGGCAGCCTTGCAGCCGGTCGGAGCCCCGGGATGGCGGGCGGCGGAGTCCGGCCCGCAGATTATCCGCCTGCTGTTCGACGCTCCGCAGAAGGTGAAGCGAATCTACCTCCTGATCAACGAACAGGAAGTATCGCGGACCCAGGAGTTCGTACTACGCTACGCCCAGTACCATGGCCACAGTTTCCGGGAGATCGTCCGCCAGCAGTTCACTTTCGCTCCTCCCGGCACCACCACGGAGCAGGAGGAATACCAGGTGGACCTGGACGGGGTGACTACGCTCGAATTGGAGATCATGCCCGACGTCTCCGGATCGGCGGCAAAGGCGTCGCTGGGGAGACTGCTGCTGGCGTGACCGGAACAAAAAAAAAGCGCCAAGAGGATAAGGAGATCCATCATCGGCGCAAAAGTTGGGTTTTCTGGCAAGCGGCATTTGCTGTGCCGCTTTGTCTTTCATTATTACAAGAGCGGTGCCAAACTCATGGCTAGCACGAAAAAATTTTAAATAGCTGTTTCTCCACCAGTTTTCCGGCTACCGCATTAACATCCATGATGCACGACCGGTCCAGCAACTGAACAGCCATGACACCCCGTACACACCATTCACCTCAAAAATTGTGCGAAATCGACCACTTTCACAGTTTGAGCAGCAGTTCAAATTTTGCACAGCCGTCAGAACCCCGTCAATGCGGATTCCGGACAAAGAAAAGGCCGCCAGAAAAACTCTGCGGCCTTTTCGCTTTCACATTGCCCGCCCAGGAACTACTTCTGCACCCAGCGTTCGTTCTGCAGTTGCACCCACCACCCCGGCTGCGCCGCTTCCCGCTTGGTCTCGGCATAGGTGGCCGCCGCTTTACCCATGACCTGGTTCAGCGCCTCTTTGCTCTCTTTTTGCTTCTGCAGCTTTAGAATGGCCTTCGCCATGCTCATTACCACCGTCTTGCGGCTCTGGTTCTCCGCAGCAACCAGCGCCTCATCCTGGGGGGCGAGTTTCCCCTTGGCTGATGGGGGGACCACCACCAGTGCCTGCTTCGACAACCCAACCGCGCCGCTAGAGAAGAGCGCATTCAGTCTGGGGAGCCGCTTGCTCATGTCGTCGTAGGCCTTCAGGACCTCCGGCATGCTGGACATCTCGACGGCCAAGGCGTCCGCGTCGGCGTCTGTATCCGCGGCATAGGCCTCACTCACCAGGGGAAATTGCGGCAGGCTGTCAAAAAGCCGACTCTGTGGTTTGTCCTGGGGCGCAGCAGGCGGCAGGCCCGGGGGAGTAGCAGGGGCGCCTGGTTTTTCGCCACTCTTCAGGAGCATGTCGTCCAGCGACTTGTACGCCTCCTTGGCGGCCTTCTCGGGGAAGTAGACGTTGACCGTGATCACCGCGCAGGCGGCAAGGGAGAAACAGGCAAGGGCCAGCAGCAACTTGATCAATTTCGTTTTCATGGGATACCCCCGTCGGATTCATTGGTCTGCTCAAGATACGGCACTTCACGAATATAACACAGCAGGATCACTCTTCCCACTTGAACTCCGGCACCGGTTCCGGTTTAGCCGGTGCCGCCCCGGCGGGCGATTCGCCCGTTGCGGGTTTGCCACGCACCGCGGCCTCCTTGATCGATTCCAGCAGGTGGTCCAGGGCGATCCGGTTCTGCGTCGGTGCGATGTTCACATTCAGGTCCTTTACCCCGAAAAAGTTGGTGTTGACGATCTTCAGCGTGTTGAAGGTCAGGTCCCCCTCCTGCAGGGTCGCCTTGATCTCCGCCTGATCGTAGTCGCGGTCCCGGCTCAGGAAGAAGCCGCTCAGCTTCTGCTTGGCCAAGCGCTGCAGGAACTCCTTGCTGACCAGCATCTTCTCCCCGCCCCCCTCACGGGCCCAGAGGTCGACGAACCCCGTCATTCCCGCGACGCCGCCTCCCATGCCCCGGAAACTGATCACTCCGTCGACACGGCCCGAGATGTACCCCTGCACGCTGGGGATGCTGCGGCAGAGCTGCTTCAGGCTGAGCCCGTTCACCAAGAGGTCGGCCCGATAGGTCGTCTTTTCTCTCACTGCCAGGTACCCCGTCCCGAGGATGACGCCGTCGTAGAGGGTGGTGCGCACGGGGGAGATCTCCATGAGCCCCTGGGAGGCGCGCAGTTGCAGGGTGAGCTTGCCCAACTCAAGGGTGCCGAAAACGATTTTCCCCGCCGTCAGCTGGTCACCTGCCGCCGGGAGATCCCGCAACTGGCCGAGCACACGCGGATAGTTGGACCTGCTGAACTCCCTGCTCTCTTTGGGCAGCGCGGCGCTCTTGCCGGAGAGATCAAGCGAAACCGGAATCCTGCCGTTGATGCCGGTGACCGCCAGCTTCTGGGGAGGAGATTCGATACTGCCCCCTTGCAGGTCAATGCCGCCTTCCAGTAATTGCCGTCCGTCCCGGAAGTCGAGGGTGCCGGTCGCGGCAACCGCCCCTTTCACCGTCGCTTCCTGGAGCGCCGGGGGCATCAGGTTGACGGTCGCGTCAACCAAGACATCGACCGGGGTCCCGGGGAGCGCAAAGCTGATGGTACCGCGACGCTTGGGGGAGAAGGCGGCCGCCACCTGGCCCCGCGCCCTGAGGGCAACCCCTTTGCCAGGCGAGAACAGCCCCTCACCGATCGAGAGCGTCCCCGCGCCGTAGCTTCCCGTCAGAAAGAGAGATGCCCCGGAAAGTGCGGCCTTGCCGCTTTTGGCTAGGGCGAGACCGCGCCCCTTGGTATCGAAGCGGCACTCCAGCCCCCTTTTCCCCGAGTAGGTTCCTGCGGCGTGCAGGTCCACCTGCCCGCCGGTGGGGCGGACGGTCGCGGTCTCCGGCAGGAAAGAGGCCACCTGGGCCGCGCTTGCATGATCCAGCGCAGCCTTGAATGCGACGCCTGACTCGAGAGCAAAGGGGCGGAAGGCAGCCTCTGCGGAGAGCTTTCCGCCCAGCAGGTCGCCACTCAAATCGGCGCGGCCACCCGCCTTGGCAAAGCTGGCACGGAGGACCACGCCCCCTCCCCCCTTATTCTTAAAGCTGACGGCACGGGAGGAAACGTCGGCAGAACCCTCCAGCCATTTTTCCGTAGCTGCCGTGACCAGGTTCCCCTGAATCCGCCCCGATAGGCCCGTCAACTCCAGGTCGCCCTGGCGCAAGGCACCCCCCTCCAGTTCAAACTGTAGCGGGGTGCGTCCTGCCGGGGTTCCCGGATGCGGCAATCGGCCGGCGATGCGGGAGGCGACCAGCCCTGCCGTTCCCAGCCGTGCCTGCACCCCCTCCAGGTTGACCTTGTCGTCCTCTACCCGGTAGCCGAAACGGGCATCGCCGTGCTGGGAACCAACCGTCATCCCGGCCATGCGCGCCTCGCCTAACGCCTGCCGATGTCCTCCCTGCTGTCGCAGTTCGACGGTAGCGGCCCCATCCTTTACTGCCATCGGTTCGTCCCCGCGTTTCCCCACGAAGTCGGCAAGGGCGATCCTGCCTGAGAGCCTCAGGTCCTGCGCGCCCTTTCCGGTCAGCGCTAGCGTCCCTGACGCAGTGCCGGCGCTGGCCTGCAGGTTGTAGCGTTTCAGGAACGGGTTCAGTGAGGGAAGCTTCGCCTGCACGAGTCTCAGGGTGGCCGACAGCGACTCCAGGCGTTGCAGATCATAAGAGAGATCTCCGACAACCGGGATCCCAAATGCATGGACGCTGAAGCCGCTGCTTTGGACCCGCACCGGCTTCAACCGGGGAGAGAGCGTGAGGTCGAAGGGGAGATTGAGTGCCTCGATGACCGCACCACCCGTCCCTTGGACGACCGCGAGAGCGCCGACGGCGGCGACACCGTTGCCCTTGCGCGACAGTGCTGCCTCTCCGGAAAGTCCTGTCACCAGCAGCTCCCCCTTCGAGAGTGAGCCCTCCTGGAGCAGCAGGAGGCCGGCTGCGCTTTCCACACCGCCGGTGCCGGTCCCCTCCAACCGCAAAGATTCGCAGCGCAGCTTCCCGGCAAGCAGCAGGCCACGCCGGGCCTCGTCGTTGAGCAGCACGTTGAGCAGGGCGAGGTCGACCTGGTCCACGCTGAACAGCAGGGCGTAGCGGCGCTCCTTTCTTACCCCGGTCAGGCTCCCCTCGGCATGGAGTTGAGCAACCTTCTCGATCGCCAGGGTCGCGTCATTGAGGTCCGCACGATCCTCGGCAAGTGTGTACGTGCCGTTGAACTGCAACGTCCCGGCAATGGGATAACTGCCGCGGGCAGCCGGCAGCAGCACGTCCCTGAAACGGAAGGTGCCTGAACTGCGAAGTTCCCCGTTGGCCAGCACAGCATTCACCGTCAGGGAGCCCCCCGCCTTTTCCAGCGGCTGCGGGTTTTTCAACTTCATTAAACCGGCAACCTTGCGCAACGACAGGATCGGCGCGCTCAGGGTGAGGTCAACGGCAGCCTGCTCGCCCGGCCTAGCAGTCCCTTGCAACTGGTAGCGGTTATGCCCGGCATCCTCAAAGGCAAGCTCCACCTGTGCGTTGCGCGACCCTCCACTGGTGAGGTTGTAGAGCTTGACATCGAGACCTCGCACCCCCTCCCCCTGCACCGTCAGCGCACCGTTACGAACCAGCAGCTTGCTGATCACCGTCTCGGGGGTGGGCTTCGCCGGCTTCCTGGCGGCCAGCCTACGTTGCAGTTCGCTGAAGTTCCAGGCCCCGGTGCCGTTTTTAAGAAGGTTGACACTACCGCCGTCGACGGCGATAAGATCGAACCGGCGCTCCCCCCGCAAAAACCCGAGCCACTGCGGCTTGACCTCAACGGTGTCGGCAGCTACGAGGTCGGGGCCGGCAAAGCCTTTCGGGTTCATTAGCCGGACCCCCCTCAACACAATGGTGCCGTCTGAAAACGAGACGCGCTGCACGATGAATTGCTGGTTGAGCGTGGAGGTTACCAGGTGAGAGATCTGGCGAGCGGGGAGCGGGGTGGCGAGGTAGATCTCCAGGAGGATGAAGGCGAACAGGCACACGCCGAGGAGCCCTGCACCGACATATGCCAGGATCCTGACCGGTCCCTCCGGAATTAAGTTTCTGTCGCCAACCTCTCTCATGTGCTCCCTTCCTGTGCAGCGTGAACTTTACCCTGCTTCGCCGCCATGGGCAAGGACAGCATCCAGTCCCCGCCCCAGGAGGGGGAGGGTTAGTGAGGGGGAAAATAAAAAGGGGCACCCGGCATGGGTGCCCCTTTTACTGTCTAGCAAGTTTTGCCGCGTCGAACTAGGCCGGAAGCGCCGGCAGTTCCAGGCCCGCCATCTTCTGGACCATGCGCACGACCTGGCAGCTGTAGCCGAACTCGTTGTCGTACCAGACGTAGAGCACGCAGCGGTTGCCCTGCACGATGGTAGCCAGGGAGTCAACGACGCCGGCATGCCGCGAGCCGACGAAGTCGCTGGAGACGACGTCCGGAGAGTTGGTGAAGTCGATCTGGTTCTGCAGCGGCGAATCGAGGGAGATGGCGCGCAGATAGCTGTTCAGCGACACCACGTCGGTTTCGGCGCCAAGCTGCAGGTTGAGGATCGCCAACGAAACGTTCGGAGTCGGTACGCGGATGGCGTTGCCGGTCAGCTTTCCGGTCAGTTCCGGGAGCACCTTGGCGACGGCCTTGGCGGCGCCGGTCTCGGTGATGACCATGTTCAGCGGGGCGCTCCGCCCGCGACGGTCGGCCTTGTGGTAGTTGTCGATCAGGTTTTGGTCGTTGGTGTAGGA